>JBCCGJ010000056.1:0-21589 GCA_039029335.1 Actinomycetota bacterium | reverse complement strand
TGGGGCTCGCCGAGGCCATGACGATCGGTTCCTCGAACGAGATCTGGGACACCCAGTGCGAGGTGTAGGCCCTGGTCAGACCATCGTGGGTGGCGGCAACGATCTGCACGCCCTTGATCATCTGGCCGAGGCTTCGTTTGATCTCTCGATCTATCACGTCTGCTCGTTCCTCCCGCTTGTGGTGTTTGTGTCCGGTGTGACCGCGTCGGTCAGTTCTGATGGGCCCGGCATGCCTGGTAGCGCGCTTCGTGGGCTTCCTGGTTCTCCGGGTCCTCCTCGGCCAGCAGGAGGTACTGGTCCCCCGCCTGGTCGTACCGGCCGAGGCCGGACAGGAGGTCCGCCAACTCCCGCCGGTCCCCGATCTGGGCCGGTGGCAACTCCACCCGAAGCTCAAGCACCGGGATCATCTTGGCGATGTCGCCCTGCTTCGCATAGGCGATCCGGAGGTTGTTCAGCGTCCGGATCGTCACCTCGAGGCCGGTCATCGGCCGCAGCATGTCCCGGTCGAACGACTCAACCGGGTGGATCCGACCGAACAGTGCACGACAGTCGTCGACGCCGAGCGCCACCCCACGGTTGAACGGGTCAAACCAGCGGGTTGGGTCCGGGCCCTCCCCCAGCAGGACATGGCCCGGCAGGCCGACGGGCCGGAGATCTCGGCCGTTCCGCCTGCCGATCTCCGAGACGACGGCGGCCAGGCTAAGCGGAATGCCCCGTCGCCGCTTGAGCACCCGGTCGATCAACGAGTTGGCCGGGTTGTAGTAGTCGTCGAGGTTGCCGCTGAAACCGAGCGGCCCGTACACGTAGTCGAAGACCGTGGCCGGATCTCCCGGATCCGGGCATGCGTCCGCCATCTGATCCAACTGATCGACCACCCGGTCCTCGACGGAGAGACCGGATTTGTCCTCGCCGACCTGGCGGGGTTGGTCGATCGATGCGATGGTCGCCAGGAGACGGTCGAGACCGGCTTCCGGATCGGTCAGGAGTTGGTTTATGCGATCGGCTACACCCATGGCGACCGATGAATTCTAACGCCCCTTGAACACCGGAGGCCGCTTCTCCATGAAGGCCTTCACACCTTCGGCATAGTCCTCGGATTCCGCGCAGGCGTTGATCGCCGCTGTCACCTCGTCCGGCCGTTGCCTGTCCGGTGGCCGGAGGTGGTCGGCGATCGCCAGCTTGGCGGCTCGCTGGCTGAGCGGTGCCCGGCCGGCGATGGTCGTCGCCTGGGCGTCGACGAAGTCGTCCAGCTCGGCCTTTGGCACCACCCGGTTCACCAGCCCCCAGCGCAGCGCGGTCTCGGCGTCGTACCAGTCCGCGGTGTAGATGATCTCCTTGGTGACGGCAGGACCGAGGAGATCGACAAGCTTGCCGGTGCCGGCCGCGCTGTAGCCGATTCCCAGCCTTGCGGGTGGGAGCCCGAAGCGGGCGTCGTCCGCGGCGTACCGGATGTCCGCCGCCGCGGCGATGGCGAGGCCGCCGCCGATGCAGTCGCCGTGGATCAGTGCGATGACCGGTTTTGCCAGTTCCTCGATGGCCCGGAAGGCCATACCGGTCGCTCGGTCGTAGTCGCCGCGGCCCGGCTTGCGGTCACCGAACTGGGAGATGTCGGCCCCGGCGACAAAGGCCCGCTCCCCGGCGCCCCGGATAACGACCGTGTGGATGGCCGGGTCCTCCTCGAACCGGGAGCAGAGCTCGGGAACCGCCTCCCACATGTCCAGGGTCATCGCGTTCCGCTTGGCCTGATGATCGAAGATGATCGTGCCGACGGCACCGTTCTGTTCGGTTCTGACCAGTGCTGTCACCGGGTCTCCTGTGCTGGTTGGTTCCCGTCCGAAGTTACCGATGGTTTGTCCGTCGCTCCAGTTTCCCGCAGACCGGCCCGGACGAGACCGACCAGCAGGCCGGCGCCGAGTAGCGATGCGGCGGTGGCGAGCCACGTCACCCGGTACCCGGACCGCTCGATGAGCACGCCGGCGCCGATCGGACCGACGAGCGAACCGATGTACACCCCGGTTTGGGTCAGGCCGGTCGCGGCGGCGGGTGCCGACCGGTTTGTGTTGACGACCACCAGGTTGAACAGCCCAGGCCAGGCCCATCCGGCAGCGAAGGCCACCGGCGACGCGGCCAGGTAGAAGAGACCGGTGTCCACCGCCAGCCCGGCGGCACCGAGCGATCCGACCAGGAAAAGCTGGACCACCCTGGTCAGCGGATCGATGGCCGACCGGTCGGCCAGCACGCCGTGGATGAGGCGGGAGGTGACCCCCAGGCCTGCGGCCAGTGTCAGGAGGAGCCCGGCCGACCCCGGGGACACGCCGGCGGCGACCGCACCGCTGACCAGATAGCCGACGAGCACGTTCGCCGCGCCACCGCCGAGCACGCCGACGGCGGCCATCAGGGTGAGCATGCCGATCCCCAGGTTCGGGGTCGGCCGGGTGGGTGGCGGGGCGGCCCGGCTCGACTCCGTGGCGGGGGACGGGGCGTCCCGGAGCGCCGGTTGCGGTCCTCCGACGTTCTCCAGCGCCGGCTCGGAGCCGCCTTCCTCATCGGGCGGCGAACCGGTCGCCCGGCGTATCGCAACGGCTTCGGTGAGTGCCCCGGCCGCCGCCGCAACGCCGGCGGCGATCACATAGGCCGCTCGCCACCCGATCGTCAACGCAACCGCCGGGACCGCAAGCCCGCCCAGCAGGGCCGCCCCCGGCATTCCGGACTGCTTGAGCGCCATGACAAACCCGAGGCGGCCCGGCCGGACAAGCCGGACAAGCATCAGGTTGATCGCCGGTTGCACCAGCGCATTGGCCAGCCCGGCGACGATGAGGATCGCCTGGAAGTCGACCGGCCGGTTCGCGGTTGCGGCGATCAGCAGGTTGGTGATGGCGGTCACCGCCAGCCCGAGCCGGATCGCCGTCTTCGGCCCGAGCCGCTCGGCCACCCGGCCCAGGGGTGCCGAGCCGCAGGCGGATCCAACAAAGAACGCCCCGATGGCGAACCCGATGTCGGACTCCCCGAACCCCAGGTCGTCCCGGATCTGCACGGCAAGCGCCCCGGTGAGGAACGCGGGCATGATCACCGAAAGCGTGCCGACAACACCGAGCAGCGCCGCTGCAGTGATTCGCTCCTCCCCGGCCGGACCCACGCCCCAAGGCTACGGGGCCGCGGCCGACGTCTGGCTGCTAGGTTCGGCCCCATGGCCTGGAGTTTCCTCGACGTCGAGACACCGTTCGGGTTCGCTCACCGGGGCGGGAACGGGCCGGCGCCGGAGAACACCCTCGCCGCATTCGCCAGGGCAACCGAACTGGGATACCGCTACCTGGAAACCGACGTGCATCGAACGGCGGACGGGGTCCTGGTTGCGTTCCACGACGACGGGCTCGAACGGGTTGCCGGTCTACCGGGTCGGATCTCCGACTACGACTGGGACCGCCTTTCCGAGGTCAGGCTGGACGGTGAACATTCGATTCCCCGGCTGGTCGACCTGCTCGAGACTTTTCCCGACGCCCGGTTCAACATCGACCCGAAGGCCGATGACGCCGTCGACCCGTTGATCCAGATCATCCGGGACTTCAACGCCCTCCCCCGGGTCTGTATCGGGTCGTTCTCCGAGGGTCGGATCGGCCGGGTCCGAGCCGCGCTCGGCCCGGAACTCTGCACCTCCCCCGGCCCACTCGGTGTGGTGAAGGTTCTCATTGCGGCGATCCTCGGCCTGCCGTGGACCCCGCCGTACGGCTGTCTCCAGATCCCGACCGCCAACTACGGCGTCCCGTTCGATTCCGCGTGGCTGATCGGCCGGGTGAAGCGACTGGGGATCCAGGTGCACTTCTGGACGATCAACGACGAAGCGGAGATGCACCGGCTGTTCGATCGGGGCGCGGACGCATTGATCACCGATGAGATCGAGCTGCTGAATCAGGTCCTTCGGGAGCGCGGCGCACCGCCGGGCGGCTGACCGGACCGACAGGTTCCGTTGGAGAGGTCCGAGAACACGCCTCAGTCGGACGGGTCGACGAAGTTCGGGGGGCGCTTCTCGAAGAACGCAGTGATCTGCTCCACCTGATTGGCCGAGCCGATCAGCTTGCCGATCTCCGCCCGTTCCTGGGCGAACCCATCTGCGGTCGACAGCTTCGGGGCGTCGTTGAACAGGCGTTTTGCCGCCCGGACGGCCTCGGGTGACTTCTGGGCGATCTCGGTGGCCAATGCCATCGCCTCGGCGTGGGGGTCTTCGGAAACCCTGGTGCACAGGCCGAGGGCGACCGCCTCTTCGCCAGACACGGTTCGGCCGGTGAAGGTCAACTCCTTGGCGACGTCGAGGCCGACCAGGTTCACCAGCGCCTGTGTCCCGGTCATATCCGGTACCAGACCCCAGCGGATCTCCAGGACCGACAGCTTGGCGTCCGGGGCGACGATGCGAATGTCGGCACCGAGCGCCAGCTGGATCCCACCGCCGAGGGCGTGCCCGTGCACGGCGGCGATGACCGGGACCGGCAGAGACGTCCAGCCGTAGACCGCCTGTTGGCCCCGATGGGTGATCCGACCATCCTCGGGTTCCATGGAGGTGGGCTCCCGGCGCTCCCCCGGCTCTCGCTCCGCCATACCCTCGAAGCCGCTGAAGTCCAGCCCGGCGCAGAAGGACCGCCCTTCGCCGGACAGCACAACACATCGAAGCGACGAGTCGGTTGCCAGGTCCGCACTGGTGGCGTCAAGCGCGGCGAACATCGCCGGATCGAGGGCGTTCATCTTCTCCGGTCGGTTCAGCCGGACGTCGGCAACGCCGCCGGTTCGTTCGATGTGGATGCGATCGCTCATGGTGTGGGCTCCCTGGCCTCGTACGGGCAGTGTCTGCATCCACGATCACAGCACCACGCCCGGTCGCGCAAATACGCCGCGGTCATCACGAACAGGCCGGTGATCGGATCGGCGTACCCCGGTGCGCCTGCGGCAAGGGCCCGTCGATGGGCCGCCATGGCGCGATCGTATCCGTCGTGCCCGAAGTCGAATCGGTCCGGTCTCGGCCGATCGAGTCCGTCGGCCCGCAGCGTGGTCTGCCTGGCCCGCTCCATCGGTCAGAGGATAGGGCAACAGGTCGTCGGACACCGGCTTCGGCGACCTGTGGATAAGTCGTTAAATCCACAGGGTTACCCCTCTGGAACCGCACAGCCCAGTGATCGTATGTTCGACATACGGGTAAAAGCAGGAGCCGCAACCGGCGGTGGCGAAAGGAGAAGACGATGGCATTGTTTGCAGTCACGCTGACCGATCAGACAACCGACGTGGTCGAAGGGGCGGACGCCTACCAGCAGGAGGGACCGCTCACCACGTTCTTCTCCCTCCCGGAGGACCGCCACGTGATCGACTCGTGGAGTGTTCGCCTGGCCAGCTATCGCACCGCTGACATCAGCGCCATCCGGCGCAGTCAGGTCTCGACCCTGGCCCCACCGGGTGGGATGGGTGCCCTCCCGGATGAGCGTGAGATGTCCGTGGCCTGATTCCTCCCCGGCCGATCGGGCGGCGGGCGGCCGTGACCTGGCTGCGGATCGGCGGGGAACACTATCTTTGCTCCATGGCTACACCGGTTCTCCTGGTCCACGGATTCACCACCTCGGCGCAACGGACCTGGCGGGAGCCCGGCTGGATCGATCTGATCACCGACGCCGGACGTCCGGTCATCGCCCCCGACCTCCTCGGCCACGGCGATGCGCCAAAACCCCACGACGTGGCGGCATACGCCGAGGTGGAGAACCTGGTGGCCGCTGAATTGCCGGACGGACCGGTCGACGCCATCGGCTACTCGGCCGGCGCGGGGATCGTCCTGACCTTGGCCGCGGAGAACCCGGACCGGTTCGACCGGATCGTCGTTGGCGGGATCGGCGGCTCGATGTTCACCGAGCGGGAGGGCAACCCGATACTCGACGCACTGGAGGGACGGGGTGACGAGTCGAACCTGGTGAACATGCACTTCAAGTCGCTCGCCGAGTCGGATGGCAACGACCCAAAGGCGCTGGCCGCGTTCATCAGCAGGCCCCGGCCGCCCTGGACTCCGGACATGCTGCAGCAGATCCCCAATCCGGTGCTGGTGGTCATCGGAGACAAGGACTTTGCCGGTCCGGGCGAACCGCTGGCTGATGCGCTGCCGAACGGTCAGGTCCTGACGCTCCCCGGCGTCGATCACTTCGGTCTGCCGAAGGCGTTCCCCTTTCTTGAGAAGGGGCTGGACTTCATCGGCGCCGCTCCGTTCTGAGTCGTCAGCCGCCGGCGTCCGGTGGTTTTGGTGGACCGGCCTGGGTGAACCGGGTCCCCGGCGGGTCGACCGCCCACGGCGCCGGCTCGTCCCAGCCGTCCTCGAACACCAGCTCGGCCATTGGACGACGCCTGACGGGGCCGTGACCGCCCACCGGCCGCCCCAGCGGAATCGTGGCTGCGATGTCGAAGTCAGCCGGGATGTCCAGCAGCTCACGCAGTCCGTCCTCCACCTGGCGATGCCAGCCGGTGATCACCCCGCCGTACCCCAGCGCCCGCGCCGCGAGCAGCAGGTTCTGACAGGCGGGGTAGATCGACGCACCGTCCAGCAGGTTCCGGTGTCGGCGGCGGATACACGGAAGGACAACCACCGGGGTCCGCTCGAAGTTGTCGACGAAGTGCTGCATCGACCTGGCCATCCTGGCCTTTGACGAGTTGTCGTCGTTGCCGCTCCCCCGGTTGTACCCGTCGGTCCGCTGCTTCTCCGTCCAGCCCCGGCGGAACGTCTCCCCCAGCAGCGCCTTTGCCGTCACCGCCTGCGGTCCGTCACGCAGCACCACAAACCGAAAGCCCTGCCGGTTCGAGCCGGTCGGGGCTCGGGTCGCGCTGAAGAGGATGGTTGCCAGATCCTCCTCCGGGATCGCTTCATAGCGGTACCGGCGAATGGCCCGCGTCGAGGCCAGACCGTCGAGGAGGCCGATGTCGTTTGTCATCGCCCCACTGTGGCAAACGTCCGGTCGGTCCCGCCAAACTCGGGCCGACCGGCGCAGTTGCCGTTGGAGATGATCGACCGCGCAGCCGGCGGTTGCGGCGGCCGGCGTCAGCCCGTGGTTGCGGCGGCCAACGTCATCGCATGGCGGACCAGGTTGACGATGGTGTCGCGGACCGCCGCCCGGTTTCTGGCGTCAGTGACCACAACCGGCACGTGGGACGGAACGTCCAGCGCCTCCCGGACGTCGTCCGGGTGATGCCGGAGGACCCCTTCGAATGCGTTGACCGCAACGATGAACGGCACACCGGCCGCTTCCATGTAGTCGACGGCGGGGAAGCAGGCGTCAAGACGGTCCGTGTCGACGAGGACAACCGCACCGATCGCCCCGCGAACCAGCTCGTCCCACATGAAGTGGAAGCGGTCCTGGCCGGGAGTGCCGAACACGTACAGGATCAGCTCCTCGCCAAGTGCCACTCGACCGAAATCCATGGCGACGGTGGTGCCCTTCTTGGTTTCGACCTCGCCGAGATCGTCCACCTCCGAACTGGCGGCGGTCATGTGGGCCTCGGTCGTCAGCGGGTCGATGTCGGAGATCGTGCCGACGAAGGTTGTCTTGCCGACGGCGAATCCACCGGCGACGACGATCTTGACAGGAATCGGGTTACTCATATCGACCTCACAAACTCTGTAGCCCGTCGAGGACCCGCTCGAGGAGAGCGAGGTCCGGGCGACCGTCCGACTGAGCCGAGCCGGTATTGGTGGACACATGACCGTCGACGACCAAGTCGCCGACCAGCACCTTGGCCACCTGGAGCGGCAGCTTGAGGTGGGCCGAGATCTCGGCAACCGATTGGGGTTGCCGGCACAGGGTGACGATGGACTGCTTCTCCGGCGCCAGCTTGGTCGGCTTGCCGTCGGTCGACCGGATCATCGTCTCGAGGCCGAGCTCCACTGCGGCCTCGGTCCGACCGCGGGTGACCGTGTATGGCCGTACCCGGAGCCGGGATGGTGGGTCTTCTGTCGGATCGGTCATTGGGGAAGCGCCGCCTGCAGCTCTGCTCGCAGTTCGGGGGTCAGGGTTGCACCGGCCTTCTCCACCAGCACGGCCATCTCGTAGGCGATGAGACCGATGTCTGCGCCGCCTTCGGCGACGACCGCCAGGAGCGAGCCGTCGCTGATGCCGGTGACAAACAGGAAGGCGTTCTCCATCTCAACGATCACCTCGGTGACCGCGCCGCCGCCGAAGCGGCCGGCGGCGCCGTAGCTGAGACCGATGAGGCCGGAGGCCACTGCGGAGAAGCGGTCTACGGAGTCGCGGTCGAGACCGGTCGAGGAGGCGATCGGCAGCCCGTCGGAGGAGACAACAACCGCCTCGGAGACGCCGGGGACCTGGTCGACGAAGTTGTTGACCAACCAGTTGACGTTGCTTGCTTCAGTGCTTAGTCCACTCATGATGGCCTACCTGTCCTTGCTCTTGTCTGCGGACGAACCGACGTCATCGGTTGACTCGTCGCCGTCCTTGTTCTGCTTCCTGCCTCCCTTGAGGCCGTCCCGGTACCGGGAGAGCATCGATTTGATCTCCTCCGGGTCTCGGCTGCTGGCGGTAACCGGTCGACCGCCTCCGACGGGGACCTCGGTTGTCCCGCGTTGCCGCTTGGCCAAACCGGTTTCCCCGGTCTCCTGGTTGAGGAGTGATTCGACACCGCTCTCGAAGTCGTCGCCGGTCGGGATGGCATCGGTGAGTTTCTCCGGCGGATCGACGATGCGGGGCGGCGCGTCCGCGGTGACCTCGGGTGGTGTCCAGGTCTCCTCGATCTCCGCGCCGTCGTCCGACGAGGATGCGCCTGTGTCTTCGTCTACGTCTGCGTCCGTGTCTGCACTTGCATCCGCGTCCGGGTCGACATCTTCATTCTCAGCTGGGGCATCCCCATCCGTCTCCCGATCGGTGGAGGTTTCCGTCGAGGGCTCGTTCGAGGCCTCGTTCGAGGGCTCGTCCGACTGATCCTCGGATTTGGGTTCCTCGTCGTCGGCGTCCTCGGTGTCGGCGGCCGAGTCGGTCGCCTCCGTCGTCTCATCGGATCCGGCCTTGCCCTCCCGTGACGGCAGGGACGGCATCTCGGACCGCTCGGTGGGCACCGGTGAGCTGGACGCCCAGTCCGCCGGGATCTCGGCCTCACCGGCATCGGTGCCCTTTGCCGCGTCGTCCAGCGCGTCACCGCTCAGGCCGAGCAGTTTCTCGAGAGCCGGAGAGGCGGACTTGGCGATCGGGGCCGGTGCAGGTTTGTCCGTGCGGCGGCGACCGGTCGGCTTCGGCGCCGTGCTCCGTCCCCGGAAGGCGGTGTTCGGAACGGCGACGGTTGCTTCGACGCCGGCGCCATCGTTCATGGCCAGGGTCACGGTGGCCCCGAGCCGCTCGGCCAGTCGGCCGATCACCATAAATCCGAGGGACCGCCCCATGCCGAGACCGAGCTCCGGTGGGTTGGCGAGGATATCGTTGGCCTCCGTCAGCTTGTCGTCCGGCATACCCATGCCCTGGTCCTTGATGGAGATGACAAACCGGTCGCCGTCCTCGAACAGTCCGGACACCGACACCGGGGTCTCCGGCGGGGAGAACTGGGTTGCGTTCTCCATGAGCTCGGCCACCAGGTGCGCCAGGTCCATCGCCGTCCCGGCGTCGACCTGGCCGTCGTCGATGTCACCGAGTTCGATGCTCTCGTAGTTCTCGACCTCGCCCATAGCAACCCGGAGTACATCGCCGACTTCGACCGGTCCGCCCCGACGACGACCGGGATCGGCCTCGGCCAGGACCTTCAGGCTCTCGGCGTTTCGCCGCATCCTGGTTGCCAGGTGGTCGACCTTGAAGAGCTCGCCAAGGCGGTCCGGGTCCTCCTCGGACCCCTCCAGGCGGTCGAGGTATTCGACCTGACGATCCAGCAGGGTCTGGCTGCGACGAGCCAGGTTCACAACGATGTTCGAGAGACCCTCGCGAACCTCGTTGCGCCGTGTCTCACCCGCTTCCGCCGTGATGGCGTTGATGGCGTTGATCGACGCGGCCAGTTTTGCCAGGTCGTCCTCGCCCTCGATGGTCAGCTGCGGCAGATCGGCGGCCGTTATCTCACCCGCGGCAAGCCTGCGGTGGGCGTTCGCCAGGTTGCTCGCACCGGCGGCCATGTCGGCAATCGAATTGCGGATCGACCGGCCGATCGCAAGGGCGGCCATCGCCGAGACGATCATGCCGATACCGGCGAAGATCCCGTAGGGAGTCGTCGCTCCCCCGTCGAGGAAGAGAAGGAGGCCTGCAGCCACGACGGCGACCACCATGATGGGGATGGCGGCCATGGCCACCAGACGGTCCTGGAGTTTGAGTTGACGAAGCATAGTCCTCTCACCTGTTCGAAATCGGCAGACTGCCAATCGGCCGACCGAAACCCGATGTTGAGACCGAGCGGCGAAAATTCTCCTCCCCTCGGATAAACCCCCGATCCGGGCCACCACCCCGGTTGGGTTGCTCCCACTCCCACCGGGCCATTCCATGGTTCGGACGCTCAATTCGTCGACGGAGCGGGCGATAGAACCGGGTGACTGTTGTTGCCTCAGAGGAAGCGCTCCACGGGAACCTGCGTGAGTTTCCCCTTGCCGCGCTGATGCGTTCACTCGAAAGCCGCAAGCGGACCGGAGCCCTGGCCTTGGCGGACGGAAGCCAGGTCTGGTTCTCCGACGGTCGGGTGTATCTGGCGACCGTCACCACCGGTTCACCGCTCAGCGCCGTGCTTTTCGGGGCCGAGATCGGCAGCCTCGATGAGATCGAGGCGGTCTTCGCCGATCAGGACGGCGAGGTCTCCGTTCTCGACGGTGTCCTGGCGGCCAAGCCGGATGCCGAGCCGCTTGTCCGACGGCTCCTGCACGAATACAACCTGAACTCCCTGTTCGAGCTGCTGGTGCCCTCCGAGATGGACTTCACCTTCGAGTCGGATCGGCGCCACCGCCTCGGTGACCGTCTTGCGGCGGACACCACCACGCTGTTGGCCCAGGCCGAGCACAGGGTGGAGATCTGGCGGCGAATCGCCAGCCGGATCCCGTCGACGACCGCCGTGTTCCGGCTCGCCCCGTCGCTCCCGGACAGCAACTTCGAACGCCTGGTGACGGCGGACGAGTGGAAGTACATCGCCCAACTCAACGGGCGGAACACGGTGGCCGAGGTGATCACCACCACCGGCGAAAGTGCGTTTCGGGTCTGCTCGACCCTGTACCGTCTGCTCCTCGAGCAGATGATCGAAGAGGTTGAGGGGCCCTAGCGGCCCGCAGCTCAGGTAAGCGGTCGGTCGGTCGGTTTGACCGGGTCCGGCAGCAGCGACGCACCCATCAGGTCCTGGTCGACCGCCGCAGCGCACGAACGGCCCTCTGCGATGGCCCACACGATGAGGCTCTGGCCGCGGCCCATGTCTCCGCAGACGTAGACATTGTCCCGAGACGACCGCCACTGGGCGTCCCTGGTCACCAGCCCCCGCTCGACGTCGAGGCCGAGTTCGCCGACCGCGGTGTGGGTCTCCGGGCCGGTGAAACCCATGGCGAACAGCACAAGGTCGGCGTCCAACACAAAGTCGCTGCCGGGGACCTTCTCGAACGTCGGCCGACCGCCCTCGAAGCTGACGGCCACGTGGTGGCCCCGCAGCTTTGTGACCTTGCCGGTCTCGTCGCCGATCAGTTCGGTGGTCCGGACGGCGAACTCCCGCTCGACGCCCTCCTCGTGGGCCGATGCGGTGCGGAACCGGAGCGGCCAGGTCGGCCATGGGGTCTGCTCCGACCGGACCTCCGGCGGCTTCTCCATGATCTCGAACTGGTGGACGGACCGGGCACCCTGTCGGTTCGCCGTGCCAAGGCAGTCCGCGCCGGTGTCACCGCCGCCGATGATGATGACCGCTTTCCCCTCGGCGGAAACCGGCACCGTGTCACGATCCCCCAGTTGTACCTCGTTGGCCGGCGGGAGGTATTCCATGGCCTGCAGGACGCCGTCCAGGTCTTCACCGGGCAGCGGGATGATGACCTCGTTGCCGTTTTCGTCCTTGACGACGTTGCCGGCCTCGTCCTCCTTGACCGTTGAGCCCGTCCGCCAGTTCGTCGCCCCACCGGCCAGCACGACGGCGTCGAACTCGTCGGCGAGCGCTTCGGCCGACACCCGGTCGGGATGGTCCTCCGGTCCGCCGACGTAGGCGTTGGTCCGGAACACCGTGCCTTCGGCCTCCATCTGTTCCAACCGCCGGTCCAGGATGGATTTCTCGAGTTTGAACTCCGGAATCCCGTAGCGGAGCAGGCCGCCGATGCGGGGGGCCCGCTCGAACACGGTCACGTCGTGCCCGGCTCTGGTGAGCTGCTGGGCGACGGCAAGGCCGGCCGGACCGGAGCCGACGACGGCGACGGACTTGCCGGTCTTCTTCGATGCGATGACCGGGGTGACCCAGCCCTCCTCGAAGGCCCGCTCGATGATCGTGAGCTCGATGTTCTTGATGGTCACCGCGTCGGACTCGTCCGCCAGGCCGGCGACGCAGGCTCCCTCGCACGGTGCGGGGCACAGCCGTCCGGTCAGTTCGGGGAAGTTGTTGGTGGCGTGCAGCGCATCGATCGCCCGCCGCCAGTCTTCCCGGTAGACCAGGTTGTTCCAGTCGGGAATGAGGTTGCCGAGCGGGCAGCCGTTGTTGCAGAACGGAATGCCGCAGTCCATGCACCGCGACGCCTGGGTGACCACGTCGCCGCGGTCGAAGTCCTCGTAGACCTCTCGCCAGTCCAGGAGCCGTACCGGAACCGGCCGCATGGTGGGGGTTTTGCGGTCGTGGGTCAGGAACCCTCGGGGATCAGCCATGAGCCGCCTCCATGATCGCGGTGACCGGGTCCAGGCCGAGCTCGGTCGCCCGCTTCTGGGCGTCGAGCACCCGCCGGTAGTCGGTCGGCATGACTTTGGTGAACCGGCTCACCGCCGCGTCCCAGTCGTCGAGCAGTCGTTCCGCCACCGCCGATCCCGTCTCGGTTCGATGGGCCTCGACGAGCCGTCGGAGTTGGTCCCGGTCCTCGTCGGACAGTTCCTCGACCGCCACCATCTCGGTGTTCAGCCTGGCCGGGAAGCTCCCGTCCTCGTCGAGGACGTAGGCGACGCCGCCGGACATCCCGGCGCCGAAGTTCCGGCCGGTCCCGCCCAGGATCACCGCAACACCGCCGGTCATGTACTCACAGCCGTGGTCACCGACGCCTTCAACGACGGCCTCGGCTCCCGAGTTGCGGACGCAGAACCGCTCACCGACCACGCCCCGGAGGAAGGCCTGGCCGCTGGTGGCCCCGTACAGGATGACGTTGCCGGCGATGACGTTTTCTTCAGCGGCGAACGGGGCGTCTTCCGGTGGGCGAAGCGTCAGGCGGCCGCCGGACAATCCCTTGCCGAAGTAGTCGTTTGCGTCGCCCTGCAGCCGGAGGGTCATGCCCCGGGGAACAAACGCACCAAACGACTGGCCGGCCGACCCGTCGAAGTCGATGACGATCGTGTCGTCCGGCAGCCCCTCACCGCCGAACCGCTTGGTCAGTTCGTGACCGAGCATGGTGCCGACCGTTCGGTTGGTGTTGGAGATCGGATAGCTCAGCGAAACCGGCTGGCTGTTGTCCAGCGTGACAGCGGCGTCCTCGATCAGCTTGTTGTCGAGCGCCAGGTTCAGCTCGTGGTCCTGGCTTGTCGTGCAGTACCGGCTGTCCTCGTCGCCGATGGCCGGCAGGTAGAGAATCGGTGTGAGGTCGAGGCCGGAAGCCTTCCAGTGGTTGATCGCCGCCTCGGTGTCCAGGCATTCGACGTGACCGATCGCCTCGGTCAGTGTCCGGAACCCCAGCTCGGCCAGCAACTCCCTGACCTCCTCCGCGATGTACTCGAAGAAGGTCTCGACGAACTCGGGTTTACCGGTGAACTTGGCCCGCAGCTCCGGGTTCTGGGTTGCAACGCCGACCGGGCAGGTGTCCAGGTGGCAGACCCGCATCATCACGCAGCCGGAAACCACAAGTGGGGCGGTGGCAAAACCGAACTCCTCGCCGCCGAGCAGTGCGGCGATGACCACGTCACGACCGGTTTTGATCTGCCCGTCGACCTGGACCACGATTCGGTCCCGAAGGTCGTTCAGCAGCAACGTCTGTTGGGTTTCGGCCAATCCGAGCTCCCACGGCCCGCCGGCGTGCTTCAACGACGTCAGCGGCGAGGCGCCGGTCCCACCGTCGTGGCCGGATATCAGGACAACATCCGCCTTGGCCTTCGAGACGCCGGCCGCCACCGTGCCGACCCCGACCTCGGCGACCAACTTCACGTGCACCCTGGCGTCGGGGTTTGCGTTCTTCAGGTCGTGGATGAGCTGGGCCAGATCCTCGATGGAATAGATGTCGTGGTGGGGCGGCGGTGAGATCAGGCCGACCCCGGTTGTGGAGTGCCGGGTCTTGGCGATCCACGGGTACACCTTCTTGCCGGGGAGCTGACCGCCCTCACCGGGCTTTGCGCCCTGGGCCATCTTGATCTGGATGTCGTCGGACTCGGTCAGGTACTCGGCGGTCACGCCGAACCGGCCGGACGCGACCTGCTTGATCGACGAGCGCTTCGAGTCGCCGTTGGCCATCGTGACGAACCGCTCCGGGTCCTCGCCGCCTTCTCCGGTGTTCGACTTGCCCCCCAGGCGGTTCATGGCGATGGCCAGGGTCTCGTGGGCCTCGGCCGAGATCGAGCCGTAGCTCATCGCCCCGGTGGCGAACCGCTTGACGATCTCGGAGATCGGTTCGACTTCGTCGATCGGAATGGATTCCCGGTTCGAGCGGAACTTGAAGAGGCCCCGGAGGGTGGCCAGCCGCTCGGACTGTGAGTCCACCAGGGTGGTGTACTCCTTGAAGATGTCGTACCGCTTCGTGCGGGTGGCGTGTTGCAGCTTAAAGACCGTCTCCGGGTTGAAGAGGTGGTACTCCCCCTCCCGGCGCCACTTGTACTCGCCACCGGCATCGAGATCCCGGTAGACGACGCTCTCCGGGCGGTCGGGGAACGCCCGGACGTGTCGCCTGCTGCACTCCTCGGCGAGCTCTTCGAGCCCGATACCGCCGAGCTTGGAGGTGATGCCGGTGAAGAACTCGTCAACCAGCTGCTGGGAGAGGCCGATCGCCTCGAATATCTGGGCGCCGGTGTAGGAGGCGACGGTGGAGATGCCCATCTTGGACATCACCTTGATGACACCCGTCGAGGCCGCTTTCACGTAGTTCTGATCGGCGGTGGCCCGATCCTCCGGTGACGTGCCGAGCGGCCGGCGGGACGTGATGGTTTCGAACAGCAGCGACGGACAGATCACACTGGCCCCGCAGCCGAGCAGCAGGGCGAAGTGGTGGATTTCCCTGGCGTCCGCCGCATCGATGACCAGGCCGACCTGCGTCCGCAGCTTCTCCCTGGTCAGGAAGTGATGGATCGCACCGGTCAGCAGCAGCGACGGAATGGGCGCCATGTCGGCGGTGGCTCCCCGGTTCGACAGGACCAGGAGGGTCGAACCGTCCGTGATGGCCGCTTTGGCCTCCTGGCAGAGCTCGTCGAGTGCGGCCCGAAGACCGGCTTCGCCCTCTGCCACCGGGTACAGCCCGGAGAGCCTGGTCGAGCGGAGATGGCCGAATCCATCATGGCTGCCTGCGGCGGAGATCCTGGCAAGGGTCTCCGGGGTGATCACGGGGTAGTCGAGCACCAGCTGCCGGCACCAGTCCGGCCCGGGCTTCAAGATGTTGCCGGAGGGCCCGAGGACAACGGTGTGGCTGGTCACCAATTCCTCGCGGATCGCGTCAAGCGGTGGGTTGGTCACCTGGGCGAAGAGCTGGGCGAAATAGTCGAACAGCATCCGGGGTCGGTCCGACAGCACAGCGGTCGGGGTGTCGGTGCCCATCGACCCGATCGCCTCCTTGCCGGTAAGGGTCATCGGATCCACCAGCAGGTCCAGCTCTTCACTGGTGTACCCGTTGGTCCGCTGCTCGTCTGTCAGGTCATCTGGGTCGATGGCCTCTGCCCGAACGATCCCGTCGAACGCCGGCAGGTCGTCGACCCGCTGCAGGTGGTCGTTCCACTCGCCGTAGGGTCGCTCCGCAGCAAGCGTGGCCATGATCTCGTCGTTGTCGATGATCCGGCCCTGCTTGGTGTCGACCAGGAACATCTTGCCCGGCTCCAGCCGACCCTTCTTGACCACCTTGGACGGCTCGACATCGATGACGCCGACCTCGGACGCCATGACCACCAGACCGTCCTCGGTCACCCAGTATCTGCTCGGGCGGAGGCCGTTGCGGTCAAGCACCGCACCAACGATCTCGCCGTCGGTGAAGGTGACGGACGCGGGGCCGTCCCACGGCTCCATCGTTGCGCCGAAGAACCGGTAGAACTCACGCTGATCCTCCGGCAGGTCCGGGTTCTTCTCCCACGCTTCGGGGATCATCATGAGGACGGCGTGATGCAGCGGATACCCGCCGAGGTGCAACAGTTCGAGCGCCTCGTCGAAGCTGGCGGTGTCCGACGCGCCGGGGGTGCAGATCGGGAACAGCCGCTCCGGGTCCGCCCAGTGGTCGGCGGACAGCTTGGCCTCCCGGGCCTTCATCCAGTTCCGGTTGCCCATGACCGTGTTGATCTCGCCGTTGTGGGCGACGAAGCGGAACGGATGGGCCAGCGGCCAGGACGGGAAGGTGTTGGTGGAGAACCGGGAGTGAACCAGCGCAAGGGCGCTGGTGAGCCGCGGGTCCCGGAGGTCGGGGAAGAACGAGGACAGCTGAGGCGTGGTCAGCATCCCCTTGTAGACCAGGGTCCTGGCGCTGAAGCTCGGGAAGTAGACGTCGCTCAGCTCGTGTTCGATGCGCTTGCGGGCCACGTACACCCGCCGGTCGAGCGCCAGGCCGGTGAGCACTGAGCCGTCGTCGCCGGTGGCGGTGACAAAGATCTGATGGAAGGCGGGCATCACGCCGAGCGCCTGTTCACCGAGGCCTTCCGGCTCGACCGGCACCTCACGCCAGGCGATGACCGTCAGCGACTCCTCGGCCGCGATGCGTTCGATGGCCTCGATGTCGGCCGCCCGCCGTTCGTTCTCGGCCGGGAGGAAGGCGATGCCGGTGGCGTACTGCCCCTCATCCGGCAGTCCGTCGACCTCTTCGCTGAGGAAGGCGTGGGGAACCTGGATGAGAATGCCGGCCCCGTCGCCGGTGTTCGGTTCGGCGTTTGTTGCGCCACGGTGCTGCAGGCAGGTCAGGGCGTTCAGCGCCTCGAACACGATGTGGTTCGTCTTGCGGCCGTGCAGGTCGGCGACAAACGACACCCCGCAGGCGTCGTGTTCAAAAGCCGGGTTGTACAGACCTTGAGTGTCCGGAGCAGGCACGTTTGATCTCCATATCCACGAACCCGGGTGGAACCGGGGTGATCTCGATCCTCGGAGTAGTCCGAGGTTGAAGAATCTCTGCCTGCGTCAGCGAATTGGCACGGCGTACGTGACACCCAGCGGACAGAGGATTGGACAACGTTGTCCGCCAACGAAAGACGATCCGCCACCAATGGCCACACCGATTCGGCCGATTTCGGCCGGACGCGGTGCGACTCGGGGCCCACGCCGTCTTACGACGAGTACTCAGTGTAGCGCCAGATAGGTTGTCAAGTCCAAATCGGTTGTAGCGATGACCGCTGCGGCGCAAAAGTCACTAGTCGATGACCGGCGAATAACCGGAGGGAGCGGCCGGAGCCGGGGATTCTGGGGCATGATGGGCCGATGAGTGCCTCAACGCCGTCCGGCTCGTCATCCGGGCCGTCATCAGAGCCCGGTTCGGTCGCCGGTTCGATTCTGTCCGACCTCGGTGCCTCACCGACCCCGTACCACGCCGTCGAGCGGGCCGCGTCGCTCCTCGGTGACGCCGGGTTTGTCCGACTCCCCCTCGACCAGCCGCTGCCGACCACGGCGGGCAACTATCTGGTGACAAGCGGCGGCTCGCTCATGGCGTGGATGCAGCAGGACACCCACCGGGGGTTCACCGTTGTCGGTGCCCATACCGATTCGCCGAACCTCCGGGTCCGGACGAAACCGGATGTCAGCTCGGCCGGGTACGAGCAGATCGGTATGGAGGTCTACGGCGGTGTGTTGCTCAACTCCTGGCTGGATCGGGGCCTTGGCCTCGCCGGTCGGGTGTCGGTGGCCGGCGAGAACGGGACCGCCGGAGACGTCGAGGAACGGTTGATCCTCGACGACCGTCCGGTCATGATCGTGCCCCAGCTGGCGATCCATCTCGACCGGAAGATCATGGCCGAGGGCCTCAAGCTCGACCCCCAAAAACATATGGTGCCGATCTGGGCGCTGGCCGGGGACGCATCCGGAGAGGGCGAGGGCGAGGACGCTGCCACAGGCGACGGCGATGGTACCGGTGGCGGTGGTGTGAGCGAGGCAACGCTGCGGTCCCATGTCGCCACGATGCTGGGAATCGAAACGGATCGGATCCTGTCCTGGGACCTGATGGCGTTCGACACCCAACAGCCGGAGGTGATCGGTCGGGATCAGGATCTGTTCTCTTCCGGACGGATCGACAATTTACTGTCCAGCTTCTGCGGGGTGCGGGCCCTCATGCGAGTCGCCGCACCGGAGGCCGGGGGCGCCGACGGCTCCGGGCTGGCCAGAACGCCGGTGCTTGCGCTGTATGACCATGAGGAGATCGGTTCGGAGTCGGCCACCGGGGCGGCCGGTGTGTTCCTGGCCTCGCTGCTGGAGCGCATTGCCACCGCCCAGGGTGCGTCCCGTGACCAGTACCTGGCCTCACTCCACCGGTCGATCGTGGTCTCGGCGGACGGGGCCCACGCCACCCATCCGAACTACGTCGAGCGGCACGAGCCGTCACATCGGATCGCGATGAACAGGGGTGTGGTCATCAAACGCAACGCAAACCAGCGGTACGCAACCGATGCAACAAGCGAGGCGTTCATCGTCGACGTCTGCCGATCGGCCGATGTGCCCCTCCAGTACTACATACATCGCAACGACCTCCCCTGCGGATCAACGATCGGACCGATCACCGCGGCTCGACTGGCGGTGCCGACGGTGGACATCGGAGCCCCCCAGCTGGCAATGCACAGCGCCCGGGAAACCGCGGGGCTGGCCGACGTCGGCCACCTGGAGGCCACGCTGCACGCCGCCTGGCGCCACGGCAGCTGAGCCAACCCGACCCGCCGGCCCTTGTTCAACCTGGCCTCACCCGGTGGCCGGAGCGGCACCCTTGAGCCGAGATGCGGGAATATGCGGGTAATTGTCCAGAACGATGGCAAGGTTGTTGCTGTTGGCCTAGGGGGCAACTACCGTTCCACGGTCGCCGTCGCGTCGGTTGAGACGCGGTTCAGAACCCGGCGAGCACAAATCGTGGAGGAGTTCCCGTGGGCGCAGTTCCCTACCTAGCCTTTATCTCGGCGTTAGCCGCACTCGGCCTGGCTGTCTATTTCTACTTGGATGTGAAAAAGGCAAGCCCCGGCAACGAGCGCATGGTCAACCTAATGGAGCAGATCCAGACCGGAGCCAGGGCCTTCCTGCAGCAGGAGTACACCTGGGTTGCCGCCTTTGTTGTTGTCCTGGCGGTGTTGGTCGCACTCGTGATCACGGCCTGGGCGGCGGTGGCCTACGTGATAGGTGCCGTACTATCGGCGGCCGCAGGCTACGCCGGTATGACGGTCGCAACGATGGCCAACGCCCGTACAACGGAGGCCGCCAAGGACGGTCCGGCAAAGGCACTGCCGGTCGCCTTCCGCGGCGGCGCGGTGATGGGCTTCTCCGTCGCCGGCCTGGCCCTCGGTGGTCTGATGCTGGTCTACATCCTCTTTGTGACCATCCTCGAACTCGAGATGGCGTTCGAGGTTGTCACCTCGTTCGGCCTCGGCGCATCCTCCATCGCCCTGTTCTCCCGTGTCGGCGGCGGCATCTACACCAAGGCGGCGGACGTCGGCGCCGACCTGGTCGGCAAGGTCGAAGCCGGCATTCCCGAGGACGATCCCCGCAACCCGGCCACCATCGCCGACAACGTCGGCGACAATGTCGGTGACGTCGCCGGCATGGGCGCCGACCTCTTTGAAAGCTACGCCGGGTCGATCATCGCCCCGATCTCTCTGGTCGCCTTTGCCGTCGGCGTTCAGGCGGACGCCATCGGTGACGATGCGCTCTCCCTGTTGATGTTCCCCATGGCCATCGCCTTTGTCGGCATGATCGCGTCGATCATCGGTTCCTTCCTGGTCCGGGGTGGCGACAGCACCGACTCCCACGCCCTCAGCCGGGCCCTCCACCTCGGCACCAATGCCGCCATGGCAATGACCGTGGTCGCCACCATTGTGATCGCCCTCTGGCTGTTCGGCGGTCGGGACGTCATCGAGAACCCACTGGGACTTGCGCTGTCGGTCATCGGCGGCCTTGTTGTCGGTTGGGCACTCGGCAAGACCGCAGAGTTCTACACCTCGGATCACTTCGGCCCGGTGAAGAAGATCGCCGGTCAGTCCGAAACCGGTCCGGCCACCACGGTCCTGTCCGGTATCAGCGCAGGCATGATCTCGGTTGCCGCTTCCGTGGCTCTGATCCTGATCGGTGTCGGCGTCGCCTACGCAGGCGGCCAGTGGGCGTTCGCCAGTGACATCAACAACCTGAGCGGTGGCATCTACGGCATCGCCGTGGCGGCCATCGGCATGCTGGCCACGACGGGTGTGGTGGTCTCGGTCGACGCCTACGGCCCGATCGCCGACAATGCAGGTGGTATCGCCGAGATGGCCGAACTGGACCCCTCGGTCCGCGAAGTCACCGATGCCCTCGATTCGCTCGGCAACACCACCGCAGCGGTGGCCAAGGGCTTTGCCGTCGGTTCGGCCGCACTGACCGCGCTTGCCCTGTTCAAGAGCTTCGAGTTCGCCGTGGCCGAGGCCGGCGGTTCCCTGTCGCTGAACGTCGGCCAGGTGGACGTGTTCATCGGTCTGTTCATCGGTGCCGGGCTTCCGTTCCTGTTCGCCGCCCTCACCATCGATGCGGTCGGTCGAGCCGCCACCTCGATGATCGAAGAGGTCCGGCGCCAGTTCCGGGAGATCCCGGGTCTGCGCGAAGGTGAGCCGGGAGTGCAGCCGGATTCGGCTCGCTGCGTGGCCATCTCCACCACCGCGTCGCTCCGGGAGATGATCGTTCCCGGTGCCCTCGCCGTTGTTGTCCCCCTGGTCGTCGGGTTCATCGACATCGACGCGCTTGGCGGGCTTCTCGCCGGTGCGCTGGTCACCGGGTTCGCCCTGGCCATCTTCATGGCCAATGCTGGCGGTGCCTGGGACAACGCCAAGAAGTACATCGAAGCCGGTCACCACGGCGGCAAGGGCTCCGAGCCTCACAAGGCCGCCGTCGTCGGTGACACCGTTGGTGACCCGTTCAAGGACACCTCCGGTCCGGCCATGAACATCCTGCTCAAGGTGATGACCATCGTCAGCCTGGTCTTCGCCTCGGCGTTCGTCTCCGGCCCGTTCAGCTAGCCGGGCCCGGCACCGCCGGTCGACGCTCGAATCCCCGAGCGTCACCGGAATTCAAGAGACTCCGGCACGAGACCGGGATCGGGGAGCGTCCGTTCGCCTCCGGCCCCGGTCTCTGC
>JBCCGJ010000055.1:0-21740 GCA_039029335.1 Actinomycetota bacterium | reverse complement strand
GCCAGGGCGGCGGCCGTCAGGGGCAGAATCAGGGCGGCGGTGACGGCCAGAACCGTCAGCGGAACCAGGGCGGCAACCGGGACGGTCAGGGCGGCGGCGGTCGGTCCGGTCGACGGCGCAACCGTGGTGGTCGCAAGCAGCGGTCGGAACCGGTCGGCCAGATCATCGCCCCCGGCGAGGTCGAGCTGGACGAGGAAAACCTCAAACAGCGCCGCGGTCGGTCCAGAAAGGGCAAGGCCGTTGGACGCTATCTGATGGTCGTCTCCAAGCAGGAGGATGCAACCCACATCGCAATCCTCGAAGGTCGGACCCTTATCGAGTACTACGTGTCCCGCCCGACGGACAACGTGTTCCAGATCCACGGCAACATCTACCTCGGCCGGGTGCAGAACGTTCTGCCCGGCATGGAGGCGGCATTCGTCGACATCGGCACGCCGAAGAACGCGGTGATCTATCGCGGGGACGTGCAGTACTCCAAGGACGACTTCGACGGTGGCAAGAGCCAGCCGAAGATCGAGCAGATGCTGAAGGCCCGGCAATCCATCCTCTGCCAGGTGACCAAGAACCCGATCGCTCACAAGGGAGCGCGCCTCACCACCGAGGTTTCCCTCCCCGGGCGGTTTGTCGTGCTTGTCCCCAACAGCGACACCTACGGCATCTCCAAGCGCCTTCCGGACGACGAGCGGAAACGGCTTCGCCAGATCCTGGACAAGGCAAAACCGAAAGGCCACGGCTTGATCGTGCGGACGGCGGCGGAGAACGTCACCGGCCCCGAGATTGAGCGGGACATCGCCGGCCTGATGCAGCAGTGGACCGAGATCGAGAAGCTGGCCAAGAGCCGCAAGGCCCCTGAGCTCCTCTACCAGGAGCCGGACATGTCAACCCGGGTCATCCGGGAGGAGTTCAACAAGGAGTACCGGGGGGTCGTCCTGGATGACCGCGGTCTCTACGAAGAGGTCTCGGACTACGTCTCCACCATCACCCCGGCCCTCGCCGATCGCGTCGAGTACTACGACGAGGACGATGAGAAGCTGCCCCTGTTCGAGCGGTTCCACGTCCATGAGCAGCTCCACAAGGCGCTGGACCGCAAGGTCTGGTTGCCGTCCGGCGGTTCGTTGATCATCGAGTCAACCGAGGCGTTGACCGTCATCGACGTCAACACCGGCAAGAACGTCGGGTCGTCGAACCTGGAGGACACGGTCTTCCGGAACAACCTGGAGGCGGCGGAAGGTATCGCCCAACAGCTTCGGCTGCGGGACATCGGCGGCATCATCGTCATCGACTTCGTCGACATGGAGAGCAAGAAGAACCGGGACGAGGTGATGCGGGTCTTCCGCGCCGCCCTCAGCCGGGACAAGACAAGAACCCAGGTGTTCGACATCTCCGAGCTCGGCCTGGCCGAGATGACAAGAAAGCGGATCGGTGAGGGGCTTCTTGAGTCGCTCTCGGTTTCCTGTCCCCACTGCGACGGACGGGGGATCGAGCTGATGGAGAACGCACTGGACTAGCCGGGCGGGTGCTCATTCGGCCGACGCCACGACGTGGCGGGTTGTTTCGGGCAGCTCGACGGCGGGTGGCGATCAGCCGTTCTGATCGGTCAGCCGCCACTCCGAGCTCTCATCGAAGATGACCAGGCCCCTGGCCTGGTAGTTGGACAGTGCGGCCGGACCGTCAAGCGAGCATGTGTGGAGCCACACCCGTTCGGCTCCCCCGGCGACGGTCCATGCCTGTTCGAGGGCGGTGGTCAGCAACCAGCCACCGATCCCGTGGCCGATGAACTGCCGGTTCAGTCCGAAGTAGGCGATCTCGACCGAATGGCCCTGTTCTTCCAGTTCGAAGTACCCGGCGGGCACACCGTCGACCCAGCAGGTGGTCAGGTGGTGCTCGGGCCGGTCAACCCAGGCGAGCCACCGGTCGGCCGACCAGTTCAGGCGGTCGACCCACTGCCAGGGGCCGCCGACAAGCCGGTAGAAGAACTCCGACAGCTCCGGTGCGGGGCGGCTGGCCCGGAGCAGCATCGGTGTGACGCCCGGATGGCGGCTGGGGACGATCTGGTCAGGGTCGGTCTGCTGGAGGGACCAGACGGTGACTTCGGTCGCCCCGTCTCGGGGCCCGTCGACAAGGGTCATAGCAGCCATGACGGTACCATCGGACAATTCCCGGCAGGGCCTGAGGGAGCGTCGATTGGAATCGATAGCCTGGTTGAGTTATGTATGCGATCGTTGCCACCGGTGGCAAGCAGTACCGGGTAGAACAGGGTCAGACGCTCCAGGTGGAGCGGATTGGCGAAGAGGGTGCTGACGTTGAGCTTCAGCCGGTGATGTTGGTCGACGGTGACCAGGTTCTGGCGACGCCGTCGGAGCTTGCCGGCTCCTCGGTGACCGCACGGGTCGTCGGAGCCACCTCAGGACCGAAGATCGACGGCTTCATCTACAAGTCGAAGAGCAACAACCGTCGTCGCTACGGCCACCGTCAGCAGTACGACACGATCGAGATCACCGGAATTTCAAAGGGCTGATATGTCAAAGACAAAGGGTGGCGGTTCCACACGGAACGGCCGGGATTCCAACGCACAGCGGCTCGGTGTCAAGGCCTTTGACGGGGAGCACCTGACCGCCGGATCGATCATCGTGCGCCAGCGGGGGACCAAGTTCCACCCGGGTCGCAACGTGGCAAAGGGCGGGGATGACACCCTGTTCGCCACCGCAGAGGGCAAAGTCAAGTTCGGCTTCCGCAAGGGCCGCAAACTGGTGGACATCGTCCAGGACTGACCCCGGCTCGGCCCATCCGGGTGGTTCGCCGGCCTCGGTAGAACCGTCCTGGATCGGCACAAACAAGCACAAAGGGTGGACAAACGGCACCCTGGATGGGCTACCCTGACCGGCACAAGCTTGCTAGGTCGTCGTTTCAGCTGCCCATAAACCGGACTCCGGGACCCTGGGGGAGGCGGAACGACGGGGATTCCTCGCTGCTGTGATGTGCCGCCGGCTCAACCGCCGGTGGTTCACGTCGGGGGAGCGGGGGCAAGCGCCGCCGTAATCGGGAGTTCTCGTGACCCTCACCGCCGTAGAATTGGCTGCTGTGTCCAATTTTGTAGACGAATGCAACCTGTGCCTCCGTGGAGGTAACGGCGGCGCCGGTTGTGTGTCGTTCCGTCGGGAGGCCCACGTCCCCCTCGGCGGCCCGGACGGCGGTGACGGCGGGACCGGCGGATCGGTCTGGCTCGAAGCGGACCGCAACGTCGCGTCGCTGCTGGCGTTCCGCGACCATCCGCACCGGATCGCCGAGGACGGCACGCACGGGTCCGGGGCCAAAAAACACGGCAAGCGGGGCCCGGACATGATCGTCAAAGTCCCGGAGGGCACCGTCGTCCTGGACCGGTACACCGGTGAGCTGCTGGTCGATCTGGCGAGCCACGGTGACCGCTGGCTCGGTGCCCCGGGTGGCCAGGGGGGCCGGGGGAACGCCCGGTTCCTGTCGAACAAACGTCGGGCCCCGGCGTTCGCCGAGCAGGGGGAGCAGCGTGAGGACACCTGGTTCCGCCTTGAACTCAAGCTCATGGCCGACGTCGCCCTTGTGGGGTTTCCCTCCGCGGGCAAGAGCACCCTGATTTCGGTCATCTCCCGGGCAAAACCGAAGATCGCCGACTACCCGTTCACCACCCTTGAACCGAACCTCGGTGTTGTGAAGCTGGACGACGGGAACGAAACGTCCGAGTACGTCGTGGCCGACCTGCCCGGCCTCATCGAAGGCGCAAGCGAGGGCCACGGACTTGGTCATCAGTTCCTGCGCCACATCGAGCGGGCCCGGGTGCTGGTGTACCTGCTCGATCTCGCTTCGGTCGACGGGCCGGATCCGGCGGACCAACTGCGGATCCTCCGCCGAGAGCTGGAGGCCTACCAGCCCGAACTGCTGGATCGGCCGTCGCTGGTCGTCGGATCCAAGTCTGACGTGTTGACCGCTGATGATTGGGGGGACGGGGCTCCGGTCGACCTGAGCGTCTCCGCCGTCACGAACGTCGGCGTGCAGGACCTCAAGTGGCGCCTGGCCACACTGGTGGCCGACGCCAGGGCCGCCGAGCCGGTGTCCGAGGGTTATGTCATCCACCGACCCGAGCCGTCGGGGGTGAAGATCACCCGGGACGATGACGGCAGCTGGCGGGTTCTCGGCCGGGAGGCCGAACGGGCGGTTGCGCTGTCGGACCTCACCGACGTCGGTGCGCTCGACTACGCCCAGCATCGGCTGAAGAAACTCGGGGTTGACAAGGCGCTCCGCAAAGTCGGGGCCAAGGACGGCGACGAGGTGAGGATCGGCGCCTTCGCCTTCGAGTACGAAGAGGACGCGTGATAGTCGTAGCGAAGATCGGTTCGTCGTCGCTGACGACGGTGACCGGCGAGATCGATCATGGAGCGGTGGCCAAGCTGTGCGCCGAAGTGGCCGAGCTGCGCGAGGACGGCCATCACGTGGTCATCGTGACCAGCGCTGCGGTGAGCGCAGGCCTTGGCACGCTGGGTTACGGCCCCGATCAGCGGCCGAAGGACGCCGGCCTCCTGCGGGCCGCGTCGGCCGTCGGCCAGATTGCCCTTATGTCGACGTACAAGGGGCACTTGGCCAGCAACGGGCTCACCGCCGGTCAGGTGCTGCTGGCCCCGACGGACCTGTGGCACCGGAACCGGTACCTGAAGAGCCGGGGCACGCTCGAGGCGTTGATGGCTCGGGGGGTGGTCCCCGTCATCAACGAGAACGACGCCGTCGCGGACGACGAGATCCGTTTCGGTGACAACGACCGGCTTGCGGCCCTCGTGGCCCACCTGGTCAATGCGGACTGCCTTGTCCTGCTGACCGACACCGCCGGACTTTTCACCAGCGACCCACGGCAGAACGCCGACGCCTCGCTGATCGAGGAGATCGTTGAGATCAACCAGCAGCTCGTACTGGCTGCCGGTGGCACCGGCACAACATCGGGCACCGGCGGCATGGCATCCAAGCTGGCGGCGGCCAAGATCGCCGCCTGGTCAGGGGTGGAGACCACCATCGCCTACTCCGACCGGCCGAAGGTTCTGCGGGAGGCCGTCGAGGGCGTGGCCGGGGTCGGGACCGTCTTTCGGCCTCGGACCGAACGGCTGCCGGCCAGGAAGCTGTGGATCGCCTTTGCGCTGCCGCCGTCCGGCAGGATCGTGGTTGATGATGGGGCCAGGACCGCCCTTGAACAGCACCAGCGTTCCCTCCTGCCCGCCGGGGTGGTCGGTGCCGAGGGCAAGTTCTCGTCTGAGGACGCCGTTGAACTGGTCGACCAGCGCGGCCAGGTGTTTGCCAAGGGCCTGACCAGATGGGCCCGCACCGACCTTGATGAGTACTCCGGACGCCAGTCGAAGGATCTCCCGGAGGGCATCGTCGAGGAGGTCATCCACCGCGATGACCTGGTGATCCTGCCCAGCTGAAAACGGAAAACACCCCCGGCGTTCCGCCGAGGGTGTTCCAACGTTCCCGGTTCCGCCGAGGGCGGGGGAGTGACGGCCGGGCTCCGGCCACCGCTTGGTTCAGATGAGCGTCGGGATCAGGCGGTGGTGCCTTCTCCCTGGGCCTCGGCCTGAGCCTGGCCGAGCTGATCTGCGATGGTGTCCGTCTCACCGGCCTCAAGACCGAGCTGGGCCCGGATCTCGCTTAGCCGTGACTGGGCCTCCACATTGAGCGACGCCTGCTCGACCTCGAGCATGCGGCCTTCCATGGACGACTCGGCAAGCTCGGACGCCCCTTTTGCCTTGGCGTAACGCTCCTCGACCTTGGCCCGGACCTCCTCGAACGACGGCACGTCCTGGCCGACCTGTTCGTTGAGGGACGCCTGCGCCTTGTTGAGCTGCTCCTGCATCTTGGCCTGGTCAAGCTGGGACAGCAGCTTCTTCTGCTCACCGAGCCGTTGCTGCAGCAGCGACGCGTTCTGGTTGACGGCCATCTTCGCCTTGTCGGACGCCTGCGACGCCTGGAGGTGCAGCGACTTGAGGTCCTCGATCTCCCGTTCCAGGGCGATCATCCGGTTGGCGAACGACTCCGCGGTCTGGGTGTACTGGACGAACTTCTCCTCCTGACCCTTCTTCTGCGCATCGTCGGCCATGAGCACCGCCTGTCTGGCGTTTGCACTGACCTTTTCGTAGTCCTCCATCACCCGGTTGAGCTTGATCTCGGTCTGCTTCTGGTGAGCGATGACGTTTGCCGCCTGCTCCTTCAGCTTCCGATGCTGCTCATGGGACTCGGCGATGGCCTGCTCGAGCTGGATCTTTGGGTCGGCCCGTGAATTGAAGTCACTGGACCCTCTGGCGACCAGGTATTTCCACCAACGGCGAATCAACTTAATCATGACGATGATGCTAGCAGGGTGCTGCAGATCGCCGGTGTGGGTCTCGGCGTTCAGACGCCGCCCTATCAAGGACGCAGGAATCGCCACAGCTGCTGAGCGCTATGGCGGATTCGACGAAACAGGGTGGGCGGATGGTTGGGCGCCGCGGCGCTACCAGGTGATCTTCGGTGCCCTGCTCACCCGGTGGTGCGACCTCCCGTCGGTCGAATGCCCTGCAACACCAATCCGGCCCCGTACGCGGCCACGCCGAGTACGCCGACAACCACGGCGTCGAGCGGCGCCGGAACACCGATCGACGCCGCCCCGAACATGGCACCGAACATCACCAGCGCGGCCGCAAAACCGCTGAGCACGACCTGTGGGCCCCAGCCGGAACGGATTGGTGCACCGAGCCGACGCGTCAGCCGCCGCCGGAGCAGCAGCCACTCCGTCCAGGATGCGGCGGACGCGCCGAGTGCCAGGCCGACGGCACCCAGGTGGGGTGGCAGCGGCGGTCCGTCGGGCGCCGGTTTCGCCGATCGCTCGGCTTCGGGCAGCAGGCCCCACGGCGGGAGGTTCGGGAGTGTGTCGAACGCCACCACGTCGTCCAGCGCCTCGACGGCCGGACCCTGTTCCACCGCGGCGTCCGGTGTGAACGTCAACCAGTCCAGCTGCAGGATGAGCAACGCACCGACAAGAACGCTGACCGCAACCCGGACAACGGCGATCCTGGCCGGCCCCCGCACGTCGCCGAGGCTGTAGAGCGTGTTCTGGGTGACCCGAGCGGTCATGGCGGCCGGGAGGCCGATGGCGAACGCGGCGACCACCAGCGCAACCGTCAGGACGGGGGCCTGAGCCTCCAGGCCCCGATTGAAGATCCGGGACGGCCACCCGTACAGGGCGTCGATGAAGACCGGCGCGGCGCCGATGTACGCCGCGGTGACCAGACCGGCCGGGACCACCACCCGGCGAAGTGCCGGTCTCAACCGGTCGGCGATCGCCGTCGGATCGTCGGATTGGCGGGACATCTCCGCCAACTCGGCGGCGGCCACGCTGAACCCGAAGAGCGAGATCGGCATGAGGTAGAGCGGCAGCGCGTAGGAGTACCAGCTCAGTGCGCCGTTGACCAGCAGCCCGGCCAGGAACAGATCGGCGTAGGAGGAGAACTGGACGACGCCCCTGGCGCCGACCGCCGGCACGAACCGGCCGAGCACGTCGTCGAGGGAGTCGGTCCGCCGCAGGTTGGCCCGGACCGTCGGGGCCAATCGCCTGACTTTGGGGAGTTGGACCAGCAGCTGCAACAGCCCGCCGGCCACCACCGCCCACGCCACGGCGAGGGCGATGTCGTCCAGGGCGAACCCGAGCAGGCCAAACAGCACCAGCACCGAGATCTGGGAGACGTTCCAGATGACCGGGGCGACGTAGGAAAGGAAGAAGCTGCGGTGACTGTTGAGGATGCCGAGGCACCAGGCGGAGATGACCAGGAACCCGATGCCGATGGTGGTGACCCTGGTCAGGGTGATGGCCAGCTCGTACTTGTCGGGGTCAACAACCTCCCAGTCGGTGATCAGCCAGACGAGCGGCCGGGCCAGCAGCACACCGATGATCACGATCACCGCGGTGACGAGCGCGAGGAGTGATACGACGGCGCCGGCCAGATCGTCGGCCTCCCGCTCGCGGTCGTCCTCGACCAGCTTGGCGTACACCGGGATGAACGATGCCGAGAGTGACCCTTCGCCGAGCAGGTTCTGCAGCAGGTTGGGTACCCGCATGGCGAAGTTCAGCGCGTCGGTGACCGCCGGTTGGGCGCCGAGGACAACACCGATGACAACGTTCCGGATGAGACCGGCAATACGAGAGAGCAGGATGCCGGCGGCGACCAGGTTCGATCCTCTGGTTGACGACGAGCCTGCCGCTCCGGCCGGGTCGCCGGTCATCGAACCCTCCCCGCGGTCTGTCGAGCCGTCCGACGTGCCACCGGCCGCGGCCGGGCCGGTGCCGGTCACCCGTCCCGATCCGACTCCGCCGCTGGGCCGGGGTCCGCCGAGCCGGGGTCCGCCGAGCCGGGGTCCGCCGAGCCGGGGTCCGCCGAGCCGGGGTCCGCTTCCGTTTGTTCGCCGTTGCCGTCGTCGGGAGCCTCTCGGCCCGCTCCGCCGGTCACCGCCGGTTCGCCGGCGGCGTCGTCGGGTTCGTCGGCATCGCCCCCGACGGGAGCGGCCCGTTCGTCCTCGGTCGGGACCGCGGCGATGTCCACCGCTTCGAGGGTGGTCAGCTGTTCGTCCGTCGGGTTCTCGATCTCAACGAGCCGGGTGGCGTGACGGCTCACGGCGGCCTCGAACAGATTCCGAGCCAGACGGCCGTTGCCGAACCCGTGGCCCCGGTCGTGGGCCGCGAACCACGCCGTCGCCGCGTCCTCCGCCTCCGTGGTGAGGTGGTAGGTGCCACCGGCGGAGATAAGTCCAAGAATCGCCACCAACTCCTCATCGGTGTAGTCCGGGAATGTGATGGTCTTGGGGAACCGGCTTTGGAATCCGGGGTTGGTGGCCACCAGCTCCGCCATCTCCCTCGGGTAGCCAGCCAGGATCACCACCATCGAGTCCCGTCGGTCCTCGACGTTCTTGACGACCGCATCGATGGCCTCACGGCCGAAGTCCTTCTCGCCACCCCTGGTCAGCGAGTACGCCTCGTCGATGAGCAGCACCCCGCCGTCCGCGCTGTCGAAGACGTCCTGCACCTTCTTCGCCGTCTGGCCGACAAAACCGGCGACCAGTCCGCTGCGGTCGACTTCGATCAGCTGGCCGCGCTCGACAACCCCGAGCGACCGGTAGATCCTGGCCAGCAGCCGACCGACGGTTGTCTTGCCCGTGCCGGGGTTTCCGCTGAAGATCAGGTGGTTGTTGCTGTCGATGACCGGAAGATCACGCTCCTCCCGCATCTTCTGGACCCGCAGCAGCGCGGAAAGCAGCCGGACCTCCTCCTTCACGGCGTCCAACCCGATCAGCGCATCAAGCTCGGCCAGCACGTCCTCGAGCGGTTCCGGCGGCTCCAGCGGGGCTTCCGGTTCGGCCTGCTCCGCCGCGTCGCCGCTCTCTCCCGGGCCCTCGGTGCCCGTTGCCGCGGCCGGTCGACCGGTTGGCAGGGCCGCCATCAGCAGCCGTTGGAATTGGACGATGGCCTTCAGCTCGTCATCGGAGGGGTAACGGTCCAGCGAGGCAACCGTGTGTGCCAACGTCATGGCCTCGTCGTAGTAGGTCCTGGCCAGACGGGTTCCCCTGGTCTGGTCGACCTGGCGAAGCGTCTCGAACAGATCGGACGGTTTCGCCAGCCACGCCCGCTTCCCCCGGACCAGGTCGTTGCGGCGCATGGCGTCAGGGGTTGCCATGCCGGGCAGCAGCTCGTGGTGGGCGAATGCGGCGACGATGGCCCACAGTTCATCGTCGGTGTGGCGTTCGTCGACGTCGACGAACGCGACGCACAGGTTGAACGCCTCGACGATGGCGTCGCGTTCCAGCTTCGATTGGTCCACCGACGTGCCCGAAGCCGCCGTCTGCAACGACGCCCCGACCGTCCGAGCGAACCGGTCCACCGCTTTGGTCAGTCCTCTGTCCATGCCGGGTTTGATCGTAGTCGCCAGGACGCCCGCTTGGCCGCCACAGGAACTCGGCGGGTCGTGGGCGGTTTATCTTGCGTCTTATCTTGACCCGCTGGTCAAGTCGTCTTGTACGGTTGTGGCCATGGAACATCGTTTTGAATCCGTCGACGCGGTCCGAGAGGGCCTTCGCGGCGTCGACTACCTGGCCGACGAGTCGATCGCCGGCATTGCGTATCTGGCGGATCGCCTCGGCAAGCCGGTGCTGGTCGAGGGGCCGGCGGGAACCGGCAAGACCCAGCTGGCGAAGTCGGTTGCGGAGATGAGCGGCGCACGCCTCATCCGCCTGCAGTGCTATGAGGGCCTTGATGAGTCCAAGGCCCTGTATGAGTGGAACTACAAGAAGCAGCTGCTCCGCATCCAGGTCGAGGCCGGCGAAGAGGCCGACACCTCCTGGGCGGAGATCCAGGACGACATCTTCTCCGATGAGTTCCTGCTGCCCCGCCCCCTCATGGAGGCGATCACCGCCGATGACCCGGTGGTGCTGCTCATCGACGAGGTCGACCGGGTCGAGCTGGAGACCGAGGCGCTGCTGCTGGAGATCCTCTCCGACTACCAGGTGTCCATCCCGGAGCTCGGCACCATCGAGGCCAAGCAGATCCCCCTGGTGTTTCTCACCTCAAACAACACCCGGGAACTGTCGGAGGCGCTGAAGCGCCGCTGCCTCTTTCTCCACCTGGACTACCCGACCATGGAGCGAGAGAAGGAGATCGTGCTGACGAAGGTGCCGGACATCTCCGACAGCCTTGCGGATCAGGTGGCCAGGATCGTCCGCTCGGTCCGCCAGCTCGAGCTGAAGAAGCACCCGTCGGTGTCCGAGACGCTCGACTGGGCGAGGACCCTTGTGCTGCTCGGCATAGACAGCGTTGACGAGGAGGACGCACGGAACACCGTCAACATCCTTTTGAAGTACCGGTCGGACATCGAGAAGGCCATCAAGGACTTCAGCTCGAACTCCGGTGCGCACTTCGAGAACCAGTAGCCAATCGATTCGGAGCGACCAGTGACCGCCACGGAAACCGACAACCCACTTTTCCACCTCATCGAGGGGTTTGTCACCGAGCTGCGTACCGCGGGGCTGCCGGTGTCCCTTTCGGAGAACATCGACGCCGCGGAGGCGATCAAGCACATCCCGCTCGAGGATCGGCTGGCCTTCAAGTACGCCCTGGCGGCAACGCTGGTCAAGAACGACTCGCACTGGAAGACGTTCGAGACCCTATTCGAGGTGTACTTCTCCCTCCGGGGCAAGGAGTACGAGCTGGACGGCGACGGGGACTCCGACCCGTTCGGTGACCTGGACATGGACGACATGGACGGCGGCGATCCGCAGTCCGGCGAAGGTGGCCAGGGCGGCGGGGACGGCATGTCCCCGGAGGAGTTGGCGGAGCTGCTGTACCAGGCGCTGCTCCGCGGCGACGACACGCTGATGCGGGCCATCGCCCGCCAGGCGGTGAAGCGGTACGCCGGCATGGAGCCCGGTCGGCCGGTCGGCGGTACCTACTATTTGTACCGCACGCTCCGGAACCTCGACCTGGACGGTGTGCTCGAACGGCTGATGGACCAGGCGAGGGACGGCGAGAACGGCGAGGAGATGACGCCGTTCGAGGAGCGCCTCGAACGGGACGAGTACGAGGCCAGGGCGGAGAAGCTCCGCAAGGAGATCGAGGCCGAGATCCGCCGCAGGCTTGTTGCCGATCGTGGTGCGGAAGCGATGGCCAAGACGCTCCGCAAGCCCCTGCCGGAGGACGTGGACTTCATGCACGCCAGCCGGGAGGAGATGGCCATGCTGCGGCGGGCCATCTACCCACTGACCAGGAAGCTGGCGGTCCGCCTTGCCCGCAAGCGTCGGCACAAGCGGAAGGGTCCGCTGGACTTCCGCAACACCGTGCGGCACTCCTTGAGCTATGGCGGCGTGCCCGCCGAACCGAAGTTCCGGCACCCGAAGCCGGCCAAGCCGGAGATTTTTGTCATCGCCGACATCTCCGGCTCCGTTGCGGCCTTCGCCCGCTTCACCCTGCACCTGGTGTACGCGATCTCCAGCCAGTTCAGCCGGGTCCGCTCGTTTGTCTTCATCGACGGCCTCGACGAGGTCACGTCGTTCTTCGAAGGTGTTGACGACATCACCGAGGCGATCCATCGGGTCAACACCGAGGCCGATGTGGTGTGGGTTGACGGCCACTCGGACTACGGTCACGCCCTTGAGGTGTTCTGGGAGAACTACGGCAGCGAAGTCGGCCCGAAGACCACGGTGATGATCCTGGGCGACGCCCGGAACAACTACCACGCCTCACAGGCCTGGATCACCAAGGAGATCCAGCATCGGGCCAGAAAACTCTTCTGGTTGAACCCTGAACCCAAGGCCTACTGGAACACCGGCGATTCGATCGTCGGGGAGTACGGCACCTACTGCGACGGCCTCTTTGAGGTCAGAAACCTCCGCCAGCTCGAAGGGTTTGTTGACAATCTCGTGTAACTGCATCCTGTAGGCGGGTTGCGGCGAATTAGTAGCCGTGACAGCAGTTGCGCTCAGAATCGTTGAAGATAAGTCGGGCTCCTTGACGGCCCGCGACGCTGGTCTGGGATATCCTCGTCTTGTGCTCGCAACGCTCGAAGACCGTCTGGTCGTTGGAGACGAAACCGTCCTCCGAGACATGTTTACTGAGTACGGCTCGTTGGTGCTCGGGATCGGGCGTCGCCTCGTCGGTGACGATGCGGAAGACCTGGTACAGCAGGTCTTTATGGCGGCATGGCGAGGCCGGGACCGATTCGATCCGTCAAAGGGCAGCCTGGGGGCCTGGTTGAGCGGTATCACCCGCTTCAAGGCCATTGACCACCTCCGGGCAAAGGGCCGTCGTCCGTCCATCCCAAGCGCCGACGCGGGGGAGCTGGAGGCGGTTGCCCCCGCGGTAGACCAGGTCGTCGACCGTATGGTGCTCGGTCGGGCCCTGGAAGCTCTCCCTGACGCCCGTAGACAGGTAGTGGAACTCGGTTTCTTCGAGGAGCTCAGCCACCCCGAAATTGCAGAACGCCTTGACCTGCCGCTCGGAACGGTGAAGAGCCACATGAGACGAGGTTTGGAAGCGCTCCAGCGCGAGTTGGGAGGTAGCCGTGTTGCATCCTGATTTCTCCGATCTGGAAGACGAATTCGGCGACGTGATCAACATCCTGAACGAGGGGCGGCCGGAGATTCCCACCGAACGCCCGAGTGAGATGGTCTGGAGCTCGATCGCCGAGTCCCTCTCGGTGTCCAGCGGTCCATCGCCGATCACCGACGGGCCGAACACCGATCCGTCAGCCCCGGCATCGACCGACGGGCCGCACGGGGTCAACGGTAACGGTGCCGGCTCGGGTGCCGGCTCGGGTGATGGTTCGGGGGACGGCGTCATGGCGACCCAGCCCACCGCCCAACACGATCAGAACGTCAGCCCGTTCCGGAGGCCGAAGGACACAACCCGGGTAACAGCCGGTCGGCGGTTTGCGGTGATCACCGCAGTCGCCGCCGCCATCCTGCTGGTGGCGGTACCACTGTCGCTTGCGCTCCGGGGCGAGTCGCTCGATCAGCGGGCGGAGCTGGTGGCCATCGGTGAAACACCAACGGCAGCGGGCACCGCTGAGCTGACCGACCGGACACTGGCGATCGACCTCGAGGGTCTTGACCCGTTGGAAGGCGCTGACTACGAGCTGTGGCTCCTCGACCTCGAGGGTGATGAACTGCAGGATCTGGTCTCGCTGGGTCTGGTCAACGAGGACGGCACGTTCACCGTGCCGGACGGCATCGATCTGTCGCAGTTCAGTGTGGTCGACGTCTCGGTCGAGCCGCAGGACGGCAACGAAGCCCACAGTGGCAACAGCGTCCTGCGAGGCCCGCTGAGCGAGGACTGAGCGTCTCCGTCGCAATCGGTGGCGGCGACGGCCCGTCGGCAGACACACACGACGCGAACATCAAGCACCCGGAAACGAAGGAAGGTCCCGATCGCACTGCGATCGGGACCTTCGGCTTCCTGTCCGTTCTGATGCCCGCTGTGGTCCGCAGCGGGCCGTGATCAACCTTCCGGACTGAGCAGCTCCGCGACCCGGAATGCCAGGTCGAGACCCTGCCGGGCGTTCAGTCGGGGGTCGCACATGGTTTCGTACCGCTTGCCCAGATCCTGGGTCTGTACGGCCTCCGAGCCGCCGAGACACTCGGTGACGTCCTCGCCGGTCAGCTCAACATGGATCCCGCCCGGCCAGGTGCCCGCCGCCCGATGAGCCTGGAAGAACGCAGTCACCTCGGCCAGAACGTCGTCGAAGTGCCGGGTCTTGTGGCCGGTCTCGGAGGTGAAGGTGTTGCCGTGCATCGGGTCACAGGCCCAGACCACGGGGTGGCCGGATGCCTTGACCGCTTCCAGCAACGGCGGCAGGTTGTCCGCAACCGTCTTGGCCCCCATGCGGCTGATCAACGTCAGCCGACCCGCTTCGCGATCCGGGTTGAGCGCCTCGCACAGGCCGACGATTTCGTCCGGGGTGGTGGTGGGGCCGACCTTGCAGCCGACCGGGTTGCGGACTCCTCTGAGGAATTCGACGTGGGCACCGTCCAACTGCCTGGTTCGTTCGCCGATCCAGAGCATGTGGGCCGAGCAGTCGTACCACTGGTCCGTCAGGCTGTCCTTGCGGGTCAGCGCCTCCTCATACTGGAGGATCAGCGCTTCGTGGCTGGTGAACAGCTCCGCCTCGTGGATCTCACTGTGTTGGGACGACACGCCCGTGGCCTCCATGAACCGGAGGGCCCGGTCGATCTCCGACGCGAGCTTGGCGTAGCGCTGCCCCTCTCGGGAGCTGGCAACGAATTCCTGGTTCCAGGTCTGGACCCGGTGCAGGTCGGCGAAGCCGCCCTTGGTGAACGCTCGCAGCAGGTTCAGCGTGGAGGCGGACTGGTGATAGGCCTGGAGGAGCCGCCCGGGGTCCGGCTTGCGGTCCTGCTCGGAAAAGGGCAGGTCGTTCACCATGTGGCCGAGGAAGCTGGGCAGCTCGGTTCCGTCAACGGTTTCGGTCGGGCTGGAGCGCGGTTTTGCGAACTGACCGGCGATCCGGCCGACCTTGATGGCCGGAACACCGGAGGAGTAGGTGAGTACAACGGCCATCTGGAGGATGACCCGCAGCTTCTCCCGAATGGCGTCCGCATTAAACCCGTCGAACGACTCTGCGCAGTCCCCGGCCTGCAGGAGGAAGGCCTCACCGCGCGAGACCGCGGCCAGTCGGGCCTGCAGCTCCCTGGCCTCGCCGGCAAAAACCAGAGGAGGAACGGAGGCCAGATCTTTCTCGGCCCGCTCCAGGTCCGCGTAGTCCGGCCACATCGGCTGATGGGCTGCGGTCTTTGTTCGCCAACTTCCTGGGTTCCAAGTCACGGGAGTAGTGTCACCTTTACTCGTGGGTGTGGCAACCGAATTGCGAGCCGAGCGGTCGGCCGGCAATCGCTTGTTGCTGCAACAATTTTAGGCAAAACGAAAGCCGGAGCCGCCATCAGGGGCGACTCCGGCTTTGTTGCGTAACAGTGCTGTTGATCTATCAGGCGGCGTCGAAGTCGCTCATGACATCGCCCGCCTGGTCACGAACGGCGCTGACGGCCCGCTTCACCAGACGACGAGCGGCTTCGGCGGTGACGCCGAGCTCCTCGCCGACCTCGCGGTAGCTGCGCTTGCGGCCGTCATTGAGGCCGAACCGCTGCTCAACCGCATACTTGGCCCGGGGGTCAAGGACCTCCAGCAGACCGGTGACCATGGTCTCCTCGGCCTTGGCCATGACCTCGAACTCCGGTCCGGGGGTGGCGTCGGGGAGGAGGTCCACCAGCTCGTTGGAGTCATCGTCGCCGATGGTCCGATCGAGGGAGGTGGGGGTGGTCAGGCGGTGGAGGCGTGCATGCTCGTCATCGAGCTCGTCGCCGTCACCGGAGACCTGCCGCAGAGCGGCGCGCAGGCTGGCCGAACGATCGCCGGGGAGGCGAACGAGGCTGGCCTTCTGATCAAGGGCCCGGCCGATGGCCTGGCGGATCCAGAACGTTGCATAGGTGGAGAACTTGAAACCCTTCCGCCAGTCGAACTTGTCGACGGCGTGCTCCAGGCCGAGATTGCCTTCCTGGATAAGGTCCAGCAGTTCCATGGACGGGGGGAGCGGGTAGCGACGGGCGACGCTGACCACCAGCCGAAGGTTGGCCCGGATGAACCGGTCCTTGGCAGCAGCAGCGGCCCGAACGGCCCGACGGTTTGCGATCGACCGGTCTCCGGCGTCGATCAATTCCTGGGCCTCGCGGCCTTTTTCGATGGTTTGGCTCAACTGCCGCTCTTCGTCGGCCGTTAGGAGGGGGACCAGCCCAATTTCGTTGAGATACTGTCCTACTGAGTCACTCATGGCGCGTGCTTCTTTATCGTTTGACTTGCGGGGGGAGAGGTGTGACGTGGCGGGTGCCTATCACCTGGGACTTGCTAGGCTCGGTCTTCCGGCGACTATTCGGTTACCTTGACTGCGGATTCCGATCTGAGTTCGGCCGGCTCTGTTGGGAGCTCATATGCCCAAACACCTTTTTTAGTACTTTCCTTCCTTGAGGGGAAGTGACATTGGTCACATTGGGTGCGATTTCGAAACATGTCCGATACCAACTCCCCACCAGCCGGTAACTTGCGACCCAGGGTCGGCGTGCTCGGCGGCACCTTCGATCCCCCTCATCTAGGGCATCTGGTGGTCGCCGACCAGGTACTTCACGCCCTTTCCCTCGACGAGGTGATACTGGTTCCGGCGAACGAACCGTGGCAGAAGGTCGGCAGTAGGAAAATCTCCTCAGCAAACCAGCGTCTTGAGATGACACGGGCCGCGGTGGGTGACGCGGAAGGGCTCTCCGTTTCCGGTATCGAGCTGGAGATCGGTGGGCCGAGCTACACCTCGGTGACCCTCGACGCCCTGTCCGAAGACCGGCCGGACACCGACTGGCTGGTGATCGTCGGCGCCGACGCCGCAGCGGGCCTGGACACCTGGCACAACACCGAACGCCTGCAACAGCAGGCAACGATCGTTGTTGTCAACCGTCCGGGGGCGGCCTTCCTGCCGCCGACGGGTTGGAGTTGGGAACTGGTCGAAATTCCATCCATCTCCATCTCCGGTACCAGCCTTCGTCGACGCGTCGCCCAGGGGTACTCCATCCGGTTCCTGACTCCGCGAGGCGTTATCGACCACATCGAGGAATGGAAGCTCTATCGTGACAACGCTTGAGATGGTTCGCCGCACTTCTCACGCAACCGCGCCGGTTCTTTATGGTGTTTGTTGCCGGAGAACTCCTTTTGGCGATGGCGATCCCCTTCATGATCATCGAGGGGTACCACACCCTTCTTGATTCCCGGGCGGGAAAGTTCGTCGAGGAGCCGACCCGGCTGGACCCCGGCTGGCGGGCCCTTGTTGATCCCACCGAGGTTGTCGGCATCGCCGAGGTCGATCGAGGTGTCGTCACCGGTGTGACACTCCTGGTGAATCAAATAGAGGTGCAGTCCGCAGGAAGCGCGATCCTGGTCCCGGGCACGCTGCAGGTCGACGGTCTCCCCGTCAGCGCACGGTCGAATCCGGCGGACGCCGTCGCCGCGGTCGGCCAGGCACTTCACCTGGCGATCACCAGGGTTGAGGTGCTGGACACCGCCGGTTGGACCGAGGTGCTGGGTGCCACCGAATACACCCTGGAGAGTCCGGATCCGGTCCTGGATGATGCCGGCAACCAGCTGTTCGCCGTCGGGCCGGTGGTGGTCAACGGGAGCAACGCCGCCGCATTCGCCGGTCGGCCGGCCCCGGGAGCGCCGACGGTCTCGGTGAAGTTCCGGCGCCAGACCCTCTGGAACGCACTCGTCGCCGCGCCGCCGTCCGGTTCCGCGCCGATCGCCGCCGATCTGCGAGCCCTCGACGCCACGGCCTCCCAGGTCATCGACCTGCCGACGGAACAGATCGACGGGGTCACCGTCCTCAGTCCGGCCGCCGCCGAGTCACTGATCCGCGATGTGGTGGCTTACCCGGCCGGTCACGTGCCGGGGGACCGACTGCAGGTTCGTATTCTCGACCGGACCGGTACCGCCGATCTGGAGGACATTGCCGCAGCGGTCGCCGCGCAGGGCATTGAGGTGATCGAAATCGGAAACGCCGCCCAGTTCGACGGGGGTACCACCGAGTTCATCGCGCCGATCGACCTGGTCGAACAGGACGGGAGCCTGCCGCCGACCGTCGTTGCGCTTATGCAGTCCGCCGGAACCTTTGCCGCAACGGTCGATGCCGCGTCGACCGACTCGGTGGTGACGGTTGTCATCGGTCAGGATTTTGACTTGGCAAATCTCTACTGAGGCAGTTTCATTAGGGGGTGGCTCAACAACGAGCCGATGCGAGCCACCAGCGCCGACGGCCTGTGTGGCGCCTCGAGGAGCGATTCTGACCGATCATCACACCGACCGAACGGAACTCTCGGCGGCCCCGGCCGCCGCACTTCCGGAGTCGGCCGCCAACGACTCGGAGCTGATCTCCTGGGTCCGTGTCGCCACCGCTGCGGCGGATGACAAACTGGGACAGCGAACCGATGCGTTCTTTGTCGGCGAAATCCTTGGTATCACCGACTGGTTCGTGGTGACCTCCGGACGTAACAACCGGCAGGTCCGGGCCATCGTCGAGGGGATCGAGGAGGCTCTGGCCAACGCCGGCGGGCCGAAACCGAAGCGGATCGAGGGTCGGGACACGCTCAGCTGGGTCCTCATGGACTACGACTTTCTTGTGATCCACGTCTTCACCGAGGAGGCCAGGGAACACTACGACCTGGAACGCCTCTGGCGCGATGTTCCCCGGCTCGATCTGATCGCCTGATTCTCCGCCGGCACGGCTTGTCATGCCGCAGCGGCGGGTGTCGACCTGCTGTCAGACCACCAGGTTGACCACCTTCGGCGGTTTTGCGATCACCCGCATCGGTTCCCGACCGGCCAGCAGGTCGGCGATGCGAGGGCGGGCCAGCGCAACGTCGACCGCCTCCCGCTCACCGATCTCCGGTGACACGTTAAACCGGTCGCGCACCTTGCCGTTGATCTGCACCACCATCGTCACCGACGTCAGCACCAGCTTGGCCGGGTCGGCCTTCGGCCACGGTCTGCCGTGGATGTGTTCACCGTCATGGCGCCGGGCCCACAGCTCGGCCGTGATGTGGGGTACAGCCGGAGCCATGACCAGCAGGAGCGAATCGACGGCCTCGGCCAACGTCACCCGATGCGGTCCCGCGTCGGTCTGCACATAGGCGTACAGCTCGTTGGTGAACGCCATGAACCGGGCGACGGCCACGTTGTAGGCCCAGCGGTCGTAATCGTCCCCGACCCGATCGATCAGCCGGTTGGTCGCCCGATCGACAGCCGCGTCGGCCTCGCTCGGTGGCCCGTCCCGAACACCGGCGATGTCGTCCGGGTCGGTGGCCGCCAGCCGCCACACCCGGTTCAGGAACCGCTCGCAGCCATCGATCTGCACGGTCTCCCAGTCGATGTCCTCGGCCGGGGGTTTTGCCTGCAGGATGGCCAGCCGCAACGAGTCCGCCCCATGGTCGGTGACCAGACCGTCCGGGGAGACCGACCGGCCGGACGACTTACTCATTTTCCTGCCGTCCAACCGGACCATGCCCTGGGTGAACAGCCGGTCGAACGGCTCGTTCAGGTCGGCGGGGACATGACCCAGATCTCGCAACGCCTTGGTGAAGTAGCGGGCGTACAGCAGGTGCAGGATCGCATGCTCGATGCCGCCGATGTACTGACTGACCGGCAGGAAACGAGCGGCGGCATCGGGGTCGAATGGCCGCTCGTCGTTCGACGGGTCGGTGAACCGCAGAAAATACCAGGAGGAGTCGACAAACGTGTCCATCGTGTCGGTCTCCCGGCGAGCCGGGCCACCGCAGGTCGGGCACGTGGTGCGCAGGAAGCCCTCGTGGCTGCGCAACGGTGACTCCCCGGTCGGCTCAAAGGCGACGTCGTCCGGTGCCAGGATCGGCAGGTCCACCTCCGCAACCGGCACGGTCCCGCAGTCGCCGCAGTACACGATGGGGATCGGGCAGCCCCAGAACCGCTGCCTGCTCACCAGCCAGTCCCGCAGTCGGTAGTTCGCTGTCCTGGATCCCCGGCCGGTCTCCTCCAGCCAGTCGATCGCGGCGTCGATGGCCTCCGGGACGGTCTTACCGGACAACCACGCCGAGTTGACGACGATGCCGTCCCCGGTGAACGGCTCCGTGCCGGACCCCGCCGACCGGTCATCCGGCGGCTCGGCGGTTCGGATGACGGGCAGCCCGTGCTCGGCCGCGAAGTCCCAATCCCGCTGGTCCTGGCCCGGCACCGCCATCACGGCCCCGGTTCCGTAGGTCATCAGCACGTAGTCGGCGACGTACAGGGGCACCGGCTGATCGGTGAACGGGTTGACGGCCGACGTGCCGGTGGCCACACCCCGGCCGGTTCCGTCGGTTCGCTGCCGGTCGATCTCCGAGCGATGACCGGCCGCGTCTCGGAACCGGGCCACCGCATCACGCTGCGATGCCGCGGTCAACTCGTCGATCCTCGGATGCTCGGGGGCGATGACCGCAAACGTCATGCCGAACCCGGTGTCCGGCCGCGTCGTGTAGACCTCCAGCGGCGGCACGTCCGTCCTGGCCCGGCCGTCTCCGTCGGCGATGGGCAAGCCGAACGCCGCGCCTTCCGAGCGGCCGATCCAGTTCCGCTGCATCACCTTGACCCGTTCTGGCCACGCCAGACCGTCCAGGCTGTCCACCAGTTCGTCGGCATACGCCGTGATCCGGTGGAACCACTGTTCCATCGTCCTGCGCTCGACCGGGTCGTCGGAACGCTCGCAGCGGCCGTCGATCACCTGCTCGTTCGCCAGCACTGTCCGACAGCCCGGACACCAGTTGACCGGTGCGTCCGCCCGGTAGACCAAACCGGCTTCCAGGAACTTCAGGAAGAACCACTGGTTCCATCGGATGTACTCCGGGTCGTGGCTGTTGACGGTCCTGCGGTGGTCATAGACCGCGCCGATCCGCCGCAACGACTCGCGCAGCTCGTCGATCCGGGCGTCGGTGAACGCCCGGGGGTGGACGCCGCTCCTGATCGCCGCGTTCTCCGCAGGCAGACCGAAGCTGTCGAATCCGATGGGAGACAGCACGCCGTAACCCTGCATCGTCTGCCGTCTGACCAGCAGATCGCCGAAGGTGTAGTTGCGGGCGTGGCCGATGTGCGCCGGCCCTGACGGGTAGGGATACATCGAAAGGACGTACCGGAGCTCCCGAGGATCGTTGTTGTCGATCTCGTACACGCCGTCCTCGGCCCAGCGTTGTTGCCAGCGCGCCTCGATGGCGGCCGGGTCATAGCGCAAGCGCTGGTGGGCCGGGACGGTCCCGGGCTCGTTGGTGTCCATGTAGTCAACGTAAAGGAACGGCCGGTGTGTGGTTGTCGAATTACCGACGCGTGATCCGCCGCCCCCTCTCGGGGTTGGCCGTCGGGACCGGTCGCCGTCGGGTCCGGTCGCCCATCGGGCGCCGGGCAGGATCTACCCTTGGGCTTGATGACGGACGCCGACCAGAATCACCCCCCGTCGGATCTGGCGCCCCGGACGGAGACACCGCACCCGACCAACGACCGACCCGGCCGGACAGCGCAACGAGCTGCGCCGTCGTTCAGATCGTCGTTCTCCACCCTGGTCTCCGGGGTCATTGCACTCGGGGCGCTCGGCCTGGCCAGGGCGCTGATC
>JBCCGJ010000054.1:0-21786 GCA_039029335.1 Actinomycetota bacterium | reverse complement strand
GGCTGATGGTCGCAGAAACCCATACATCGTTCGAAGGTCTTCGCCGGGATGACGTGGCGGACTTCATCATGAACACCGTGGCCAAGCTGGACCGGGACCCGTCGGAGGCCGGGTCGGTCAGCCTGGCCACGTGCGGGTTCACCACGGTGCTGGAGGTCGATGAGCTGGCCGAGCTGGTGGGGGAGGAGTACGGCGAACGGACCCTCGTCGGGGACGGATTCGAGGAGATCGACGGTTCGTGGACCGTCGCCGACTTCGTCGCGGCGCTGTATCCGGACCTCTCCTGATCGGCCCGTGGGTCAGTCCGTTCGTCAGCCGGTCGGCTCCTTGCCCTGATCGGTCGGTTCGACGCCTCGCCCGGTCGGTTGTGACCCCGCCGTCGAGGCCGGGGCAACGGGTGTGGATGCTGAGGTAGACCAGCCCCGACTCAGCGGCTATCGATCGTTCGGCGCCGATGGGTACCAGGAGGACGGAACCGGCCGACACCGGGTGTTCCGCCCCGTCGACGACAACCCGGCCGGTGCCTCCTCGAACGACGATGATGGCTGTCCAGTCCGGCTTTGTCTACAGAGCCAACTGGATGAAGATCGACCGGTCGGTTTGGGTCACCGGCCCATGTGCAGGCCGTCGCCGGTGAGGGAGAGCCGAGGCCCGTATTTGGGAGCCGACCCGCTTGATTTGGCAAGCCGGATCACCCGCCATCGGTGACCTGTGTAGGGTTCCAGCAGTTCAAGCATGCGTTCATCGGTGCCCCGCGGTTCGCCGGCCAGGTGCCAGGCGATGGTGTTCGGGATGTGGAAGTCCCCAACCGGGACGGCGTCGGCGTCCCCCATGGCCACCGCAGTCACCATCGCGGCGGTCCACGGGCCGATGCCTCGGATTCGCTGCAGGCGGGCCGCCGCGCTTGCCGGTGTCCTGGCGGTCAGATCGCCGATGCGGTGCATCTCCCTGGCAACTCGGATCAGGATCTCCGCCCGCTTGCGCTCAACCCCGAGCGGATGGAACTGGTGGTACCCCATCTCCGCCACCCGCTCCGGACCGGGCAGGATCCAGCCGCCGCCCGGACCCGGTGCCGGGTCTCCGAACCGCCTGGACAGCATCCGCCGAGCCTTCACCGCGTTCGCCACCTGGACCTTCTGGCCGAAGACGCCACCGACCAGTGCGTCCCACGGACGGTCGGTGCGGGCCAGCAGAAACGGTTTCCGGCGCCACAACTCACCGATCTTGCCGGTCGGTTTGAAGCCGGTGAGGTCGTCCTCCTGGCCGAGGAGCCGGGGGGCCTGGTCGAGCAGCCACGTCGCACCGTCCCCCCACGCTTCCGCCTCCACGCGGTCCTCCGACCGGCGAACCAATTGCAGCGAACCGAGGCCGTCAGGGGTTCTGGTGCTCCAGAGGGCTTCCGTCGGGCCGACCATGACGGGGTTCTTGGCGCCCCGCACCGTGTCCTTCAGGTTCAGCGATGCGTTGATCTCGATGGTTCGTGTGGGCACGGGTCCAGGTTATCCAGCGGTTGCGGGTGGCATCGGCTCGGGAGGGGTCGGTTCGAAGGATGTCCGCTGCGTGCGGAGGATCTGCATCGGATCAGCTCCACAGCGAGGTCAACATGGCATCCACCTCGTCGGCCACGCCGACGTTTCCGAAGCTCAGCTCCGGTTCGGAGTCCGCCGGGGCGGTCACCGTTTCGTCGAAGAGGTTGCGGATCGGATCGATGAATCGGCTGAGCTGGGCGTAGACGTGGCGGTCGTCGGTGTTGAATCGGTTGACGTGGAACCGCAGCGGGAAGCTCACCGTGAGCTCCGCCTTGGCTCTGGTGACCGCAACGTAGAGCAGCCGCAGCTCCTCGGCCAGGCCGCGGCTGTCGCCGAGGGCCATCTCGGAGGGGATGTTGCCGTCCGCCGCGTGCAGGAGGTACACCGACTTCCACTCGCAACCCTTTGCGGAATGGATGGTGCTGAGGGTCAACCAGTCATCGTCCAGGTGAGGTGGGCCGGCCAGGTCTCCGGTCTTCGACGGTGGGTCGAGGGTCAGCTCCGTCAGGAACCGGCTGCGGCTGGTGTACCCCCGGGCGCCGGCCGCCAACTGGTCGATGTCGGCCAGCCGAGCGTCGCTGTTGTCGTATCGGTTGGGGAAGACCAGCACACAGAACTGTTTGAGCCGATCGATCTGGGTTGCCGGGTCAATGTCTCCCGCAAGGCAGTCGCCCACTGCGGAGCGAAGCTCCGTCGCCGGTTCGCTTGCGGCGCTGGGTACCCGGCCGATCCCGTCGATGAACCGGTCGAGGGCGTTTGCGTTCGGTTTTGTGATGCGCAGCTCATCGGACAGGCGGCGGACCGTGGCCGGGCCGACCCCCTCCATCGAGCGGAGGACCCGGTGCCACGCCAGCTGGTCCTCCGGGTTCTCCAACACCCGGAGGAGGGCGAGGAGGTCCTTCACATGGGCCGTCTCCAGGTACTTCAGGCCGCCGTACTTCACGTACGGGATGTCCCGTCTGACCAGCTCCAGCTCGAGCCCGTCCGCGTGATGTCCGGCCCGGAACAGCACGGCCTGTTCCCGAAGGTCGATGCCGCGCTCCCGGGCGTCGAGAATGCGGTCCGCAACCAGCCGCGACTGTTCACCTTCCTCCCCGCACGACAGCAGCATGGGTTTTGTGCCGTCGGCGGTGGTGGACCAGAGTTCCTTCCGGAAACCGGCCGCAGGCGGTTGCTCCCGGTCCAGCAGCGACCGCTGGCGTGCAGTGGTGTCCGTCGGCGAGGCGTCCGGCCCGGCCGGGTTGCCATCCTCAGGACGTCCCACCCCCGGGTTTTGCGGGTGGCCGACTGCTTGGTCCGGATCGGTGTGCTGGGCCAGGACGGCATTGGCCACCCGGAGGATCGGCATGGAGGACCGGTAGTTCTGTTCGAGCACAACGATCCGGGTGTCCGGGTAGGTGTCCGGAAAGGTCCACATGTTGGCAACCGTGGCGGCTCGGAACCCGTAGATCGCCTGGGCGTCGTCACCGACGGCGCACACCTCGGTGTCCGGTCCGTTCATACCACCGACGATGTCGGCCTGGATGGGGTTGGTGTCCTGATACTCGTCAATGAGGATGTGGTCGAACAGGCAGCGAAGCGCCTCGCCGACGGGACTGGCGGTCAGGCCCCGCCAGAACAGCAGCAGGTCGTCGTAGTCGAGGACCTGATTCCGCCGCTTCATCTCCGTGTAGCCGGTGCAGAGGGTGCGCAGATCCTCCAGATGCTCCGCGCACCAGGGGAAGTCCACCTGCAGCACGTCCGCCAGCTTGGCCTGGCTGTTGACCATGCGGGAGTAGATGGAGGCGATGGTCTCCGCCCGGGGGAACCGTCTGCCCCGCTGACCGAACCCCTCCTCCGTCCTGACAAGGCCGAAGAGATCGGTTGCGTCGCTGTGATCCAGAACGGTGAACCCGTCGGGCAGTCCGGCTGCGGACCCGTATCTGCGGAGGAGCCGGTTGGCCACCGAGTGGAAGGTGCCGCCCCAGATCTGGTTGGCCTTGCGGCCGGGGCAGGCTGAGACGACCCGGCCGACCATCTCCGCCGCGGCCCGCCTGGTGAAGGTCAGCAACAGGATTCGGTCCGGGTCCGCCCCGTCCTCGATCAGCCGGGTGACCCGGGCGACCAGCGTCCGGGTCTTCCCCGTGCCGGCGCCCGCCACGATCAGCAGCGGCGAGCCGCGATGTGCCGCCGCCCGATACTGCTCCGGGTTGAGGCCGACCGCCCAGGCCGGGGGTTCATCCGGGTTGTCCGGCGGATCGGCGGATGCCGATGTCGGTGACGTCGATATGGGGGACTGCGATGCCGGTGATTTCGATCCGGGGGACCGCGATCTCGGGGACTCCGATTCGGGGGGTTTGGGGGCGGCGGCGCGGGGAACGAGATCTCGAGACATGGCGTCGATCAACTTAGGGAGGCCCTGTGACATCGAAGCTCGGGTCGCCGGTGGCCGGCCACCGAGCCACGGCCGGGTGGATCGCCGGAATCGGTTCCCGGGGCGCGACGGGCGCCGGTGTCCGCTCGATTGCTGCTGGACGGCCTGGTCGGCTAGTCGAGCAGGCCGGTGATGATGAACTCCGCCCGGCGGTTCAGGGCCGCCGTCTGCTCGTCGTCGGACTCAGATGCGCCCTCTTCACCGCGGGCGTCGGCAAAGACCTGATCCGGGTTGACCCCTTTGCTCAGCCAGTAGTTGATGACCGCCTGGGCCCGCTTCTGAGAAACGTCCAGGTTGACTTCCTCACTGCCGATCGCATCCGTCCTGGTCACCACCGTCACCGAGGCCTGGGGGTTCTGGCGGAGCAGCAGTGTTCCGAGGTCCAGAATCGGCAGGAACGCCGGGGCGACCTCGATGCTGTTGAACTCGAACAGGACAACGTCCTCCACATACAGCGGGGCGCTGCTGCCCGGTTCGATGACCGCAGCCGGGTTGATCACGTACTCGTTCACGACGTTGTCCGGTCCGACCACCGCGGCCGCCCGCTCCACGATCAGCTGGCCGACCTCCTCGCTGGGGACGGATCCGCTGAGGTAGACCTTGCCACCCCGGAAGATCGCCTGACGGTCGTTCTCCAGCGGCGCACCATCGGTACCATCGTCGGCGTCCGCCGCAGTGCCGTCGTCGCCCTCGTCCATGGCGGCACCGTCCTCGGACGCCGACGCGTCACCGGCTTCCTCGTCCGATCCGGTCTCAACGGTGAGTTCTTCGGCATCCTGGTCGGCGCCGGCGGCTGCCGTTCCATCGCCGTCGGCATCCGCCCCGCCATCGGTCGTGGCGCCGTCCGACGTTTCGCTGCCGAGCTGTCCCGTGTCCTCCGTTGTCTGGCCGGCCGTCTCGGTGGACGAGGAGTTCTGGGACTGGGCCAGGAGGTATCCCAGGGCACCCACGCCGACGAGGGCGAGCAGACCGAGGAATCCGAGCAGGAACATAAAGAGCGGCCGACGGCGGCGAGGCGGCTCGATGTACTGCGGTTGCGGCTGTGTCTGTTGGTGTGTCTGTTGCTGGGGCTGGGTCTGTTGCTGGGGCTGGGCCTGTTGTTGCGGCTGGGCCTGCTGGGAGGCCTCGGCCGGTGCAGCGCGCTCAGCGAGCGGTGCGGCGTCGGCGCCGGCGTCCTGTCGGCCGGAATCCCGGGAACCGGCGTCCGGCGTGTTCGACACGCTTCTCCCCGCCCAACTCGGCAGTTCTTCAAGCTCACTCATGGGTGAATTCTCCTGATTCCTCCGGTTGTGGTCCCGCGGCGAGGCCGGCTGACCGGACCTCACACCACCACACCAACGAGGATATCGCAGCTTCTACAGAGCTGGCGAAGGCCGGTTGCGGCCCGTTGAACGCCGACCTCAGACGGAAACCCGATTGGCCTTCAGGGTGGTGATGATCTCTTCGAGTAGAAAGTGGAACTTGCGCGAGCCGGGGAGCCTGCTGGCCGGCAACCGGCCGTCGCCCGCCATATTGAGGACCGTCCGAGGGTTCAGGTCCAGCAACTCCGCCACCTGCGCCGTGTTGAGGATCGGTGGGTAGGCCGACCGGACGGCGGCGAATCCGTCTTCCATAGCGGCCTGCCGGTCGCTGGGCGAATTCGACGTCTGAACCTGAGGGATCATGGCGCAACCGTACTGCATGCTTCGGTTAACTACGGCTATTTCCGGCCAGAGATTTTGCCCCGGGGCTCGACAGACGCCGGACACGGATTTCAGCTTGGAGGCGACGGGGGTGTTGGACCACAGTGTCTCTATGAGAGTCGCCGTTGTCGTTCTGCAGTCCCTGGTCGCCGACATCTTCGCCGCAGCGGGCTGCAGCGATGCCGAGTCCGGTCGCATTGCCGACCATCTCCTGGCCGCCGATCTGGCCGGTCACCCCAGCCACGGTGTCGTCCGGGTTCGCAACTACGTCGACTGGTTGGCCGGTGGTGCGGTCGTAGCGGACCAGGAGGTCTCGGTCGTCTCCGAGAACGACACGTTGGTGGTTCTCGACGGCGCGTACGGCTTCGGCCAGACCGTCGGGGAGCAGGCGGTCGACATCGGGCTGGCCAAGGCGGCGACCTCCGGCGTTTCCGTGGTCGGCCTGCGTAACTCCGGCCACCTCGGCCGGATCGCCGACTGGGCGGATCGGGCCTGTGACGCCGGGTTCGTGTCCATCCACTTCGTGAACGTCTCGGCAGGCGGTCTGGTTGCCCCGTTCGGCGGTCGGGACCGGCGGTTCGGCACAAACCCGATCGCCATCGGCATACCCCAGGCCGATCGGCCGCCGATCCTGATCGACTTCGCCACGTCGGTCGTCGCCGAGGGGAAGGCCAAGGTTGCGCTCAACGGGGGAGCTCCGGTGCCGGACAATGCGCTGATCGGGCCGGACGGGGCCGTCACCGGCGACACCACCGTGCTGTACGGCGAGGTGCCGGAGGGCAAGAACCCCGACCCTCGCCGAGGGCCTGGCGCGCTCCGCGCCATGGGGGATCAGAAGGGCTCGGCGTTGGCGTTGGCGTGCGAGTTGCTGGCCGGGGTGCTCACCGGATCCGCCACCAGCGGGACCGAACCGTTCAGCAACGGGATGCTGTCCATCTACCTCAGTCCGGACCATTTCGCCGCCACCTCGTTCTTGATCCAGGCCACAGAGTTCGCCGACTACGTCCGCTCGTCCGCCCCGGCGGACCCCGGCCAGGAGGTCCAGATTCCCGGGGATATCGAACGGGCGAAGGCGGCCGAGCAGACCGAGAACGGGGTTGACCTCGCCGAGGGCACCTGGGCCGACCTGGAAGTGGCCGGTCGTTCGGTCGGGGTCACGATGCCCGCAATCTGACGGCGCAGCGCCTGCGAAATTCGGGCTTTCGAGCCCACAATCTCCCCCAACCTCCTGCAAAATTTGGGCTTCGAGCCCACAATTTTTGCGGTCTCGGAGCCCAAATTTCGGGTGGGTTGGGCGGGGCTGGTGGCCGGCGTCAGACCAGGGGCCACGGCCAGCGGTGGCCGCCGGTGTCGTCCTCGGGGAAGCGGCCCTCGACCAGCAGCGCCCCGGCCCGACTGAGCATCGCATCGGTCTCCAGTGTGTCCAGCAGGCAGGCCAGCTCGGCGGCGGGTCCGTCGGAGACGAATTGCTCGACCGCGTCGAGGATTTCGGTGGGGATCGGTTCGCCGACGTAATCCCACATGACCGTCCGCAGCTTGAACTGGGCGTGAAACGAGAGGCCGTGGTCGATGCCGTAGATGCGGCCGTCGCGGCCGAGCAGACAGTGCCCCGACTTGCGGTCGGTGTTGTTGCCGATCAGGTCGAGGACGCACAGCCGCTGCAGGTCGTCCCGGCCGACCCCGTCCTCGTGCAGGGTGAAGTAGTGCTGTTCGAAGTCCGCATCGACGAACGCCTGGATCGAACCCTCGCCGTGTGGCCCCTCGGCCATGGTGGTCGGCGGTATCACCGTCCAGCCGAGCGCGTCGGCCAGGCGATACATGGCGACCTCCCGTTTGTAGAGGTCACCGGGGAAGTCCCAGAGCGGTCGCTCGCCACGGCCCGGTTTGTAGATGGCACGGTGGGACCGATCCTGCTCATCGTGCATCGTGACCAGCAGCGTGGCGTTCGAGCTGTAGGGCATACGCCCCTCGATGTCCATCTCCCCGGTCTGGAACAGGTCGATGAGCTCCTCCGCCGGGAGGTCGAACGCCGAGTCGGTCACGGGCGGCGGTTCCTCAATTCAGCCGGGGACAGGCGTGGCCCGCCGGATCGAGCGGCTGACCGCAGAGTCGGCACGGGGGCCGCCCCTGGTTCATGAGCTCGTCCGAGGTGATGACAAAGTTCGCGGCTCGATGGACGTCGATGTGGGCCCGGATCTTGGCGCCGCTGTCCTCCTCGAGGCCGAGGATGTCGTCTTCGATGTCCAACTCGTCCTCGTCGACGGGAACCAGTTCCTCGATGACCAGGACAACCTCGGCGTTCGCCTCCTCGATCCCCACGGCGATCTGGCCGACCGTCCACTCCGGATCGGTCGGGTCGACAAGCGGGGTCACCGATGCGGGTGTGGTGGTGGACGGGAGATCGTCCAGGACCCCCTTGAGGAACTGGGCCAGCGCCTTGACCTGCTGCTTCTCCAGCTTGACGGTCACCATCGCCAGATCGTCCCCCACCTGCAGGTAGAAGGTCCGGTCCCCGGGTTCACCGACGGCTCCTGCGGTGAAATGGGTTACGTCTCTGAACTCGAACGAATCGCTCATCTGGTAGTAAAGGTTCCTAGCTGGGTACAAGCGCTTTCAAATCGTCCCCCATTGAATTGACGCCGAGGACGGTGGGGCCGCCGAAACCATAGATGATCGCCGAGATGGAGCACGGACCGACAACGATCCGTTGGAACAGATCGAGGTGTGTGCCCATGGCGTGGGCCACCACGGCCTTGATCGGGTCCGCATGGGAGACGGCCACGATGGTCTGGCCCGGATGGTTATCGACCAGCTTCTGCATGGCGCCGACCATACGCTGCTGCATCTCGGCGAAGGACTCCCCCTCGGGGAACCGGAACCCGCTGGGATATTTTTGGACCTGTTGCCACTCCGGCCGCTTGTAGAGGTCGGCCAGCTTCTTGCCGGTCCACTTGCCGAAGTCCGCTTCGAGGAGCCCGCGTTCGATCTTGACCTTCTGGCCCAGCGCCGCCGCAATCGGTGCCGCGGTCTCCCGCGTCCGCTCCATCGGCGAGGCGTAGACCGCCTTGACCTTCCGCTTTCCGATCCCGGCGATGCGCTCGGCGGCTCGCTCGGCCTGGGCGATTCCCTCCTCGCCGAGGTGCAGGCCCTTCGCCCGGCCGGGGAGCACCTGGCCGGTCGTCGGTGTACGGCCATGGCGGACCAGCAGGACCGTGGTCGGCTTTCGGGGACGTGCCATACCAACGAACGATATCGACCATCGTCGGCAACCGGGCCAACCGGGGCGGACCGCTCCGGCTGACCTCGGCGTTCGATCGGCCGGCCGACGAATCGTTTCGGTCGAGCGGCTCGGCACGGACCGATCGAGCGACCCGGCGAGTCGGTGGTCGCGATAGGGTCACATTGGTGACTCGCCTGTCGGCCAAGGGGGATCGGTTCGATCTGATCGTCGAAGAGGTCTCCGACTGTCGGGCGTGTGACCGCCTGGTCGCCTGGCGGGAACAGGTGGCGGTGGAGAAGCGGGCCGCATACCGTGACTTCGACTACTGGGGTCGTGGGGTGCCGCCGTTCGGAGATCGAACCGCCGACCTTGCGGTGATCGGTCTTGCCCCCGCGGCCCACGGCGCAAATCGGACCGGGCGCATGTTCACCGGCGACCGTTCGGGGGACTGGCTCTATCGGGCGATGTTCCGGGCCGGATTCGCCAACCAGCCGACTAGCGTGACCATCGACGACGGGCTGACGTTGACCGGCGCACTGGTGACCTCGCCGGTGAAGTGTGCGCCGCCGGCCAATAAACCCACACCGGTGGAGCGGGACAACTGCGCTCACTTTCTCTCCCGGGAGATCGCCCTGGTCGACCCGAAGGTGTTTGTGGTGCTCGGCGGGTTCGCCTACCAGGCACTGTGTACCCACCTCGGGGTCCGGCCCCGGCCCAAGTTCGGACACGGTGTCGAGGTTGCTGCGCCGGACGGCCGCCTGATCCTGTGCAGCTACCACGTGAGCCAGCAGAACACCTTCACGGGCAAGCTGACCGAGGAGATGCTCGACTCGGTGTTCGGCCGGGCTGCCGAGTTGATTGCCGCGATTGCTGCGGCATGAGGTCAGCCGTTGACCGAGGAGATGCTCGACTCGGTGTTCGGCCGGGCCGCCGAGTTGATTGCTGCGATTCCTGCGGCATGAGGTCAGCCGTTGACCGAGGAGATGCTCGACTCGGTGTTCGGTCGGGCTGCCGAACTGATCGGCGGCGGCGCATCCGCTACGTTCGAGACATGACCGTCCGGACCCGAGGTGCGCTCCTTGGAAGCCTGCTTATTGCGGTGCTCCTCGTCGGCTGTTCCGAGGAGGACCCGACCGGGTTCACCGTCGACAACGAGACGGGGTTCCTGGCGGCCTGTACCGCGCCGTTGGAGGACGACCGGCTGGTCAGCGACATCTGCCAGTGTGTGATCCAGCGAACGGAGGCGGAGATCGAGTTCTCCCGGTTCTCGGCGATCGACGCGGACCTCCTGGAGGCCCCGGACGGCGAGCTACCGCAGGAGATCACCGACATCGTGGCCGAGTGTGTGATCGAAGAAGGGGATCTGTAGGCCTGTCGCCCACCACGTGTTCGAGGTCGGGTTCAGTCGGTAGCCGGTGAGGTGGCCGGTTCGGCAATCGGATCGGTGCGCAGGCTTGTCGACAGCGCGGCCAGCAGCGCGGTCAACGCCATCAGTCCGGCCAGCAGCTGCAGTGTGGTGTCGGCCCCGAATGCGTCGATGGAGAAGCCGGCGACGACCGACCCGAGGGGGATGGCGCCCCAGCCGACCACCCGGGACGCGCTGAGCATCCGACCCTGCAGCTCGTCCGGTGTCAGGGCGTAGCGGTAGCGGCCGATCATCACCTGGAACACCGGTGAGGCGGTGCCCGCAACGGTGACAACCGCCGCCAGCTGCCACGGTCGGGTGGCGGCCGCCAGCACAACAAGGGAGGCGGCCCACACCAGGGTTGCCCCGATGATGATCGTGCGGCCCGGCAGCCACTCCTGGGCCCGGGGGGCGAGGAACACCCCGCCCATGGCCCCCAGTCCGAAGGCCGCAGTGACCACGCCGACCATCGTCGGGGAGGCGCCGAGTTCCCGGGCGCTGACGATCAGGGTGAGGATCAGCGCCATCAACATGAAGTTCCAGACCGCGACCAGGAACGAGATGGTTCGCAGAAAGGCGTTACGCCAGAGCCACTCCACCCCGATCCTGATGTCCGAGACCAGGGATTGATTCGGCTCCTGCCGTTGCTCCTGGAAGCCGGGCCGGATGAGGTTGAGGGCGATGAAGGAGACGGCGTAGGAGAACGCATCGAAGGCGAACGGGACCGCCCGGCCGACGCTGACCAGCAACCCGCCGATCGGGGGACCGGCCAGGTTGGCCACCTGCTGCCTTCCCTGGTTCTGGGCGATGGCCTTCGACAGGTTGTCCTTCGACACGATGTGGGGCAGCGCCGCAGCCTCGGCCAGCTCGAAGAAGACAAGGGCGGAACCCTCGATGAACGCAATGGCCATCACGTGGCTGATGCTGAACCAGCCGCCGGCGAAGGTGATGACCAGGCTGAGCATGCCGACGAACCGGACAAGCTCGGCAACCTTCATGATCCGCTTGCGGTCCAGCCGGTCGACGAGGGCACCGGCGGGCAGGAACCAGATCAGAAACGGCAGGGTCTGGGCGAATCCAACCAGACCGGCCTGGGTTGCCGATCCGGTCTCCAGAAGCACCACCAGGGGGAACGCGACAGACGTTGCACTGGTGCCGAGGGTCGAGAAAACCTGGCTGGTCCAGAACGTCTGGAAATCTCGGTTCTTGCGCAGCGGTGTGATGCCGAGACCCCTTCGGTCATGCTGACGTCGGCATAAATTTACTACCAGCGTAGACGTACCTGGTGATGCATAACCAGGTACCTCGATGGTTGGCGGGCCACAGCCTAGGCGACGAGGTGTCGCTTTCGGGTTCGCCGGGGTCCGACCGCCGATCGTGCCCCGTCCGAAGGGGCGCCCACGAGCGTCCGAAGAGGTCCCAAACCGGCCTGACCGCTACGATTCGAGTTGATGACGGACACGACGACCTCTCCTGCAGCCACCGCGAAGAAGCCGGCCAGAACCCGCTGGTCGTTCCAGTGGAAGGAACTCCACGAAGAGGTGATCACGTCCGGTCTCTGCACCGGCTGTGCCGGCTGCGTCATCTCCTGCCCCCATGACGTCATCGGTTACGAGCACAAACCCGGCGCCTACAAACCCTTCCATCTGGAGGAGGAGCTCGGGATCGACAACTGCCAACACGGGGAGAAGGGCTGCACGTTGTGCACCCGCGCCTGCCCCCGATTCCGATCCTGGGAGACCGAGGCGGACGAGCATCTGTTCGGTCGGATTCGTCAAGAGGACGAAATGGCCGGTATCTACAAGGACATCCTGCTTGTTCGGGCCAAGGAGGACGCCGTGTTCGAGGCCGGCCAGGACGGTGGTCTGGTCTCGGCCATTCTGATCTGGTGCCTGGACAACAACATCATCGACGGTGCGCTGGTCTCCATGCTTGAGGGCGGAGCGGGCGGCTGGAAGGCAAAACCCGGCGTCGCCACCAACGCCGAGGAGGTCCTGGCCGGCGCCGGCAGCCGGTACACCTACTCGGCGAACACCATCGCCTACGACGAGGCCAGGGAGCGGGGCCTGGAGAATCTGGCGTTGGTCGGGATGAGCTGTCAGACGTCGATCGGGCCGGTCATGTGGCATCGCAAGGTCGGCAAGGTGTCAAAACCGATCAAGCTCAACATCGGGCTGCTCTGCTCGAAGAGCTTCGACGACGCCCTCTTCGACGAGCTGTTCTGGATGAAGTACGGGCTGGCAAAAGAAGACATCGTGAAGATGAACATCAAGGGTGTCTTCCAGGTCTGGATGAAAAACGGCGACTACCACGAGATCAACCTCAAGGAGTGTCACGCCTGGACCCGGGAGGGGTGTAACCACTGTCCGGACTTCGCGGCGGAACACGCCGACATCTCAACCGGCGGCATCGGCGACAAGACGGATTGGACCCTGACGATCGTCCGTACCGATCTCGGCCGGGCCGTCATCGAGGCGATGATTGCCGACGGGGTGATCGAAACCCGTCCGGGCGACGACGATCCCGGTGCCATCGCTCTGATGCACCGCCTGGCCGAGAAAAGCAGGAGCCGGTGGCCGGGCTGGGCAAACGGTGAGGCGAGAGTCGGCCTGCCGGACCCGAAGGTCAAGAAATAGTTCGCTACCCGGGTTTGCGGCCGAACGTTCTGGTCAACGTGTTTGGCACGAAGTCGGTGTTACTGACGTCGACAAATCCTGCGGTCTCGAAGTAGCCGATGCACTCGGAAACCGAGTGCGAACGGCCACCACTGCCATAGTGGATCTCAGCCATGCCCCAGAGCGCCGCGTCGAGCGGGCCGATCCCGTCCGCGTTCAGTGTTTCGCCGACCAGATGCATCTCGCCGCCGGGGGCCAGGGCATCAAACGCCTTTGACACGACCCGTTGAATGTTCGGCCCGTCGTAGATCGGCAGGTTCGAGGCCATGACCGCAACGTCACAGTCCTCGGGAAGCGAGTCGTTGATGAAGTCCCCTCCCATCGTGGTGACCCGATCCGTGACGCCGTTCCGTTCCAGGTACTCCTGTGTCACGACGGTGACCGGTGGTAGATCGAACACGACGGCTTCGAGTCCGTCGAAGGTCTTGACCGCGTTGATCGAGTAGGCCCCGGAGCCGCCGCCGAGGTCCATCATTCGACGGCGACCGGTCAAGTCGACCTGGCGGCAGAATCGCCGACCGGCCCCCATGCCGACGCTGTAGGTTGCCGCGTGATACGAGCGGGCTCGCTCGACGGTGAGGTCGTCGTACATGCCCAGCTCGCTCGGTGGCGCCGGGTCGGTCAGTTTGGCGGTCAGGTCGAACCACTGGGACACCTCGCCCCGGGTGAAGGTCATCCACGGCCCGGCGTACCGGTCGGTGTCGGTGACCATGAACTTCTCGCAGTCCGGGGCGTTGACCAGGTCTCCGTTGCTGTCACGCGCCAGCAGGCCCATCGCCAGGGTGACCGCAACCAGCCGTTCGGCGTTGAGCTCGCTCATCCCGGTAGCGGCTGCGATCGCCGGGATCGAATTCGCCCCCCGGGAGACGTGGGTGAACAACTCGAGATCTATGGCGGCATAGAAAACCGCGGTCTCGGTGTAGGCCCTCGCCAATCGTTGCAGTCGTGTCGTGTCAACCTTGGACATCACCCATGCCTAGCCGGGGCCCGTCCGAGCTGTCCAGAGCGGGCTGCGCTAGTCCGGATCGAACGGGTTCTCGGCCAGCGCCCTGGCCACTTCCTCCGAGATGGTGTCGAGGTCCTCTTCTTCTTCGTCCTCGTCCTCATCCTCGTGGTCGACCGGTCGGTCCAGGTCAGGCCGGTCGTCGAAGGGTTGGACGTCGAAGGTCAGGTCCTCGGCGTCTGGTTCGTTGTTGACGGCGGCCGGTGACGGTGGGGCCTGGATGGCGGCGATCTCGATGGTGGGTTCGCTACCGGGAACGGCCGCAACGGCGTCGTCCGGATGTTCGTCTTCGAAGTCGATCTCCTCGTCGTCCGACTCCAGGCCGCGCTTCGCCGCGTACTCGGCGTCGTCCTGGTCAAGGTCGATCAGATCGTCGATCGGGGGGACCTCACTCCACCGGTCCAGGTCGCCGCTTGTCCTGGCCGATCGGAGGGGTTCCGCCTCATCGCGTGCCGGGTCCTCCCGGTCGTCTCCGGCATCCTGGTCGATGTCATCCTGGTCGATGTCGTCCTGGTCGATGTCGTCCTGATCGACGTCGTCGAGGGGCGGCACGGATCGCAGGATCGGCCGGTCCGGTTGGCGCTCGGGCTCCTCCGCCGGTTCGTGGACGGACTCGGCTGCGTCGACCTCGTCGTCCGGCGGTCCGTCCCCGACCGCCTCCCGGACCATGCCGGCAAGCGAGGCGGCGAACCGTGTGGTGACACCGATGGGGGTGCCGGTGATCTGTTCACCGAGGTGGTTCGTCACCCGGCACTGACCGTCCGAGGTGATCTCCAGCACGGTGCCGCAGTAGTCGGGCAGGTCGTCGACCGACTCGGCAAGGACGATCAGGCCCATCTCGTTGTTCTTCACCGCCTCGTGGGAGAAACCAGCGCCCTCGAAGTGGGTCATACCGTCCGCGATGGCGATGCGGTACTTGCCGTCGTCGGTGGGGAACAGGGAGTTCGGTAGTGAGGAGCTCCAGTCCCAGTCCTCCACAAGCCCCTGGGCCGTCACGATGGAAAATGCGATGTCGGAGGGGGCGGTCACGCAGGCCAGGTAGAGCAGGGCGTTCCTGGCACACGACAACACCGCGGACCGTCCGCCGACGATGCCCAGCGGACCGAACAGCAGGTTGGCGGTGATCGGCACCCAGGGGAGGCAGCTCATCTCCTGGATTGGTTCGTAGAGCTGTTCCGGGATTCGTTCCGGCTCGTCGAAACGCGGTTCCCACGGGATGGTGGAGAAGGCGATCGGGAACCGGGAGAACATCGGATTGTCGACGGTCCGGTCCCAGAGGCCCGGGTCCATCCTGGTCAGCCTGCTGTGCAGCTCCTCGGGATCGGGGTGGAGCTTGCGGTGTCGCTCCGCGACCTGGCTCCTTGTGTCCCGGATGGCCTCGAGGAACTGCCAGGTCTGGGCGTCGAACCCGCCCTCCTCGTTGTCGACGCCGCGGGAGAACAGGGATCCGAATCGGGAGCTGCCACTCTGCACCGGTTCATCCGGCGACTCGTCGAACCAGGGGACGGCAATGGCCGACGGCGGTTTTCTCGCCGACTCCAGATCGTTGAGCCGATTGGCGTTTGTCGGTTCCGGTCGCGGTTCCCGCACGGTGAAACAGGCGCTGCCGACGTTGAGGACCGCATCGCCAAGCGGGGTGGGTTCGCCGACCGGCACCTCATCGATGAGCGACGTGGCCGAACCGCCGACCACCGTCACGCGGTCGGGGCCTTCGACGACCAGGGAGAACCCGACATCCTTCTCCGACTCCCGGAACTGGAACGAGCCGGTGTGGAGGACCATGACCGATCCGGCGGTCAGTCCGGCAACCTGTCGCATCTCCAGCGTGGTTTCGTCCGCGGGTGCCATGGTGGCCGACGGGGCGTCGGGTGCCTCGTCGAACGGGGACGACGCCGATTGACCGTTTGCCGCGGAATCGCGTGAAGCGTCAGCCTGAGAGTTCATGAGCGGTGACCTTCCACAGAGGGAACATCGGGCGAAGAGGGAACGGAGTGGCGGGAATCAGCGAGCGTGCGGCAACGGTCGGACCCGGCCCTCAGACTAGCCAGTCTGGTTGTCGAAAGAGGTGGAAGGCACCGGATAACAAGGTTATGAAGTCGGTGCGGATCGGCGGACGCCGTTCGGCCGCTGTCGGCCGAACCGTGGATCACCGGGCCTGCAGCGCAACATCGGCTTTGTTCCGATCACAGGGTCGGCAACTGGTCCGGCATCAGTGCCGTGCCACTCTGACGTTGGGCGTCGATCAGGTCCCGGTCGCAGGACCAGCACAGGTACTCCGACCTGGTGGAGACGATCGAAAGCTGCGTGCCCCGTGACTTCTCGATGACCGCAACCGGCGCGGCGTACAGATCGGCGGAGTCGCAGCGGGGGCAGCGGCGCTGCGGGTCCCGGTGCCACACCGCATCGCACCGCTGACAGGTGATGCGGATCAGCTCACTGTCGCGTTCGCCGGAGAGGTCATCGGCTTCCCCACAGTCGGGGCAGCGGATGTCGGTATCCGAGCGATCGTTGGAACTCACGGTTTCGAGAATAGACGACCGGGCTGTCAGCGCAGCAGGCCGCAACCGGCTAGAGCGACGCGAGCAGTTTGGCGGCCACCGTCTCCGCAGGGCCGTCCTCCGGGGTGTATCGCCGCTCCGGGTTCTCCGGCGCCTCGTAGGGATCGTCGATGCCGGTCATGCCGGTGATCTCGCCCGCCCGGGCCTTCTGGTAGAGGCCTTTCGGATCGCGGGCCTCACAGATCTCCAGCGGGGTGTCGATGAACACCTCGACGAAGGGGAGTTCGGCGGCGTCGTGCAGGGACCTGGCGAAGTTCCGCGCCGCCCGATAGGGGCTGATCAGCGGCACGATGGCCACCACGCCGGCGTCGGCGAACAGTCGGGCCACATGGCCGACGCGGCGAACGTTCTCGTCGCGGTCCTCGGCCGAGAAGCCAAGGTCGCCGTTCAGCCCCTGCCGGAGGTTGTCACCGTCAAGCAGGTAGGCCGGCCGGCCGGCCTGGATCAGCTGCCGTTCGAGTTCGACCGCAACCGTCGACTTGCCGGAGCCGGAGAGCCCGGTCAGCCAGACCGTCACACCGCCTCGGCCCCCACTGCCGGGGTCGCCGGCACCGGACGGACCGCCGACGGCGGCCCAGCGGTCGGCGCGGTCGACGTCGCTGGGATGCCAGACCGTGTTTGCCGTCTTCGGATTTCCGAAGGTCATTCAACCTCGCGGATCATGCCGGCGCCGACGGTGACGTTGGTGGTCTCGTCGACGAGGATGAAGCTGCCGGTTGTCCGGTTCCGGCGGTAGGTGTCGGCGAAGACCGGCTGGGTGAGCCGCAGCCTGACCCGGCCGATCTCGTTCAGGGTGAGCGCCGTTGCGTCGGGATCCCGGTTGAGGGTGTTGATGTCCAGCCGGTAGCGCAGGTCCTTGACCATGGCCCGAGCCCACTTGGTGGTGTGCTTGATGGCCAGCTTGGAACCCTCGTTCAGCTGCGACGCCTCGGACATCCAGCAGACCATCGCCTCCAGGTCCTGGGTGGGGGTTGGTTGGTTGTTGACCCGGCAGATCATGTCTCCCCGGCTGACGTCCAACTCGTCCTCGAGCTGCACGGTGACTGCAAGCGGCGCCGAAGCCTCCTCCATCTCGCCCTGGGGGCCGATGATGCTCTTGATCCTGGTCGTGAAACCGGACGGCAGAACCGCAACCTCGTCACCGGGTTTCATCACACCACCGGCGATCGAGCCGGCGTAGCCACGGAAGTCGTGATGTTCGGTGCTCTGGGGCCGAACGACGTACTGCACGGGCAGGCGAACGTCGACCATGTTCCGGTCCGATCCGATATGGACCTCCTCCAGGTGGTGGAGGAGGGTGCCGCCCTTGTACCAATCCATGTTGGCCGACCGGTCGACGACGTTGTCACCGTTCAGCGCGGAGATGGGGATGAAGGTGAGATCCGGAATGTCCAGGCGCTTGGCGAACTCCGCATACTCCGTGCGGATGTTCTCGAAGACCTCCTGGTCGTAGTCGACCAGGTCCATCTTGTTCACCGCAAGCACGATGTGGGGGATGCGCAGCAGGCTGGCGATGAAGGAGTGCCGCCGGGACTGTTCGATCACACCCTTACGGGCGTCGATCAGGATGATGGTGAGGTCGGCGGTTGACGCACCGGTGACCATGTTCCGGGTGTACTGAATGTGACCCGGGGTGTCGGCGATGATGAACTTGCGCTTCGGTGTGGTGAAGTACCGATGGGCGACGTCGATGGTGATGCCCTGTTCCCGCTCGGCCCGCAGGCCGTCGGTCAGGAGCGCCAGGTTGACGTGCTCGTCGCCACGGCTTTCGCTGGTGGCCTCGATGGACTCCATCTGGTCCTCGAAGATCGACTTCGAGTCATACAGGAGCCGTCCGATGAGGGTGCTCTTTCCGTCGTCGACGGAGCCGGCGGTTGCCAGACGTAGGAGATCCATCAGCTTTCCTTCTTTCGCCCATACGGGGCGCTTGTGGCCGGGGACGTTTCGGCGTCAGCCGAAACTCCGGTCGTCGGCCTCCGGTCGAGGTACTCGATGACTACGGCGTACTTCATGATTAGAAGTACCCCTCTTTCTTACGGTCTTCCATTGCGGCTTCGGTCACCCGGTCGTCCGCCCGGGTTGCGCCACGTTCGGTGATGCGGGTGGCGGCCACCTCTTCGATGACCTGCTCGATGGTTGCCGCAGGCGACTCGACCGCGCCGGTGCAGGTGGCGTCGCCGATGGTCCGGAACCGGACGAGGCGTTCCTCGACCTGCTCGCTCTCCATCGGCTGGAGGAACTCGGTAACGCCGAGCCACATGCCGTCACGCTGGAAGACCTGGCGGTTGTGGGCGTAGTAGACGTCGGGAATCTCGATCTCGTCATCCCGGATGTAGTGCCAGATGTCCAGCTCGGTCCAGTTCGAGATGGGGAAGACCCGCATGTGTTCGCCCGGCTTGTACCGACCGTTGTACAGGTTCCACAGTTCCGGCCGCTGGCCCTTGGGGTCCCACTGGCCGAACTCGTCACGGAAGCTGTAGACCCGCTCCTTTGCCCTGGCCTTCTCCTCGTCCCGGCGGGCGCCGCCGAAGAGTGCGTCGAACCGGTGTTTCTCGATGGCGTCCAACAGCACCCCGGTCTGCAGCCGGTTCCGCGATGCCCGGGGGCCGGTCTCGTCAACCGCCTTGCCGGCGTCGATGGCCTCCTGGACCGACGCGACAACAAGCTTGATGCCGTTCTCGGCGACGACCTTGTCCCGGAACTGGATGACCTCCGGGAAGTTGTGGCCCGTGTCGACGTGCATGATCGGGAACGGCAGGGGAGCGGGGGCAAAAGCCTTGAGTGCCAGGTGGAGGCAGACGATCGAGTCCTTGCCGCCGGAGAACAGCAGGCAGGGACGCTCGAACTCGGCGGCCACCTCTCGGATGATGTGGATGGCCTCGGATTCCAGGTAGGCCAACTGCGGATCTTGCGTCTTCATATCGGGGTCCTTGGAGGATCGTCGGCCCGAGAGGGCACACGTTATATACGGTCGATCCGTCGTTGTTCTTAGCTGATTGCCAGCCCGGTTCGGTGGTGGGTCGAGTCTGTCTCTGCGTGAGGGCCCGCGTTCGACCAAAACAAGCCTATCTACGTCCGCCCGACGTCAACTCCGCAACAGGCGGTAACCGGGGCTCGCCGCATGGGAAGAACCACCCGGTTCGGCCGGTGGATCGGCGTTTGTCCGGTCTCTCGGCCGGCCCGAACGCCGCCTCAGATGGACAGCCCGTCGCTCCCGCTGGGTAGTTCAGCTTCGAACATCAGCTGCGCCAGCTCGTAGATGTCGTCGCCGTCCCAGAAGTGGGTGATCGCCCCGTCCAGCCACAGGGTTGCCAGGCCGTGGACCTGGGACCACGCGCGGAACGCCAGCGGGAGTGCCGAGGTTGGATCGCGGGGGCCGGAGTCGTCGTCGTCTCCAATGGCCAGCAGCTGCTCGGCGATGGAGGTCACGACCGAAAACGCCCCGGTCGAGGTGTCGAGGAACTCCTCGTTCTTTGCGTTGTGCATCTCCGAGCGGAACATCAACTCGAAGTAGGAGCGATGCTCGACGGCGAACCGGAGATAGGCGATGCCGACGGCGTTGATCTTGTCCTCCGGTCGCTCCTCTCCGTCGGCTGCCGCCCGCAGTTGCTCGGCGAAGAGTTCGAAGCCCCGGGTGGTGTAGGCGGTGAGCATGCCCAACTTGTCGCCGAAGTGGTGGGCCGGAGCCCCGTGTGAGACGCCGGCCCGCCTGGCCGCTTCCCGAAGTGAGACCGAACCGATGCCCTTTTCTTCGAGAATGGCGCCGACCGCGTCGAGCAGCGCCTCCCGGAGGTTTCCATGGTGATAGGAACCGCTGCTCGGTTTGTCCTCACTTGTGCCCATTGGTGTCGAAGCATAGGGCTTTCCGGTCTGTGACATCCGCTACGAACTCCAAACTTGACACTGTCTAGCTCTTGCCCTTGACTGTACAGCAGGCAATCTAGACAACGCAAAGTTAGCAACGTCAATCAGTACACCGTTATCGCGTGGGTGTGCCCACGCTCCCTTCGAAAGGGCCGAATCATGAGCCTCACCAACCGTCTTGCACACCATCCGTTACGGGTCATCCTGGTCACACTGTTGGCGACCGCGGCGCTTGCCGTTCCGTTTCTGGCCATGCAGCCGACCGAGAGCGCATCGCAGGAACCGACCGGCGAGGTCTTCGACGCCCGGGACCGGATCGAGGACCGGTTCGCATCCTCGGTCTTCTTCACCGGCGGGATCGTCGAGGACCGCGACGGTGACATCCTCCGGGCCGAGCCGCTCCGGGAACTGCTGGCCAACAGCGACGCCCTCCGATCCGATCCGGAGCTGAGCGGCACCCTGTTCGGCTACTACGACATCGACGCCGACGTTGACGTCGTCGGCCTGGTCACCGTCGCCGACCTGATCGACATGCGGTTGCCCGACGGCCTGGCCTCGGCCACGGACGACCAGGTGAAGGCGGTGGCCGCCGAGCTGATCGCCGAGCGCGGCGCCACCGAACTGGGACTGTCGGCGCAGACCGCCACCGGCCCGGACGGTCCGGTATCGCCTGCGGTGCTGATCACCGTCCTGTCCGATGACAACCTCCTCGGCTTTGGCGGCACCGGCGTCCGGCTCGGGACCGACACCGACTCCGAGGAGTACTCCCGGGATGTTCTGGACGTCGTCCGTGGTGACGAGCGGACCTACGAGGCGTGGGGCATCGCGATCGACGTGAACCTCACCTCCGAGGAGGAGGGTGCAACAGCCGGCCCGTTCATCGGCTTCACCATCGCCGCCGTGCTGGCCGTTGTCGGCCTTACCTTCCGCTCCTACTGGGCGCTTGCGGTCACGGGCGGCGCCCTGGCCACACTGATCATCTGGCTCCAGGGCATCACGAACCTGCTCGGCCTGAAGGACGATCTGATCCTCAGTCTCATCGTGCCGATCGCCATGATCTCATTCGGTGTCGACTTCGCCTTCCACTCGATCGGCCGGTACCGGGAACAGACCTCGGCCGGCCTTCGACCACGGGCCGCCTATGCGACCGGTCTGGCTGCGGTGAGTGGCGCCCTCGTGCTTGCGCTGGCCACCGGTAGCGCGGCGTTCCTGTCCAACACCTCGGCCGGAATCGAATCCATCGTCCAGTTCGGTGTCGGCGCGGCCATCGCCCTTGCCGCAGCGTTCCTCCTGCTCGGTGTTGTGGCGCCGCTGACGATCATGTTCATCGAGGAGAAGGTCGGCAGGCCGGAACCAACCCGTCGGCGTCGGATCGCTGCGGTCCTCGGCTCGATCGGCGCGGCCATGCTTGCCATGGCGTCGGTGCTGTTCAGCGTC
>JBCCGJ010000053.1:0-21914 GCA_039029335.1 Actinomycetota bacterium | reverse complement strand
GGTGTCGACACCGGCGATCATCTCGGTCTCGACAAAGCTGGGGCAGATGGCCGTTGCCCGGACGCCGTCGTCCCAGCCGTACTGCCGCGTGGCGTGGGTTAGGGCCATCACCGCGTGTTTGCTCATGGCGTAGCCCGGTGAGAACCCACCCTTGACCCGCTTGCCGGACAGTGAGGCGATGTTGATGACCCGACCGTGACCGGACAACCGGAGGTGGGGCAGGGTCAGGTGGGTGAGCAGGGTCGGGGTCTTGACGTTGACCGTCAGCATGTCGTCGAACGCGGCCTCGTCGTAGGTGTCCAGACTGAACCCGTCCAGCACCCCGGCGTTGTTGATCAGCACGTCGACACCACCGTGGGCCTCGACGGTTGCGGCGACCCAGTCGCCGGCGGAGTCACGGTCCGTCGCGTCGAAGTGGTGGATCGACACGACCGGTCCGCCGTCCTCCGGTGACGGCCAGTTGGCGGCGACCTCCGCGATCGACTCGGTGTTCCGACCACCGAGGCTCAGATGGAATCCGTCGGCTGCCAACCGATCGGCGAGCGAGCGGCCGATGCCTCGCGCCGGGCCCGACAGCATCACCACCCGACCGTCCGCCTCCAACTTCATGGCCGACCTCCCCGAGACAGGCCACTGCGGCGCAGCAAACCGAAGACACCGTCCACCGCACACCTACTCACGGACGACCCCCTGACAACGCAGCGCCCTGATGACACCGCCGACCTACCGCCTCCAACCTCACGGACGCCCCGCTGACAACGCAGTGCCCTGATGACACCGCCGACCTACCGCCTCCAACCTCACGGACGACCCCCCTGACGGCGCAGTGCGCTGATGACACCGCCGACCTACCGCCTCCAACCTCACGGACGACCTCCATGGCGGCGCATTGGCGGGACGGTGGTGGGGGGCTGTTTGCGAGGCGGCAGCGTCTGCAGCAGCTCGGTGGTGGCCGCGGCGATGCTGACCACCGCGGCCTCGAACGCTTCGGAGGTGGCGGCCGACGGCTCACGGATACCACTGATCTTGCGGACGTACTGCCGGGCTCCGGCTTCGATCTCCGCCGGAGTGGCGGCCGGCTCAAGTCCTCGGAGGATGGTGATGTTGCGACACATGGACCTCATTGTGCCCCACCGTCACGTCCGAGACGATCCGATCAGCGACGCCGAACCGAACGACGGCCGACCGGACGGGCCGGACAGGGGTTCCCGACGGCCCGGTCAGCCGGCGGCGACCAGACCCGAGGTCCGATCAGACCGCGTAGCCGGGGCGGTCGGCGTAGACGTAGCGGATCGCCGTCGGGTCGGGGTTCCCGGCGTCCGGTCCCTCCCACACCTTGGTCAATCCGATCTTGTCGGCCACTCGCCAGGAGCTCGGGTTGGTCGCCAGCATGTAGGCCACCACCGGCACGTCCGGTGCAACCCGGTTCGCCACGGCCACCGCAGCCCGGGCCAGCTCGGTGGCGTACCCCCGACCCTGGACCCCGGGGGTGAATCGGTAGTACAGGTTCCAGCGATCCTCGTCGACCACCAGGCGACAACCACCGATCCCGATCACCGGACTGTCGGCCCGGTCCCGCACGGACCAGTAGCCGATCCCGTTTGTTTCCCACTCCCGGATGCAGTCGGCCACCAGCGCTTCGGTGGCGGCCCGGGTGTCATGTCGACCGCTGGGGAAGTGGGTCCAGACCCGGGGGTCGGCGTGGATCGTGTGCAGTTGGTCGGTGTCGGCCACGGTTACCCGGTCGAGCACAAGCCGCTCCGTCCGATGGTGGCTCCAGTCCGGTGATGAGCTCCGACCCTCGTCCTCCGTCACCACCGCAAGGTTAGCGGTCAGGCCTCACCGTCGATCTCGGCAAACACCGCTCGCACGGTCCCGATGCCCTCAACGGCTCGGGGGAACCCCCCGTACACGGTCAGCTGGACCATGATCTCCTCCAACTCCTCCCTGGTGCAGCCGTGGTTGAGAGCTCCCCGGAGGTGTACGACCAGTTGCTCCCTGCGGGTCAGCATGGCCAGGATGGCAACGGTGACCATGCTCCGATCCCGGCGCGACAGGTCGGTCCGGGACCACAGTTCACCGAAGCCCCAGTCGAAGGCAAGCTCACCAACACCGCCAAGTCGTTCGACCATCGCCGCCCTAGCCTCGGCCGGATCGGTCGCGGCGCGCCCACCGTAAAGCGTGCCCATCACATCCGTCGCCGACTCCCATCGAGCCGGGTCGTCCAGGGGTGGGGCGGGATCCTTCGCCGGGAGCCGATCGACACCGTCCAGCCGGGCGAAGAGTTCGTCGACCCGCCGCGTTGCATGGAAGGCCATCGGGAACCCGGCATATCCGGCAACCTGGTTCACGACCCCCCGGATCTCGGCGCGGCTCAATCCGTGGTTCAGGGCCCCCTCGAGGTGGATGCTCAGCTCGTCATCCGCACCGATCGTGGCCAGGAACGTGATGACGATCAGGCTGCGGTCCCGGCGGGACAGCTGCGGCCTGCTCCACAGGTTGCCCAGGACATGGTCGATGGCAAAGCTGCCGAGGGCACCGTGGCGACGTTCCATCGACAGTGCGGCCCGATCGGTGTCCGGCGGGTCGTTGAGGGTTCGCAGCAGATCCTTGGCAGCGGCTCGACGTTCGGCCTGGGTACTCATGGGGCCCTCCTCGTGCGGTATCAGGCAAGAACCGGGCGCCGATTTGTCAGGGTGAAACCGAAGGCCAGCATCGGCAACACCAGCAACGCCAGGTTGGCCGAACGGTAGCTGCCAAGCTGCGCCTCGGCCAACGCCAGCGTCACCGGTCCGACGGCCGAACCGGCAACCCCGGTCACGGTCATCACCCCCTGGATCGAACCGATGTGGTCGGTCCCGAAGTACGCGGGCAGCATCGTGCTCAGCGCAGCGCGGACCGCGCCGCCGGTCGCCCCCATCGCCACCGCGTACACAAAGACCACCAGGCCCGGCTGCATGACGGCGGCCAGGACGTGGACCAGGCCAAGCAACACAACGCCGAACGCCGGAACGAACCGGACGCCAACCCGGTCCAGAATGAAGCCGACGCTGATGGCCATGGTGGACGACCCGAGGATCTGGGGCAGGAACATCGCCGCCGCCTCGGTCGAGTTGAGCCCCGCCTCACCGAGCAGATCGATCTGGTGGAAGTTGAGACCGGTGATCAACATGCCGGTGACGGTGCTGACGGTGGCCAGGATCCAGAACTGCCTGGTCCGGACCGCCTCGGCCCGGGTGAACGATTGGCGGAGCGGTGCGGCGGCGAGTACCGACGAATTGTCTCCGACTGCGCCGTCCGGCCCACCGTCATCTCCGGCTCCGGTGTTCTCGATGCCGTCGGGAACCTGGCCGACGTCGGACGGTCGATCGACCAGCCCGAACCTACCGAGTGGCACCACGGTCACCAGCGTGAACCCGGCGGCAATCAGCCAGGCCACCCGCCACGATGTTGCGTCGATCAGCGCATTGAGGATCAGCGGGGCAGCCACGATGCCGGCGCCACCGACGGTGGCCATGACCCCCATGGCGACACCCCGACGGCGGGAGAACCACAGCGACACCGCGACCATCGGGATCATCGACAGTGCACCCTGACCCATCATCCGGATCCCGGCGAACCCGACCGCCAGCCAGACGGCGTTCTGCACCGTTGACATGTTGACCAGGGCGACGGCGAAGGCAACCCCGACCAGCATCTGGGACAACCGGATGCCTCGGCGGTCGACAAAGCGGCCGAACCTCGGCATCGCCGACGCGCCGACCAGGGTGCCGATGAGGTAGGCGCTGCTGACCGTTGACCGGCTCACCCCGAGCGCCTCGACCAACGGATCGATGAACACCGAGACGCCGATCGTCTGGCCGGGACCGGTCAGGATCGAGGTGAGCACCCCGACGGCCAGGATCCGCCAACCCAGGAAGCCCCGTCGGGTCGACGGCGGAATGGGTGCTGCCGGCGCATCTGGAATCACCGAGCCAGGGTAGGGCGGCGGGAACAAATCCGATCCGCCGAAGTACTGTCTGCGCATGGACGTGACGGAACTGCGTGTGGCGCTCGAGGCGGTGGCCAAACCGGAAGATGTACCGCAGATGACCGCCTACATGAAGGACCACTTCGCGTTCCTGGGGGTTCGATCTCCGGCGGCGCGGGCAGCGGCAAAGCCGTTCATCGCCGCGGCACGGGATGCGGACGCCGGCGAACTCGTCCGGTTCGCCGACGACTGCTGGGCCCAACCGGAGCGGGAGTTCCAGTACGTCGGTTGTATCGTCCTTCGCCGGTGGATCAAGACGCTGCACGCCGAGAACCTGGTGGACCTGGAGCGCCTGGTCACCACAAAGTCCTGGTGGGACACCGTCGACTCCCTCGCGGCGTGGAGCGTCGGTCCGCTTGTTCTGACCAACCGTGAGTTGGTGAGTGTGATGGACCGGTGGATCGGCGACAACAACATCTGGCTGGCTAGAACCGCCATCCTCCACCAGCTGAGCTACAAGGCGGACACCGACGAGGATCGGCTGTTCGGTTATGCCGAGCAACGGGCAGAGGACACCGAGTTCTTCATCCGAAAGGCCATCGGTTGGGCCCTCCGCCAGCATGCCAGACTCCGGCCCGACGAGGTTCGCAGCTTTGTGACGGCAAACGAGGACCGGCTGTCCGGGCTGACAAAACGCGAAGCACTGAAGCACCTGGACCGCTGACGCGGCGCCCGTCCCTGACGGCCGGTCCCAAGCGGACGAGCCGTGCGGCTGTCCGGAACGTACCTCACGATCGGCGGGTCAACGCCGACGGGCACCTGCGTCCGCGCTGTGACATAGGTCATTTTTCCTGGGTCCGTGGCGTCCTGATCGATCGTTCAGTCAAATACGCTGAGGCCTCTATGAAGCTCACTCCCAGTCCGCGCATCCGGACGTCGCCGTTCCACCGGTCAGTGGTTGCCGCCGGGGTGACCGACTCGACCGTGTACAACAAGATGCTGCTACCGATGTCGTTCGGCGACCCTGCTGCGGAGTACAACCGGTTGATCAACGACGTGGCAATCTGGGACGTCGCGGCGGAACGGCAGGTCGAGGTTCGGGGGCCCGATGCCGACGCCTGCGTCCAGTATCTGACGGCCCGGGACCTGTCCAAGATGAAACACGGGCAGGGCAAGTACGTGGCCATGTGCGATCACGAGGGCCGAATCCTGAACGACCCGGTGCTCCTCAAGCTGTCGGACCGGTACTGGTTCTCCCTGGCCGACAGCGACATGCTGCTCTGGGTGAAGGCGGTCGCCGCCGAACAGGGCTTCGACGTGACGGTGACCGAACCGGACGTCTCGCCGCTGGCGGTGCAGGGGCCGAAGGCCGAGGCCGTGATCGTCGACCTCTTCGGGCCGCACGTCACCGAACTCAAGTACTTCTGGTTTATCGAGACCGAGCTGTCGGGCCGGGACGGCCGGGACATCCCGCTGGTGCTCTGCCGATCCGGCTGGAGCAAGCAGGGCGGATTCGAGCTGTTCCTCCGCGACGGCAGCCGAGGCGACGAACTATGGGATCTGGTCATGGCCGCCGGCGAGTCCTACGGCATCGGGCCGGGCGGCCCGAACGCCGTCGAACGGATCGAAAGCGGCTTGCTTTCCTGGGGCGGGGACACCACCCCGGACTCCAACCCGTTCGAGGCCGGGATGGGCCGCTACGTGGATGTGGACATCGCCGCCGACTACATCGGTAAGGCGGCGCTGGCCGACGTGGTGAAGAACGGGCCGGAGCGGCTGCTCGTCGGTCTGATGATCCACACCGAGCCGGGCCAACTCGACGCATGGCCCCTGCACGAGCGGACGCCGGTGTTCGCCGAAGGCCGGCAGGTGGGCACGATGAGCAGCGTGGCCCGTTCGCCCCGGCTCGACGCAACCGTTGCCGTCGCCCAGATCAGCAGTGACGTGGTCAACGCCGAGGGCGCGGTGACGGTCGAGGCGCCGGACGGTCTGCGCACCGCAACCATTCGGCCGCTGCCGTTTCTCTAGCGGCACGTGACGGTCGGCCAGGGCCGGAGACCGACCGCCAATCGCCCGGTGCAACGGGCTGTCCGCCTGCCCGTCGGACACCGCCGTTGTGCGGCCGATCAGCTTCGTTCGTAACGCCAGCCGTCCGGGTCGAGGGTGAGGCGATGACGGGGGCCGGCCTGGTCGGCGTTGCCGTCGGCGTGGGCCGCATCGCCGGCCCAGCAGATCGCCACCGGTTGCCCACCGAGCGGCCGCGTCCGAAACTCCTCCGGTTCGGTCCGCTCCGCCCAGGCCATGGCGGCCGCCGGATCGTCGTGTCTGCTCAACTGGGTCAGCGTTATCCAGGTCGGCGGGACCAGCTCGATCTCCCCCGCCCGATGCTGGGCCAGCGCCTCGGTGGGTGACAGCCAGCGGTGCTCATGGATCTCCCCGTGATCGATGGCCACCGAACCGGTCGGGGCGGGGGCGACGAAGAACCAGGTGGAGAACCGCCGCCGGGGTCCCTTGGTGGTCATGGCCGGCATCGGCGGCGGAACCCAGTACGACCAGGTCAGCAGGGCCTCGCCGTCGATCGTCAGACCGGTCTCCTCCTCCACCTCCCGAACCGCAGCGAATCTGGCCGAACCCAGGACGTCGCCGGGAACCATCTCGTCGTCGTCGACCCGGCCGCCCGGGAAGACCCACATACCACCGAACGCGATCTTGGAGTTGCGGCGCAACATGAGGACTTCCATCCCACCACCGCCAACCGCGGCGGGCGCCTCGCGGTCCACCTCGCTGTCCTCCCGGCCGTTCGCTTCGCGGAGCAGCAGGACGGTTGCGGCGGGAATCAGCTCGGCGTCGTCGGGGTCGGCCGGCGACATGTCGGGTTGTTGATCAGCGGTCACGGCCCCACAACCTAGAGGACCCGACACGGTCGGTGCGAAGTACGCCCACTCCCCCACCCACCGCCGGGGCGAGTACGGTAGCGAAGCATGGCAACCGAACCGACGATTCACGTGGCTCCGATTGCCGTGTTCGACATCAACGAGACCACGCTCGACCTGGCACCGGTCCGAGAGGCGGTTGACGAACTGCTCGGCGAGGAGGGTGGGTTCCGCGTGTGGTTCACCCGACTGCTCCAGCTGTCGATGACCTGCACCGCGATCAACCAGTTCATCGACTTCTCGACCCTCGCCCGCCATGCCGGAGACGCAACCGCGGCCACCGGCGGTCGGACGATCAGCGACGAGGACTGGTCGTCGGTCGTAACCGCCTTCGGACGGCTGAAGGCCCACCCGGACGTGGTTGACGGGTTGACCGCGCTCCGGGCGGGAGGCTGGATGACGGTTGCGCTGACGAACAGCACCACCGACGCGGTGACAGCGCAGCTGACAAACGCCGGGATTGCCCAACTGTTCGACCGCATCCTCTCGGTCGAATCGGTGCGGACCTACAAACCGGCGACGGCGCCCTACCTCTACGCCTCAGCGGTGGTCGGCGCGGCCCCGTCGCGGATGTGGATGGTGGCCTGCCATGACTGGGACCTGGCGGGGGCAAACGCCGCCGGGCTGTTGACCGCGTTCGTCAGGCGGGATGGGATGTCCTACGCACCGACCTTCCCGGAACCCAAACTGAACGTTGCCGACTTCGGGGAGCTGGCCGAGCGACTGCTCGACGAGGACACGCTTCCAGCCTGGAATCAGTCAGCCGAGGAGTGACGCAAGCGCCCAGATCGACACGGTGGTACCGATGGCGATCTGGATGATCGACCGGCCGAGCGGCGGCCGCTCCAGTTCACCGTCCGGCACCTCATCACGCGGTCGGAGTAGTGCCGCCAACGTGCCGACGGCCAACCCACCACCGACGGCCAGCGTCAGGAGGGGCAGCAGGTTTTCGCCGAGGAACATGGCGGCTCCAGAATTTGCTCAAGGTTTTTCGAGGTACCGACGATGGTAGTAACACCGGTGGCCATCACCCCCCACCGGGATCGGGAAGTGAGGTGGGAGATGTCACTCCTCCACACGCATCGCCACGGCGCCCTCGGGCGTCGACGCCCGGCATCTTCCACCCACTCCCACCTTTTGAGCGTGATCTGACCGGATACTCCCTCTCCGGTCATGTGAAGAACCGGCCGCAGCTTCGACCGGTGCCTTCTCCTCCCGGAGACGACGCCCAGGTCAGAAATCCTGTGGCGGTTCTTCCGCGGAGGGCGGCGGCCCACCCGCCGGGACCGCTCGGGCCATGTTGTCGAAGCGGGTGTATTGGCCACGGAACGCCAGCTTGACCTTGCCGGTCGGACCGTTGCGGTGCTTGGCCACGATGACCTCGGCGACGCCGCGGTCGGGGGACTGATCGTCGTAAACCTCGTCCCGGTAGAGGAACATCACAACGTCGGCGTCCTGCTCGAGCGAGCCGGACTCACGAAGGTCCGACAGCATCGGCCGTTTGTCGACCCGCTGTTCCAAACCACGGTTGAGCTGGGCGAGAGCGACGACGGGAGCCTGGAGCTCACGAGCCAGGATCTTCAACCCACGGCTGATCTCGGAGACCTCCACCTGGCGGCTCTCGGCGTTGCTCCTGCCTGACATCAGCTGGATGTAGTCGACGACCACCATGCCGATGTCCCCGACGCGGCTCTTGAGCCGACGGGCCTTGGCCCGGATCTCCATGACCGAGGTCTGGGGGTTGTCGTCGATGAAGATCGGCGCCTCGGCCAGACGACCGACGGCATGGCTGATGCGGTTCCACTCCACATCCTCGATCCGGCCGGTCCTGATGCGGCTGGAATCCACCAGCGCGTCTGAGCAGAGGATTCTCTGGGACAGCTCCAGCTGGCCCATCTCCAGCGAGAAGAACAGCACCGGTTTCTGATCCCCCATTGCCGCATTGGCCGTCATACCCAATGCGAAGGCCGTCTTTCCCATCGCGGGGCGAGCCCCGATGACGTAGAGGGCCTCCGGCTGCAGGCCCGAGAGCAGTTCGTCGAGGTCGGCGTAGCCGGTCTGGATACCGGTGATGGACTCCCCCCGTTCGTACAGCGTCTCCAGCCGGTCCAGGTTGGCCGAGAGCAGATCCTTGATCTGGGCGGTGGTGTTGGTCACCCGACGCTGGGCGACCTCGAACATGCGGGACTCCGCATCGTCGATGGCTTTGATGACGTCGTCCGGGATGCCGTAGGCCATCTCGGCGATCTCGTTGCTGACGGCGATCAACCGGCGGAGCAGGGCATGCTCCTCGACGATCTTGGCGTAGTGACCTGCGTTGCCGATGGCCGGGGTTGAACCCTGCAGATCCAACAGCAGCGCGGGGCCGCCGATCTCCTCGAGGACGTTCGCCCGCTGCAGCTCCTCGGCGACGGTGACCGCGTCGACCGGTTGGCCGGCGCCATACAGCCCCATAATGGCGTCATACAGGTGGCCGTGGGCCGGCTTGTAGAAGTGGTCCGGGTCAAGCGTCTCCACCACCTCGGCGATCGCCTCCCGGGACAGGAGCATGGCACCGAGCACGGACTCCTCGGCCCGGAGGTTGCTGGGCGGAACCCGGGTGGGAACCATCGGTGGTGGGGAATCAGACATCGTGTAATCCTGCTCTGTGCCGCCTGTGGATTCCTAGACCCGAAACCTGTTGACGAGCTGTAGACAACCCGCGCAAGCCCCGTGGATGGACCTGTGGAATACGTTGCGCTCTGCGAGCAAAACCTGTGGAAAACATAGGTGGTAGTGGGGGCGCGTCGAATCAGACCCTCCACAGGGCCTGGTTCAACGGCGGTGGGTCCTTGCGGCCGATCACCGGCACCGGTGATCGGCCGTTGACAGAACGATCAGGCGTTGGCGTCTACCACCGAGACCATGATCGGAAACTGCACCTCTGGGTGAGGTTTGAGCGTCACCGAGTGGGAACCGAGGGTCCGTATGGACTCCCCGAGCTCGATCATCTTGCGATCGATCTCGACACCGGTCTGCTCGGCGATGGCGGTGGATAGATCGGCCGAGGTGACCGACCCGAACAGCTTGCCTTCGCCCCCGGCCCTGGCCGGGATCTCTATGGGCTTGGAGACCAGCACCTTGGCGATCTCCTCGGCAGCCTCACGCTCCTTGGCGTTGCGCAACTGCCAGGTTTTCTTCATGGCCGCAGCCTGCTCCTCAACACCCTTGCTGGCCTGCTGAGCAAGCCCCTTGGGGATCAACGAGTTACGGGCATACCCATCTGCGACGTCAACCAGGTCACCCCGGTTACCAAGACCCTCAATGCTTTCAAAGAGAACGATCCGCATGATCAGGCCTCCACCGGAGCTGTCGACTCATCGGTTTCCGTGGTCTCAACGACTTCGGTTGCCTCTTCGGAGGTGTCAGCCGACGCCTCGTCCCGGCGATCCGGACGCTCACCACGCTCACCGCGGTCCGGACGGTCACCGTCCCGGTCCTCACGACGGCCACCGCCACGACGCTGGGTGGTCACCCGGCTGGTGTACGCCAGCAGGCCCATCTCACGGGCGTTCTTGATGGCCCGGGCGATCTCCCGCTGCTGCTGGGAGTCATTGCCGGTCACCCGACGGGACCGGATCTTGGCCCGGTCGGACATGAACCGCTTCAGCAGGTCGACGTCCTTGTAATCGACGTAGGAGACGCCTTCGGTGATGATCGGGCTGATCTTCTTCTTGCCCTTGCGGCCAACCGGTTTCGGCTTCATCCGCTTCCTGGAACTGCTTTTTGCCATTAGAACGGCTCCTCATCGGGGTTGTAGGCGGGCGCGCTGGGTGCTTGCGCAGGAGCGCCGCCGCCGCTGGGCCGGAAGCCGCCGCCTCCATCTGCCCGTTCGTTTCTGATCACTTCGGCGGTTGCCCATCGGAGGCTCACCGCAATGTCGTCGGCCACGATTTCGACCTTGGAACGCTTGTCTCCGTCCTGGGTCTCCCAGCTGCGCTGGTCGAGACGGCCGGTGACGGTGACCCTGGTTCCCTTCGCCACGGTCTCCGCGGCGTTCTCGGCGAGCTGGGACCAGGCGGTGATGTCGAAGAAGGACACGGCCTCCTCCCACTCCTGGGTCTGACGGTTCTGCCACCGCCGGTTCACCGCGATGCCGAAGTTGGCGACGGCTTGTCCGGACGGGGTGAACCGTAGCTCCGGCTCCCGTGTTGCGTTCCCGGTGACGGTCACGTTGTTGTCAATTGCCATGGGTTCGTCTCCCCCTTAGGCGGTTGCGCCGGCAAGGCCACGACGATGGGCCTCATCGAGCGGCAGGCGAATGAACTTGTGGCGGATCACTTCGTCCGCGAGCCGCATGACGCGGTCCAGCTCGTTCAGGGCGTTGGGAGCGAGGAACTCCAAGACGACGTAGAAGCCCGAATTGGCTTTCTGGATCTCGAAGGCGAACTCACGCACGCCCCACTTGTCCATCTTCTCCATGGTCGCCCCGGACTCTTTTGCCATGGCTTCCAGCCGATTCACAAAGGTTTGAATGGTCGATTCATCAGTATCGGCCCTGAAGATGACCATGAGTTCGTAAGCCCTCAAGCTTGTATTCCTCCCTATGGACCCGGTGTTTGCCGGGGCCCCCGACGGTCAGGGGCAGGGTGTGCGTTGTACCCGGTGACTGTCTCTCCGGGGATGACCGAGGGCTCACCCCGGCCAAAGCACGGAGATCAACGCTACCAGCACAGCGAGGCCGCGCCTCATAACCCAACTGACGGCCCGTCCGACAGCCGACGAGACGGTCCCCGGAACGGTGCGTTCCAATGTGCGTTCCAATGCGAGTTCCAACGCGGGTGCCAATGCGTTTCACCACAGATCCGACGCTACCGACGGGGTGTGACAGCGAACGATGGGGCAGGCTGGACGGATGAAGTACGCCATCTCTCTCCCTCCCTTCGGTGCCCTCGCCGACCCGTCGTTCCTGGTCGAGGCCGCGGTGGCCGCCGAGGAGCAGGGCCTCGACGGCTTGTTCCTCTGGGATCATGTGCATCGGCCGGCCAGCGACCCGGCCGAGATCCTCGACCCCTGGGTCGTCTTCGGGGCCCAGGCGCATGCCACCGAACGAATCCGGATCGGGCCGATGGTCACGCCGCTTACCCGACGCCGCCCCATCAAGTTGGCCCGCGAGGCCATCACCGTCGACCATCTGTCACAGGGCCGACTGACCCTTGGCCTGGGTCTCGGGGTTGACTCCGGGGGCGAACTCACCCGCTTCGGTGAGGTCGTCGATCCTCGGGAACGAGGCGATCGGCTCGACGAGGGGGTCGAGCTGTTGACGGCGATGTGGTCGGGTGAGCCGGTTCGACACACCGGCCCGGCCTACCAGGTCGACAACGTGCGGGTCCTTCCCAGGCCGGTCCAGCTACCACGGATCCCGCTGTGGTTCGCCGCCCGCGGCGGTTCGGCAACCCGCCCCATTCGCCGAGCAGCTCGCTACGACGGCATGATGCCGATCGAGGTCGGCGGCGACCGCCTCAGCGAAATGCTGGAGGTCGTGGTGGCCGAGCGGGGATCGCTCGACGGGTTCGACACCATGGTCTCGGCCACCGTCGCCCCCGACGAAGCCGAACGGCGAGGAGCCACCTGGTCGTACCGCAGCGTGGCGACAACGGCCGAGCCGGCACACGTCCTCGACCTCATCGGGCGTGACCCCGCTGATTACTGATCCGGTGGGTTTCCCACCGAACGGGGTGGCGACCTACGGCTCGACGTAGTCGACCGGCTCGTCGTCCGCGCCCGCCTCGACGTCACGGGGCCCGCCAGGGGCCCGGCGTTCACCGACCGCCTCCCGGTAGTCGGCGATCGAGGCCGACACCACCTCTTTGGCGTGGGCCGCACCGTAGGTGCCGACGACCTCAATGGCGTTCGGCTCCTCGCCGGAGATGTCCATCTTGTAGGTCGCGAAATAGTGGATGATCCGGTTCACGACCGTGACCGGGAGCTGGCTGAGCTCCTTGGCATAGTCAAAGACCTTGTCGCTCGCCAGCACGGCCACGATCTTGTCGTCGGCCTCCCCGCCGTCAAGCACCTGGATACCACCAACCACCCTGGCCGGAATCACCACCTCCGCCCGGTCGATCCGCTGTTGGCTCAGCACACAGATGTCCAGCGGATCCTTGTCCCCGTGGTCGGCCCCCGGCGTCAGATCGGCCACCCGCTGATCGCAGTAGGTCTGGGGAATGAAGCCGTACAGCGTCGGTGGCAGTGCCGACGAGCCCTGCGGTCGGTCGACTCGGAGGTACCCGGTCCGTTTGTCGATCTCGTACTTCACCGCGTCGAACGGGGTGATTTCGATGTAGGCGTCGACGACGTCAGGCGGGTCCTGGCCGATCGGCAGGCCATGCCACGGGTGAGCCCGATACGTGTCGAATCGATTCAGCATCATCGAGATGGTAGATCGAAACCGAGCGGCGACCGGAACGGTTTCTGCTGCCGGTCGAGGGTGGACATGCAAAAATCCAACCGTGAGCGTTCCAGCAGGTGATAAGCGGGAGTCAGTATCCGAGCCGACGACGGCCACCTACTCGGTCGATGCTCGAGAGGTGATCGTGCTGTCCTTGGCTGCGTTCGGGCCGTGGTTGCTGGTGGCGCACGTCGTCAAGCTGATCTTCGCGGGTCTTGGGGCGGTGCTGGTCATTGCGGACGACGGCCGATCGCTGCTCGGCGCGCTGATCCTTCTGTTTCTAGGCGGACAGATGGCCATCTATCGGGGCACCTGGGCGAACGCGGTCGAGATGGTCCGGCTGGTTTCCGGCAGCGGGGACTGGATCGCCTATATGGTCACGGCGGACGCCGACGGCATCGAGCTACGGGCGGGCGATCATCTGGTCCGAGTTCGGTGGCGAGGATTCTCCGGGCACTACATCACCCTGCGCCACCTCGTGCTGCAGCGGGGTGGCCTGCCCTCACTCTCGCTCCCGATGGCACATCTGTCGGACCCGTTCGTGGCCGGCGTCCTCGGTCATCTGACCGAGGCCGATGTGGCCGAGACCAGACCATCGAAATACCTGCCCGGGATCGTGCTGTACCTGGTGGCCATCGCGTGGCTGGTTTCGATGCTGTAGGTCTGGTTTGTCGGACAGTCATCCCCCCCCCCGAACTCGCCGGGTTGGTTTTCGAACGTTCGTTTGGTAGATTGATGGGACTGTCGCTGTTGGCAGTTCGGCGTCACCGCCCGTTCATCCGCCCGACTCCCCTGCTTTCTATCGGGGTTTGAGTTCAGTCCTTTGGTTCAGTTGGTGAGTGTCGTGACGTGTGTGTCTGTCGCAGCCCGAGAAGCGTTGGCCGAGTTGCCTCGTCGGCTCGTTGACGTCCGTGTTGCTGGCGTTGACGAGGCGGGTTTGCAGGTGCTGCTTGGTGAGGTGCGGGCAGCACAGCGGGCGTTGGACGCGTTGACGGTTCGGATCGCGGCCCGGGCTGATCGACTTGCTTTGGCTGGTCAATCGGCTGGTGCGGTTGAAACGATGCGATCAGCGGGCGCGGTTGGAGCTCGCCAGGCCAGGCGAGAGGCGGCCAGAGCCGAAGCCGCAGAGCAGCTACCCGGACTGGTTGACGCGATGGCTGACGGGCGGATCTCCGGTGAACAGGTCGACTCGATCGCCCGCCACCGGGAACGGCTCTCGGAGTCCGGACAGACCGGGCTTGATGTTGAGTCGTTGATCGACCGGGCCGCAGGGATGCCGCCCGAGACGTTTGACCGGTTGGTGAAGAGACATATCGACGCAGTCATCGGTGACGGCGGCCTGGGCGACACCGTTGTCAAGCAGGCAGCGTCGGAGTTCCGGCACTGGTTCGACCACAACACCGGCATGGGCCGGTTCGCGGGAGCGCTGGACCCGGAACGCTATGAGATGTTGACCAACGCCATAGACCAGCGGGTCGCGTCGTTGGCTGCCGCCGAGAACGGTGTTACCAAGGACAGGCACCTCGCTGCTCGGGCGTTAGTGGAGTTGGTCACGGGCTCAGCCCCGGCCGACAGGTCGGGTCGGCCGGCGGTCACCGTGGTGGTCGATCACCGGACGATGACCCACGGTCGGCATGATCGGACGATCTGCCAAACCGAACAAGGCCACGACTTGCCGACCGAATCGCTGAGTCGGATCTGTTGCGACGCAACCCTGCGCCGTGTTGTGCAAGATGAGCGAGGCGTTCCGCTGGCTGTGGGTCGGCAACACCGGACCGCTACCGATGGGCAGTGGGCGGCTCTCAAAGCCCAGCACAACACGTGCGCGTGGGCCACGTGTACGGCTCCGATCGGGTGGTGTCAGGCGCATCACATTCTCGAATGGGACAACGGAGGGAGGACCGATCTCAACAACCTCGTGCCGCTCTGCTCGACCCACCACCATCGGGTCCACGAGGGGGGCTGGCACATCAAACTCGCCCCCGATCGGACACTCCACATCCACCGACCGGACGGCCGCCACCACTCCACCGTCCCACCACCAGTCCGATGCTAGGCAGTTGCTGCGACCAGGGCTGGCTGTTTGAGCCTCCGAGACCAGCGCGCCCTCGACCACGACCGGCGATCAGCCGTCGTTTCCGCCGCCGTTGGCCGGGGGTGACTCGGCCAGCGGGATGGTGGTCTCCAGCGGGTTGCCGTCAAGGTCGACGTCGATGCATTCCTCGGTGGTGGGCGGAGCGGTCTGGGGCGGCTGTTGCTGCTGCTCCTCACCCTGTTGCTGTTGCAGCATCGGCCGCCGATAGGCAACACCGACGACCGGCCCGAGCGCGTCCTCGTCCCCGCCGTCGCCACCGCCTTCGCCGTTGTCGGGGTCCGGCTGTTCACCACCCTGGTCGCCGCCCTGGTTCTCGTCCGGTTGGGTGTTGTCTGGATTCTCCCCGCCGTCGGGGTTCTCCCCATCCGGATTCTCCCCGTCCGGATTCTCGCCCTCGGGCGGCAGCGTGGTCTCCGGCAGGGTCTCGCCAGGAGCCAGGGTGTCGCCGGTCTCCGGGTTGGTCACCAGGGTCGCCAGCCACTGCGGGTCAGGCTCGGTGCAGTGGAGCAGTGTGGTCAGCAGTTCCTGACCGACGATCCGCTGATTCTGACCCGGCCCTTCCGTCGGCAGGTCCTCACACAGCGGCAGGTCCTCCGCGGCGACGATCATGAAGTCGTGCCACATCTCGGCCGGAATGTCGGAGCCGAAGATCTCACCCTCGCCACGGCTGTTGTTGTATTCGTCCGTACCGAACAACGCCTCCATGGTTGGGAAGTCCTCCAGCCCGTTCTCCAGGTTGGCCACGTCGTTCATGTGCCGGGGGGTCTCACCGGCGATGCCCGGGTACCCCATCCAGACCGAGGTGGTCATCCCGCATGTGAACCCGGTGAACCAGGCATCGCGGTTCTGGGAGCTGGTTCCGGTCTTCCCGGCGGACGGCCGGGTGGTCTCGGTCTCCTCGTCGATGAGACGGGTGGCCCGACCGGAGCCGCCGGTCACCACGCCGACCAGTGCGCCGTTGACCTGGCGGGCCACTGCGGGACTGATCGCCTCCTCACCCTGCCGGGTCCGGCTGGTGCTGAGGTCGCAGGAGCCCTGCGGGTACCAGCAGAGGACGTTGCCGTCGGCATCCTCGATCCGCTCGATCATGACCGGATCGACCCGGACCCCCTCCCGGGCCAGCGTGGCGTAGGCGTTTGCCATTTCCAGCGGCGAAACGGAGTTGTCACCGAGGACCAGACCGGGGCACTCCCGCATCTCCGATTCGATGCCGAGCTTACGGGCCATGTCGGCCAGCTGCGGACCGCCGCCGATGTCGATGCTGAGCTGGAGGAACACGGTGTTCAACGACGACGCCAGCGCCTGATAGACCGTGCGGTGGGTTGACCGGGTCGGGTTGTTGCTGACGCCGCCCTTGACCTCGGGATTGTCGCAGTTGTCGCTGATTCTGGGCGGCTTCCAGGTGAACGGCGCCTCGTAGAGGGACTCCGGCGAGAAACCCTGCTCGATGTACTCGGCAACGGCAAACGTCTTCATCTGGGAGCCGGCCTGGAACCCGGAACCGCCGCCGGCCCGACCGGTGGCCAGGTTCACCTGGGAGGCCTCCCACGAGGCGCCGCCCATCATGGCCAGCACCTCGCCGTTGTCGTCCAGCGCCACCAGCGAACCGTTCGGCATGAACGGATTCGACGGGTTCAGACGGCCGGTGATGGTCCGGTAGGCGAGGCGCTGCAGGTCCGGATCGAGGGTGGTGTAGACCCGGAGGCTCTGGGTGAAGTACTCACCGTTCGGGTAGATCTCGTTCAGCTGTGTGCGGACCGCTGAGATGAAGTACTCCGTGCCGTACTCGCTGCCTTTTACGTCTCCGAGGCCGACCGCGTTCCGCTGGTTCGGGATCAGCCGGGGCCAGGTGTCCGCCTCCGCCGCGGCCTGCTCCTCCGGGGTGATCAACTCCTGCTCAGCCATCAGGACCAGCGAGACGGTCCGCCGCCGTTCGGCCTCGACCAGATCCTCCGACGCGTCGGCCGTGTTCGGGCTCCGCAGCAGGCCGGCGAGGTAGGCCGACTCCGGGAGGGTCAGGTTCTGCACGTCGGTGTCGAAATAGGCACGGGCCGCGGCCTGCACGCCGTACGCCCCCCGACCGAAGTTGGCCCGGTTCAGGTACCGGGTGATGATCTGCTGCTTGGCGGCTTCGGTGGAACCGAGCGACTCGGACAGCTCCTGCTCCAACTTGATGGCCCGAACGATCTCCCGGCCCTTCCGGGTGTACTGGTCCGCGTCGTCCTCGGTCACCAGCTTCACGTACTGCTGGGTGATCGTGGAACCGCCCTGGAAGCTGCCCCCGTCGCTGGTCAGCTGCTGCTTCGCCACCTGGTACGCGGCCCGCATCAGGCCACCGGGGTCGACGCCGCGGTGGCTGAAGAAGGTCTTGTCCTCGGTGGCGACGACCGCATCGATCAGGACCTGGGGGATGTCCTCGTAGTCGACGACAACCCGGTCCTCACCCTCGAGCGCAAGCTCGTTCGCCGCGTTACCGGGACCGCAGTCCCGAAGTACCTCACCGGTGCAGATGTAGGTGGTTTCGATCAGGCTCTCGAAGTCGTCCTCGATCAGCTCGACCTGACTGACGAAGGACCAGCCGGCGCCGATGGCCACCGTGGCGACGACGGCCAGGACAAAGAGAATGCGGCGAAAACGCCAAAACGGATTCCGTCGTCGATTCCGTGGCTGTGAGGGCCCGGAGAGCGGACCCGGCGGGGCTTGTACGGCCATAACTTGTTCTCCGTGTTACCGGATTGCCTCCGTGTTACCGGATTAGGGGCGTTCTGCGGGTCCGGCGGCAACTGCCGGGCCGGTCAACCCGAGAGCCCGTACGACTCCCGGAGATGGTTCCACCAGCACTGTCTACATACTTCTATCAGGTAACAAGTGGAAGGTTTACCGCGGGTCCGCAGTTTCCTGGCTTCTTTCAGGTCGGCGACCACCCGACCGGCCCGCGGTAGCCCCGGACCAAAGGCAAAAGTGACGGTGACCAGCTCATCTCCGTCACATATGGGACAGGGCTCATCGAGCGATACCCCGAAGGAGTGGGCCACCCGACGGAGTTCCGGTTGTGCATCGCACACCTCTTCGGCCGAGCGCCGGCCCTGGGTGTAGGCGTCCACCAACCGCTGACGGGCCAAGCGGTAGCTGACTACACCGGACGCGGCCTGACCACCGCCGACCTCACCGCTGACGCTGCTCGGTGTGAAACTCATCAGACACCACTCACGGACCCAAGGGTAGCGAAAGGTGGGTCACCGTTTCCCGTCGGGTGCGGTTTGTCGCCACCAGGCACGCAGCACCTCGGTTGCCGATTCCGCGTCGAGGGGGCCGACGTCGAGACGGTGATCCCGGAGCGCGGCCGCCGCCCGACCGACGACCGGCCCCGGTCCGATACCCAGGACGGCCATGATCTCCGCCCCGGTGAGCGGCGGGTCGAAGTTGTCCAGATCCTCATCGGCGGCGAGCTCGTCCCGGATCAGACGAAGCTCGCCGACGGTGTCCCTGCCCCCTCCGGGGGTGTCTCGGCCCCCTCCGGGGGTGTCTCGGCCCCCTCCGGGGGTGTCCCTGCCCCCTCCGGGGGTGTCCCTGCCGGGACGGCCGGTCGTTTCGGTGACCGCGTTGGCAAGCCGCACGGCACGGTCGAACCCGTCCCCTCCGACCCGGTCGATCAGCCGGCGGACGGCCGACGGTGACGGGTCGGCCGTCAGCACCCGATCGGTTGCGGCGAGGAGGGCGGTGGTCGCCTTGCTCTCCGCCTTCGGGTAGCGGAGCCGCGACAGCTCCTCGGCGGCGGTGGACCGAACCGGCCACAGGAGACCGGCCCGGCGGACCACCCGGTCGGTGTCGGCGGCGGCCAGTGCGACCGCCTGCTGCTGAGCCGCTTCGTCGCCGTCGAACGCGGTGATGACCCGAGGGAGCAGCCCCGTTGTGATCAGGAAGTGGAGCCCGGCCGCCGGATCCTCCGTGGCGAGCAGCCGCTCCAACTCATCGGTCACCCGCTCGACCGAAACGATGGCCAGCCGGTCGGCGAGGTCGGTTGCCGCCACGACCAACTCCGGGCTTGGCGTGAGGCCGAACCGGGTGATGAACCGACTGGCCCGGAGCATACGGAGCGGGTCGTCGGTGAAGGACACCTCGGGTGACAGCGGCGTCCGCAACAGCCGGCGATGCAGGTCGACCAGCCCGTCGTAGGGATCGTGAAGGGCCAGGTCCGGCACCTCGATGGCCATTGCGTTGATCGTGAAGTCCCGACGGGAGAGGTCCTCGCCAAGGTCGTCACCGAAGGTCACGATCGGCTTCCTGGATTCCGGGTCGTACGCCTCGGCCCGATGGGTGGTGATCTCCATCGGTTGACCGTTGACGGTTGCACCGATCGTGCCGAACCGTTCGCCCTGGGTCCACAGCGCCTCGGCGATGGGTGCGATGAGCGTTCTGATCTCGGTCGGACCGGCGTCGGTGGTCAGATCGATATCCCCGGCGACCACGTGGTCGACGGTGGTGGCGGTCGTTTCGGCCGTCGGCTCCGCGGCGATGGCCAGGTCCCGGACAACCCCACCGACCAGATACAGCCGGTGACCGGCCGCCTGGAATCGTTCGGCAACCGGGCCGACGATCTCGGCCAGACGCTCGGTCCCCCCAGGTACGGTCACCGCTTCGGTCTACCTCCGGCGGCCACAAAACCCGACCCGGTCAGCCGAGCGTGTACCGCATCTCCAGTTCCTCGGCGCACGGGTTCGACGGCAGTGTGTCCGTCTGCCCGGACGCCACAAACCCGCAGGCCGCATAGAGGTTGATGGCCGGTGTGTTGCCCCGCACCACCCACAGCACCACCTCCGACTCACCGCGCGCCGTGGCCCAGTCAAGCGCCGCACCGACCAGCCGCCGACCGGCGCCGGTGCCCCGGGCTTCGGGCCGCACCCACATGGCAACCAGCATCGGCCGGGGATCCCACCGGGTGACCCCGATCCCGGCGATGGCCACCAACCGACCGTCAACGTCGTCGGCGAACATCGTGAACGGACCGTGCGGGGTGTCGGTCAATCGGGCCCGCCAGTCCCCATCGTCGAACGCCATCTCCCGCTCGTAGGTGGAGCCGAACGCGTCCGGATCGTGGCGCAGCGCATCGAGACGGATCTCCCGGTACTGCGCAACGTCGTCGGTGGTCAACGCCCGAACGGCCATGGCCGAATACTAGGATCCGGCCCGCCGCCGCTCAGCCCATTTTCGCCGCGGTCCGTCTCCGTTGCCGGTCCTGGGCCCGCTCCCACTTCCGCTGCCGGCTTCGGCACGCCTTCCTGCAGAAGATCTGGTTTGCGGTCCGCTGCTCGAACAACTCACCGCACCGCCAGTACTCGCAGGCCCGAATGGCATCCGGATCGAACGGCTCAGTCATCGGCCGGCGATCGCGGCTGCTTCAGCTCGCCCATTCACCGTCCGCTCCCCGTTCGATGTGGATCTTGCGGGCGAGCTCGACATGCCCATCCCCGGGACCTCCGGAGGAGGGCGTCTCCGGCCGGAACCGCCGACCGGTGATGGTCGCGGCGACCGCACCGGCACAGTCTGCGAGGGCCCGCAGGTCATACCCGCCCTCCAGGAACAGCAGCCGTCGACCGGGCGGGGCAAAAGTGATGATCTCCTCGATGAGGTCCGCAAGATCTGCGGAGGTCAGACCGAGGTGGGTCAGCGGGTCCGCCCGGTGGCCGTCGAAACCCGCGGAGATCAGCACCCACGTCGGACGGAACCGCTCGACGACCGGGTGCACGACCGTGTCCAACGCCTTGCGGTACACCTCGCCGGTGGCTCCCTCCGGCATGGCCAGGTTGACCGTGGTCCCTGCACCCGGGCCGGTCCCACACTCCGATGGGTGGCCCGTGCCGGGGTAGAACGGGAACTGGTGGAAGCTGACGAAGAGGACGTTCGGGTCGTCGTAGAAGACGTCCTGGGTGCCGTTGCCGTGGTGGGCGTCCACGTCGACGATGACCACCCGCTCACCCCGGTCGGCCAACGCCCGGGCGGTGACCGCAACGTTGTTGAGCAGACAGAAGCCCATCTGGGTGTCCGGCGTTGCGTGATGGCCGGGTGGGCGGACAACGGACCAGCCCACATCCGCCTCACCCCGGTCGAGCCGATCGACCAGATCGAGGCCCGCTCCGGCCGCCCGCAGCGCGGCGGCCGACGAGTCCTTGGAGACCGTCGTGTCCGGATCGATCGCCCCGCCACCGGCTTCCGACAGCCGCTCCAGCCGATCGATCAGCGCCGGTGGATGGACCCGCTCGATCAGCTCACGCGATGCGGGCGGCGCCTCGATCCAGGTTATGGCGTCCTCGAGTTCGGGGATGGAGAGGCCGTCGCGGACCGCCGTCAACCGGAACGCCGACTCCGGATGGCCGGGCCCGGGGTCGTGCAGCCAGCACAGATCATGGGTGGCTACGAGGAGACCGGACGAACCCGACATGAATTCACGCTACCTCCTTCGGACCGACCCGGCCGCAATGGGAGATG
>JBCCGJ010000052.1:0-22349 GCA_039029335.1 Actinomycetota bacterium | reverse complement strand
ATCGAGGGTGGGCCGCTCGCCATCCGGTCAGTGAACTCGATCGACCACGGCCCCGTCCAGCGCCCGGGGGCGCCGTTGACCGAGCCCGGTTCCGCGCACACAATGTGGGGCCGTGGCCAGCGACCGACAACCAACGAGCAAACCGGACCGCAGCCGCCCGGACGGTGGCGCCACTACTGCTTCATCGATAACGAAACAAATAGACTCGTTCATTCCCGGACTTAAGGCAGGGAGAACCGAAGACTATAACAAGCTTTACGCCCTGATCGCCGACCGGTTGTTTCGTGGAGCTTTCCGGCTTTTGGAAGACCGGCAGGAGGCCGAGGACGCCGTCCAGGAGGCCTTCCTCGAGCTGGTCCGGGCGGGATGCCCGCCGGACGACGGTCGGAGCCTCGAGGCCTGGCTGCACACGAGCGTGCGCTTCAACTGCGCCGACCAGTTCCGCCGGCGCAAGCGGCGCCCCGTGTCACCCCGGGCCGAGCTGCCCGAAGACGCAGCCGAGGACGAACATTGGCTTGGCTACGACCCGGAGCTCGAGGCAGCCATGGCCAAACTGACACCTGTTCAGCGGCTGATTTTGGAACTGAAGCACGTTGAGGGCCTTGATGGCCAGGCGATCGCCGAGGTCACCGGCACAAGTCGGGGCGCGGTCTATGCCACCGCGGCCAGGGCCGAGCGGCGGCTGGGCCGCCTTCTGTTCGGGCGGCTCAGACCCGATGAGCGCCGAGGGGATGACCGGTGATGACCGAGCGGGAGGAGGTCATCGAACGGCTACGAGCAGGGCACCGGGGGCTACAGCTTTCAGACGGAGCCCGTCTGATTCATACGGAGGCAATAGCCGGAGCCTTGACCGGGGCAGAACGAGAAGACGAGGAGTCGAGCAGAGGCCGTTTTGCCGGATATGCCGTGGCGCGGAACGCGGCGATTCTCGCCGTTGCGTTTGTCCTCGGGGTTGGCATGGCAGCCGGATACGACGGTGTACCCGGTGATCCGTTCTACCGGGCCAAACGGGTTGCAGAGCAACCGGTGAGTCTGGTCAATGGTGATATCGCCGCCTCAAATCGAGTCGAGGAACTCGAAGAACTCGTCGACCGAGGTGCAGATCCCGACACGATCGCGTCAGCGAGATCCGACGCGATCCGCGCCCTCGCGGCGCTCGGCGGGGACGAGGAGCTGGACCGTGCGCTCAGTCTTGTCGCCTGGCCGGGACCGCTGGCCGGTCGTGGCATCGACGCTGTGGACGCCGACTCGGGCCTTTTGATTCCCGGACCGGTCTGGACCGCCGACGGTGGGTACACCGCGTCGCTGGTCGACGGACACCTTGTCACCGTCTCCGCGTCCGGCGACGAGATCCTGGTGGCGGTCACCGGAGAATGGGCCAGCGCATCAACCCCGCTCGGCTGGCGGCTGAGCAACCCGTCGGCCGACTCGGTCTACGTGATCGAACAGGTCGGGACGTTCCTTCGGGTCCAGATCGTTGCGCCACAAACGGGAGACCTCCCCGTGGACGAAGCCGCCACCAGTGCGATGGCCACATTCGGGGACGACGTTGCCTCGCCGAGCGGCCGTCCCCCGGGTGGGCCGGATACCGGACCCGGACCGTCACCCGCCACCTCGACCACGACGTTTCGTTCGACCGGTGCAGCGGAGAGCCGGCCAGGTCCACCGGACGCCGGAGGGAACGCCGCACCTGCACCGGCGACGACCGCACCGGTGTCGGGCGCCGCAGCAGCACCTCCGACACCCGCCACCGACCGGCCGGCAACCTCGACGGCGGCCACGAGCGCCCCGGCCACCAGCGCTCCGCCGACCACATCCTCCGGACGGCCCGAAGCCGATGCGACCGTGACCACGCCCGCCGGGCCCACCACGGTCACGACGGTGACCGTCACCGCGCCGACGACCGCTGCGCCGCCGTCGATCACCAGCGCACCTACCCCCCGTGCACCGACCACCGGCCCACCGGCAACCACGGCGCCGACCACCAGTACTGTCCCCGCACCGAATCCCTGGATCGGGTACCTGACAAATCCCGGGTCGGGGCGGACCTCTTCGGCTCCGGTTCTTCCGTTGGTCGTCGGTCAGTCGCCCGGTGGCAGCCTGGCCAACTACGACGTTGACCGCGACGATGCCCTCGGGTTGCTTATCGCCAAGGACGGCGCCGGGCTGGGAACCGGGGATCGGACGAAGTACCAGGAATGGCGATGGGTGGTCGACAAGCCGACAACGATCGCCGGTACCACGCAGCTGACGATCTGGTTGGCGGCCAAGGACTTTGCGTCGGCCGAGCGGATCGGCTTCCTGGCCGCGGTGGACGTGTGTTCCTCGAGCTGCACCCGACTGGGCACCGGCCAGTGGTCCGCACCAAGCAGCGGCGGATTCAGCCGTGCGACCGTCGGCTTCGGGACAGCCGGCTACGAACTACAGCCCGGCGACGAGCTGCGGTTGCGGGTGGCCGTACACGACAGTCTGGCCACCACCGATATCTGGTTCGCCTACGACGCGGCCGCCTATCCGAGCAACCTTCGTATCGGTTGACGGCGGTGCCGTGAGACTCCCTGACCAGCCGCGCAACGCGTCGAACACCACAAAACGAACCGTCACCCGTCTGCTCCTGACAGGGCTGGGGCTCCTCTGTCTGGTCGGCTGTGGTTCGGGAAGCAGCGGGCAGAACGAACGGTCGGCCGATCCACCGTCGAGCACACCAGCCACGACCACCGAGGCGACCGCAACGACGGATACGGCCCGACGTCCAACCGACGGCCCGTTGGCCGCGCCCGGTCCCGGATTCGGATTCTCGCCGGGCGCAGGACTGCGCGACCAGGATGACAACCGCCTCGCCGCCGATCTTGATGCAGCCGTCCAAGCCGGCGCGCGCTGGATCCGGCTCGACGTCGACTGGTCATTGGTCGAGTCGGAGCCCGGCCGGTATGACTGGGCATCACACGATCGGGTGATCGGCGCAGCTCGGGACCGCGGCCTTGAGGTGCTGGCCATGCTCGCCTACACACCCACGTGGGCCAGGCCGCCGGACACAACCGACAAACATCCGCCACTGGACGACGGCGCCTTCCATCGCTTTGCGGCCGCGGCGGTCGACCGGTATCGACCCCTCGGCGTTCACACCTGGCAGGTGTGGAACGAGCCGAACTCGTCGCTGTTCTGGTCGACGGGGCCCGACCCCGAACACTACGGCAGACTGCTGGGACCGACCGTGGACGCCATTCTGTCCGTCGATCCGGAGGCCACGGTCGTCTCCGGTGGTCTGGCTCCCGGCCTGGACCGGCCGGAGGACGGCTGGCTCTCCCCGGAGTCGTTTCTGCAGCGCCTGGCGGCAACCGGGGCCTTGGCCAGAGTCGATGCGGTCGGTGTTCATCCGTACAGCTTCCCAGCCAGGCCACTCGACCAATCAAGTGCGCCGTGGAACACCTTCCTTCGGTTGCCCGCCATACGCGAACTGCTCCTCGAGTTGGACGCGGGTCCCGACACGCTCTGGATAACCGAGTACGGCGCGCCCACCGGGGAACACGAGCGGGCGGTGAGCGACGCCGAGCAGGCGATTCTGATCATCGAGGCCCTGGAGGCGGCCCGGGACTGGCCGTGGCTGGGGCCGCTCTTCCTGTTCGCGCTGCGCGACCTTCAGGCCGTACCGGAAGACCTCGAATGGAACTACGGTCTGATCGCCGCCGACGGCACCCCGAAGCCGGCCTGGGACGAGCTCCTCGTTTGGTCCGAGACAACGGGAGGCCGCTGAGCAAAGTACTCCTGGATGTGACGATGGGCCGAGGTATCCACAGCGCCGGCGTTGTCAGGTCCCCGGCTGGAGCGACTCGACGTGGTCGACCATCGTCCGCCAGATGGCAACAACCTCGGCAACGTCGACATCGACTCGACCACGTCGGCAACATCGTCCGACCCGACAAGCCGAGCCCGTGTTCCACCGATCCGCTCCAAGCCCGCCGCTACTCGTTGCCGGAATAGTGTGGGACCGCGGGATCGAGCGCCTGGTAGCCGTGGGCCTCCTGAGCGAACCAGATCGAGTGCAGCTCGATCCCCGTGGCATCGTCGAACAGGCCGACCATGACGCTCGGCTCCTCCGGCCGCTCGACCGCCCGGAAGAACAGCGTCGATCCGCAGTTCCGGCAGAACCCGTACTGGGCGTAGCCGTAGTCCTGTTCGGCCATGTGGCCGTTCGGGTCGCTCCAGCGCAGATCCACCTCCCGGACCCGTACGGCGGAGACAAAGTTCCCCGTCAGGCGACGGCAGTTCTCGCAGTGGCACTGCATGACGTGGCGTTGGAGACGGTCCACCTGCAGGGTGACCTCGCCGCAGCCGCACCGGCCGCCACGTTCCCGTTCAAGCTCACTCATGGCCGCGCACCGTACCAGCCGACCCCGCTACTCGGGTTCCTCGCCGACCACGGCCAGCCGGTACATCTCCCGGCGGAAGCCGCCGTAGTCCCCAACCGCGTAATGGATCGTGTTCCGGTTGTCCCAGATGAGGATGCTGTTCGGTTCCCAGACCATCCGGCAGGTCAGGGCCGGTGAGGCCGACCAGTCGAACAGGAACTTCAGGATCCCTGCGCTTTCGTCCTCCGTACACCCCTCGATCTGCACGCTGTACGCCTGGTTGACAAACAGGGAGTGGGCGCCGGTTGCGGGGTGGGTCCGCTTGATCGAATGGAAGTGCTCGATCACCTCGAGTTCGTGGCCGAAGTTGATCGACGCGTAGTCCCCCTTTCTGGTGATGGGCCGTTTTGTTCCCAGCCCCGTTGCCGAATGCAGGCATCGGCGACCGTCCAGCATCTCCCGGAACGCCGGCGAGAGCATTTCCCACGCCAGCTCCATGTTGGAGAAAATCGTGTCTCCACCGAACGGCGGGACCTCGCATCCCCAGAGCACGGTCAAGCCACCGGGCCGAGCAAGGTACGAACCGTCGGAGTGCCAGTCACCCCCGAAGTTGTACTCGGCGGCATCCGCCTCACGAACCAGACCCATGATCTCCGGGTGCTCGGGGATGGGCGGCTCCACGTAGGGATCGATGGCAAGCTCACCGAGGCGCCGACCGAACTCGGCGTAGGCGGCGTAGGTGAGATCGACCCGCTGGTCCCGCAACATCACCGCCTTGTGGGTGTACAGCAGCGAGTGAAGATCGGCCAGGCCACGGTCATCCAGCGCGGTGACATCCAGTCCCCGGACGTACGCCCCCATCGCTCCGGCAACCGGCTCAACTTCGTACGGCGTCTGCGTCTCACCTCGATGCTGCGCATCGGTCCGAACCGACCAGATGTTCTGCATGGACATGGCGAGGACACTAGTGGCTGACCCCGCCCCGGTTCGAGTGCCTACCGGAGCCCCGGCGGCGAATCGGAGGGGATCGGTGGGGATCGGTTCAGCCCAGGTACTCGGTCCAGTGGGCCAGCGTGTCTGCGCCGGAACGAGGTTCACCGCCGTCCAGCACAACGGCCTCGATGTCAGCCAGGATCCAGGAGATCGCAAACGGGTGGCTGGCGGCGAGCCAGTACTCCCCTTCCGCCATGACGGCTGTGCCGGTGAGGCTCGGGAACAGCGGCAGCTCGCTCATGTCCTCGTAGATACCTCCGCTGGCCACGATGACGAAGTCGGCATCGTGATCGGTGAGGGTCTCGGCCGAAAACGAAACGAACGGGAATGCCTCGTCGACGTCCACCCGCTGGGCCGCGGGCCGGTCGAGCCCCAGCTCGTCCAGGAGGTCGGCGGTTGCAGTGAGCGTGTCGGGGAGCGCGAAGGGTGCGCCACCCAACGCGAACACGATCGAGACGGTGGGCGGCGTCTCGAAGGCGGCGTCGATCTCGGCCGCCACGCGTTCGATGTCGGCTTGCAGGTTGGCAGTACGTTCGGCGGCGAGGTCGTCCAGGCCGAAGGCCGATGCCACCGTCTCCAGATGAACCTCCCAGGGTTCGCGATAGGGGAACAGGACCGTCGGCCCGACCTCACCCCACAGGTCATACGCGTCGATCGTTGCCGGGTGGTCGGTGCCGATGATGACGTCGGGCGCCAGCGCCGCCGATGCCTCGATTGACGGCGCCGACAGGGAGTGCGGCACGATCTCCACCCCACGGTCGTCCGCGACCAGCGAGGTGTAGACGGTCAGGTACGAGCCGTACACCACCTCGGGATCGAGGCCCAGTTCCCAGAGGATGAACGCCGCGTTCTCGTCCAGCGCCAGGATCGTTTCGGCACCGGTCGGCACCTCGCTGGTTCCAACGGCGTGCTCGACGACGATGATCTCGGGTTCGGCCTCCGGGTCTCCCCCGGTTTCGTCTGTGGTCGAATCGTCGGTCGACCCGTCCGCTTCGTCTCCGGAGTCCGTATCGGCCGGTGCGGATGCCGACACCGATGCAGATGCCGAATCCTGATCGGCGGCGGAGTCAGCAGAGTCCTCGTCACGACCACAGGCGGCGGCGAGGACAGCAAGGGCCAGGACCACGGCAAGCACTGGCCAAGGCCGTCGTGGTCGGACCGGGCGGCCGGGGATCACTGCGGCAGTCCGGGTGGTGTCATCGGTTTGCATCAGGAACTCCCTGTGGGGCGGGCGGTCGGCCGGCTCGGCAGCCGCCAGTTGGCGGCCCGACGACGCTCCGACCACAGACGGGTGTAGAGGCCGTCGCCGGCCAGAAGATCCTCGTGGGCGCCCCGCTCGACGATGCGGCCGCCGTCGAGGACCAGAACCTGATCTGCCGATCGGATGGTTGACAACCGATGAGCCACCACGATCAGCGTCTTGCCGACGACCAGCTCACCGAGGGCCGCCTGGACGAGGCGTTCGTTGGTTGGGTCGATCGCAGAGGTCGCCTCGTCGAGCAGCACGATCGGGGCGTCCTTGAGAATGGCCCGGGCGATGGCGATGCGTTGACGTTCACCACCGGACAGGTTGCCGCCCGCCTCCTGGACCGTCGTGCCATACCCGTCCGGCAGGGCAACGATGAAGTCATGAGCTCTGGCGGCCCTGGCCGCACGTTCGATGTCGGCCTGGGCGGCGTCCGGGCTGCCAAAGGCGATGTTGTCGCCGATGGTGCCCGGGAAGAGATAGACGTCCTGGAACACGACGGTAACTGCGTCGAACAGTTGCTCCGCCGTGAGGTCACGCACATCGGCGCCGCCGATGCTGACGGTCCCGGTCTGGGGATCCCAGAACCGGGCGATCAGGTTGAGCACTGTCGACTTCCCCGCCCCGGACGGCCCGACGACGGCGGTCATCGTGCCGCGCCCGGCGGTGAACGACACCTCGGTAAGCACCGGTTTGTCGGCGTCGTAGCCGAAGGTCACCGAATCGAAGGTGACATCGGCCCCACCAACCTCGCCGGGTTCGGTGGGGACCGGCTGAACCGGTGTGTCGAAGACCCGGGCGACCCGGCTGAGCGAGGCGTCGGTGATGCGCATGCCTTCGAAGTGGGTTGCGGCGGCCAGCAGCGGTTCGTACACCCGGAGCACCAGTACGGCGAACACGATGAGCGTGCCGGCGTCGATCGTGCCATCGAACAGCCACAGCGCCCCGAAGAAAAGCACACACGGCACACCGAGCATCACCACTGCGGCGAACGCAATGCCGACCGGGGTGATCTTCAGGACCAGCTCCAGGTTTGCACCCCGGAAGTCATCGAGGGCTCGACGGAAGCTGTCGAGGCGCTCGCCGGTCAGGCGGAAGGCCCGGATGACCGGGAGGCCCTGGACGTACTCGACCATCCGGGAGGAGGCCTCGGCCTGGAGTTCCTGCCGCTTGATACCCAGTCGGGCGAAGAGGCGGTTCGTCCAGATGAAAACCGGGTAGGAGACAACAACACTGATGAGCGTGGCGACGGCCATCGGCACGTCCTGGAACGCCAGGATGACAAAAACGACGATCGGTGCGGTGAAGGCACCGATCATCTGCTGGAACGGTTCGTGGGTGAACCCCTCGATCGTGCCGACGTCCTGGGTCAGTGCGGTAAGCGTGTCACCGGACCGGTGCTCGTCGTGGAACCCCATCGGCACCCGTCGCAGATGGTCCAGCCCCCGGATCCGCACCTCACCGAACATCTGGTACGTGGCGATCCACGCCGACCGGTTGGCGAAGTAGCCGAAGACCCACTGTGCGACGATGCACACGCCGATGATCGCCGTCGACCAGCCGATGTCCGACGATGAGAGCTGATCGGTACGGAGACGGTCGATGATCAGCACGATCACCCCGACGGGGATCGCCTGGGCGGTCGACTGGGCCGCCTTCCACCCGATCGACCGAGCGAGGACGGGGCGTCGGTCGCCGGCCAGGTGCCACACGGTGCGGATCACGCCGCCCCGGCGCAAACCCCGGCCGTCACCTGCCGGTGCGGGTGTGGCCACCGCGCTCATGCGTCCCGCCGAACGGCGTCACCGAGCGCGAGGTCCTCGGCCGACACGAAATCGTCCCAGAGTCTGGCGTACGGACCACCCTGGGCAACGAGCTGGTCGTGCCCGCCGCGCTCGACGATTCGACCGTCGTCAACCACGAGAATCTGATCGGCCCCGGCGATGGTCGACAGTCGATGGGCGATCATGATCACCGTCTTGCCGGCGATCAACTCGCCGATGGCGTCCTGGATGAGAGCCTCGTTCTCCGGATCGGCGAACGAGGTTGCCTCATCGAGGAGGATGACCGGGGCGTCGGCCAGGATGGCCCGGGCCAGGGTGAGGCGCTGTCGCTCGCCACCGGACAGTCGTGCGCCCCGCTCCCCGACCGTGGTCTTGTAACCGTCGGGGAGCGCCATGACAAAGTCGTGGGCTCTGGCCGCCCGTGTTGCGGTCTCGATCTGGGCCATCGTGGCGTCGGGGCGGGCGACGCGCAGGTTGGCGGCGATCGTGTCGTCGAACAGGAACGTGTCCTGCAGGACCACCGAGACGTTGGCGGCGAGGGTGTCGGGGGCGAGGTCCCGAATGTCGATACCACCTATCCGGATCTCGCCCCGATCGACGTCCCAGAATCGGGCGATCAGCGCGGCGATGGTGGACTTGCCGGAGCCGGACGGTCCGACCAGCGCGGTGACGGTCCCCGGTTCGGCCTGCAGCGACACGTCGTGCAGAACCTGGCGTTCGTCGTAGGCGAAGTCGACCGCGGACAGCTCGACCGAGGCGTCGGCCGGGGCGAGATCGGTCACACCGTCGGCAAGAACCGGCGCCGTCATGATCTCCTCGACCAGATTGCCACCGGTGGTGAGCCTGGCCAGCTGGGCGAACAGGGTCAGCAGCGCCGAAATCGGGCCGAGTGCACCAAGCCCGACAACAAAGAAGAACAGCATGTCGGTGTCGCTGAGCGAACCACGCTGGTTGAGCCAGATCCCGAGCGGAACGAGTAGGAGTACGTTGGCGGCCAGCAGCACAAAGAAGGCGGTCATCAGGGGAAGCGAGTCGCGGCTGAGCCGCTCGACGATGGCGACCTGTCGGTCGATGGCGTCCTCGGTGTCGCGCACACGGTCGTCCGCCCGGTTGAAGACCTTGACGACCGGCATGCCCCGGATCAGCTCGACCACCGATGCGTTCATCTCCGTCATCGACTGGTGGTACTCCGGCATGCTCGGCATGGTTCGCCGCATACCGATACCCATGGCCGCAAAGGCCGGCAGGATGACGATCAGGGTGGCGATGGCCATGCGCCAATCGACGGTGAAGAGCCAGACCGGTACGGCGACGGCGACAACAACCGACGCAACGATGTCCGGGATGCCGTGGGCCAGCCACAACTCAAGCCGCTCGACATCGTCGCCCATGACCTTCTTGATCTCACCGGATCGCCGGCGGTTGACGTAGCCGAGCGGTACCCGACCGAGACGCTCGGCCATCGCCACCCGGATCTCGTACAGCATCTGGTAGGCCGCGACGTGTGACACCGCGGTTGACAGGCCGAAGAGGATGTACCGACCGAGGATCGCGGCCAGTGCGATTACGGCCAGCCGGAACAGATCGGTGCGATCGGGATCACCGCTGACAACCTCGTCGATCGTGCGGTAGATCACCCAGAACGGGACAAGCGACAACAGCGCGGCCACCGCGGCGAGCAGACCGGCAAAGATGAACCGGCCGGCATCCGGCCTGGCGAAGGCGATGAGGGCCTTCATGCCGGACCCGACGCTTATCTCCGCCTGGGCCTCTGCCTCGGTCCCGTTCCGGGGCCGGTCGGTTTCCGCCTCGTCCGGGGAATCGGCTTCGACGATGGTCACCGACGCTCGCCCCGGCGGGGTCGGCCGGCCGTGGTGGTTGGCCGATCAAACCCGTTGATTTTCGGAGGATCCAACATTCGCTACAGTTTGTAGATAATTGCCGGACCTGTCAACAGGTCCGCACCGGTGATCCGTGGAAAGATGGACGCCTTGTCCCACGAGCCACCCCGTCGAGGTCGCAAACCTGTGATCACCCGCGAGATGATTGCCGAGGCCGTCCTGGCCATCGGCTTCGACTCGCTGACGATGACCAAGGTGGCCGACCGGTTGGGTGTCTCCCACGCCGCGCTGTACTCACACGTCGCCGACCGTGACGATCTTGTTGTTGCGGCCGCTGATCGAGCCGTCACGCAGATGAGCGTGCCGGACCCTGCCGATGACTGGCGCAACTACCTCCGGGCCATCGCCCATGCGCTCTACGAAATGGAGCTGAACAACCCCGGATTGAACGCCGCACTGGAGGACTCCGACGGCGTCTCGGAGGTCCTCCGGGTGCGGCTCGCCGAGGTCCACGGTGAGCTGGTGAACCTGGGCTTCGATGCGTCGGCTGCGTTTATGGCGCTCGAACTGGTCGCCGTCATCGCAAGCGATTCGGCCGATCGAAGCACCAGACTCCTTCGCCGCAGCCAACGGTCTCGGGTCGAGCTGGGTGAGGCGTGGTCCGAGGGCTACGACGACGAGTTGCGCACGCTGATGATCGCAGCAACCACAACGGAACCAACCGAGTGGTTCACCAACAAACTCGAGGTGGTGCTGGACGGCGTCGGCACCAGCCTCGCCCCGAAGGGCTGAGCCGCCCGTCCGGCTCCGTGAAACGGGGGTGGAATGGACGGTGGAATGGACGGTGGAACGAACGATGGAAGAGATGGTGGAATGAGAATAGTTCTCATTCTCGGTCTCTGCTAACGTGAGGAGATGGATGATCGACTGCCCGTAACCGTGCTCTCCGGTTTCCTCGGTGCCGGCAAGACCACCCTTTTGAACCAGGTCCTGGCCAACCGCAACGGCCTGCGGGTGGCGGTGATCGTGAACGACATGAGCGAGGTGAACATCGATGCCTCACTCATCGCCGACGGGGCCGCGCTGGACCGGACCGAGGAGCGTCTGGTCGAGATGTCCAACGGCTGCATCTGCTGCACCCTGCGGGAGGACCTGCTGATCGAGGTCGCCCGCCTCGCCGATGAGGATCGGTTCGACTACCTCCTGATCGAGTCCACCGGCATAAGCGAGCCGATGCCGGTCGCCGCCACGTTCCTCTTCGAGGATGTCGACGGCCAGAGCCTGTCGTCTCGGGCCCGGCTGGACACGATGGCCAGCCTGGTGGACGCGTCCACGTTCCTGGACCGTTTTGAGGAGTTGGAGGAGTTGGCGGACCTCGGTGTCGGGCGGGACGACGAGGACGATCGGGCCATCAGCGACCTCCTGGTCGACCAGGTCGAGTTCGCCGATGTGTTGGTCGTCTCCAAGCCGGACCTGGTCGACACGAAGGAGTTGGAGCGAGTTGTTGCGCTGGTGCGTCAGCTGAACCCGCGGGCGAGGGTGGTGGTCGGCGAACGGGGCGACGTCCCACTGGACGCGGTGCTGGACACGGGGCTGTTCAACGAGGAGGAGGCGGAGACCGCACCGGGCTGGGTGCAGGCGCTCAACGGTGCGGACCAGGTCCCGGAGACCGAGGAGTACGGCATCACCTCGTTCGTCTATCGGCATCGCTGGCCGTTCCACCCGAAGCGGCTGGCCAAGGAGCTCGGCAAGGACTGGTCCGGCGTTCTGCGGAGCAAGGGGTTCTTCTGGTTGGCCACCCGGCCGGATGTACAGGCCTTGTGGAGCCAGGCCGGCCTGTCGGTGATGCTCGAACCGATGGGGCTGTGGCACGCAGCGATACCCGAAGATCAGTGGGAGTTCGAGACCGAAGAGGATCGGGCGGACCTCCAGGAACGGTGGGACCCGCTTGTGGGCGATCGTCAGACCGAGATCGTGTTCATCGGGGCCGACATGGACGAGGCGGCCATCCGCAGGCGGCTTGACCGCTGCATCGTCACCGGGCGGGAGTTCGAACGCGGACCCGAGGCGTGGGCCGGATTCCGTGACCCACTCCCTCCGTGGGACCTGTCCTGCGACCTCGAGTTCTAGGACCGAATTTCGAGAGGTCCGGACCGGAGAATCCGCCGATATCGCAACGCCGAGCGAATGGAGAACCACCATGACCGAACAACCCGACTGGCAGAAGTCCAGCTACTGCAACCCGTGCTGCGGTAACTGCGTCGAGGTCAGCATCTCGGAGGCCGACATCCGGGTCCGGGACTCAAAGGATCCGGGTGGCGGGACGCTGACGTTCACCCAGGAGGAGTGGACCGCATTCGTCGCCGGGGTCAAAGCCGGCGAGTTCGACGGCTGAACCGCCGACACAGACCTATCCCGCCGTAATCCCGGCCCAACCTGCCAGCCGTGACGTCGCCCTGGCCCGGTTGTCGCCTCACCGCGCTCAAATAGGGACTGGTTCTCATTCTCAGTTACGCTCCCTGGCATGGATATCAGTCGCCTCAATCTCTTTCCGATCAAGAACATCCACCCGACTCCGGCCGCGCTCATGGGGCCCGGTGCACACGAGATGATCGGCGTCTCTGCGGCCCAAGTGGGCATCACCCGAGCGCTCTTGATGACAACCGGCCTGCGTGGCACCGGGATCGTCGAAGAGGTCACCGGCATCGTTGAGGCGGCAGGTGTCAGCGTCGAGGTCTTTGACGGCGTTGAGTCCAACCCGAAGGACTACAACGTGATGGACGCCCACGTCGCCTACATCGACGCGGGGTGCGACGGGTTCATCTCCCTCGGCGGTGGCTCCAGCCACGACTGCACAAAAGCCACTCGGGTTGTTGCCGCCCACGACGGTCGAACGATTAACGACTTCAAGGGCCAGCTCGAGCTCGACAACCCGGTCCTGCCGCCTCACCTCGCCGTCTCGACCACCGCCGGGACCGGTTCCGAGACCAGCTTTGCGTTTGTCATCACGGACACCACCAGTGGACCGGAGAACCACAAGTTCGCTAGCTTCGCCCATCAGATCTCACCGTCGATGTGCATCGACGATCCGGTGTTGTTCATGCCGGTGCCTGCCGACCTCACCGCCTACTGCGGGTTCGACGTTCTGGCCCACGCCGCCGGGGCCTACGTCTCCATTCTCGACAACGTCGCCTCCCACGGTGCCGCGCTCCAGGCGATCGAACTGACCTTCCAATACCTGCCAACCGCCGTCGGCAACGGGTACGACCCCGTCGCCCGGGAGCAGATGATGCAGGCCCAGTACATCGCCGGGCTGGCGTTCAACTCCGCGGGGTTGGACATCACCCACTCCATTTCTCATGCGATGTCCGCCAAGTTCGACACCCACCACGGGATGGGCAACGGCATCGCGATCACCCGCGTGTGGGAACACAACGTGTCCGCCAACTACCCGAAGTTCGCCAGGATGGCCGCGGCGATGGGTTACAACACCAACGGGATGAGCGATGTGGCCGCAGCCGATCTTGCGATCGAAGGGGTCCACCGTCTTGCCGCAGACGTCGGCATTCCAGACAACTTCACGAACCTGCCGGACTACACCAAGAGTCGGGTCGGGCAGAACGGGTTCCCCGCCGTCTCGTCATCCGAGGCCGACATCGAACACCTCACCACTCACGCGCTCGGTGACGTCTGCACACCGACCAATCCCCGGATCATGACACCGGAATCGATGTCGGCACTCATGGCCGACTCGCTGGTCGGCTCCCGTTCGTGACGGACTCGGGCGCACGTGCGGTGGGGAACGGCTTGTTGGGCGACGGCCCGGAGCAGGTCGCAGAGCGTCTGGCAGACGTCGGGTATGTGGCCGACGTCAACATCGGGGCCGCCGTTCACCTGTCCATTGCACTCGGCCGACCCCTTCTGGTGGAGGGTCCGCCGGGCGTCGGCAAGACGTCGTTGGCCCGTGCCGTCGCCGCGGCCGCAGGCCGGCAGTTGATTCGGTTGCAGTGCCACGAAGGGCTCGACGCCCAGCAGGCGCTGTACGAGTGGGACTACGGCCGTCAGCTGCTGGCCACCCAACTGCTCGGCAACGGCGGTGACGGGGCCGACACCCCCACCGATCTCACCACGCGGGCGCTGTTCGCCGAGGAGTTCCTGCTGGAGCGTCCACTGCTGACGGCCCTTCGGTCACCCGAACCGGTTGTGCTGTTGGTGGACGAGCTCGACCGGGCGGACGACGCTCTGGACGCACTGCTGTTGGAGACGCTCGACGAACGCCAGGTGACGATCCCCGAAATCGGCACGGTGACGGCGCGGTCCGACCCGTGGGTCTTCATCACGTCGAACGAGACACGGGAAATTGCGGACGCGGTGAGGCGGCGCTGTCTCCGCATCGGCCTGGGATATCCGGACCCTGAGCGGGAGGCTCGGATCATTGAGACCGCGGTACCCGGCATCACCCATCGATTGCAGACCGACGTTGTCAACACCCTCAACCGCCTCCGCAACCTGGGACTGGAGCAGCCGCCGGGCGTGTCGGAGGGCCTTGACTGGTCCCGAGCGTTGCTGGTGCTGGCCGCCGAGCAACTGGACGACGAGACGATCGACCGGACGCTGCTGACCATCGTCAAACGAAGCCGGGATGTGGCGATGGCCAGGAGGGAACTCATGGCCGAGCAGCCATGATCGCTGCGTTGTGCGGGTTCGCCGCCCTGCTGCGCAGCGCGGGGGTCGCCGTCGGCTCGGCCGAACTGATCGATGCCGCCCGGGCGCTCACGCGTACCGACCTTTCCAACCGGAACGACGTCCGCCGAGCACTTCAGCTGACGATCGCCGGGGCCGCCGTCCACCCCGAACGGTTTGACCGTCTCTTCGACGAGTGGTTCTCCGGTCACGAGCTCAAGCTGGCAGACGCCATCGGCGAAACAGGCGACAGGGGAAGCCCCTCGGTCACCCTTGACGCCGAGACGGTCGATGCGGCCAGGATCCACACCGAAGACTCGCTCACCATCGAGACCGGAGACCAGGCGACCGAGGTCGACGACGCCGAGGCCGGAACCAGGGGCAACCGCTCCCCCGCCGTTCGGCCTGGAGAGAACGTTCCGACACCGGACGACGGCATCTCCGTGGCGGCAACCGGCGAGCTTGCCCCGGCGCCGCCCGGTGAGAGCGACGAGATGGTCGAGTCGTCCCGGGACCTGGCGGTGGTTGAGTTACCGGATGCCCCGCCGGATGCGCACCTGGAGCTGGCCAGGACCGCCCTGGCCGAGGCGATCGAGCGGCGACGGCACGTCGAGGCCGTGGTGTCGCCCCGCCGGGTCAGGGCGTTGAGTCAGCCGCTCTCGATCGAGGAGCAGGCCCTGCTCCGAGGCTACGTCCGTCGGTTGGACCGTCAGCTCGACGGTGCACCGTCGTGGCGGCCGGCCCGGTCCCCGAGCGGCGCGGTCGACCTCCGCCGAACCATGCGGAGCGCCGTGACCTCCGGAGGTATACCGGTAGATCTGCGCCACCGGGGGCGACGAAAGAGCGCGCCGCTGCTTATTGTGCTGGTCGACCTGAGCATGTCGGTCCGGGGTACAGCCAGGCTCGTCCTGCACCTGGTTCACCTACTCCGGTCGATGCGGGGATCACTGCGGGCCTTCGGTTTTGTCGACTCATGTGTCTCGATCGACCATGCGCTGCGTGTCGCCGATCCGGCCGACGCCATCGAGCGTGTGATCGGTCTGGTGGACGTGGACGCCAACTCGAATCCCGGTCTTGCGCTCCGGCAGTGGTGGGCCCGTTCGTATCACCGGGTCACAGCGGACACCCACGTCCTGATACTCGGCGACGGTCGGTGTAATGGACAGGACCCGGCCTTCGACGTCATCGAGCGGCTCGCCAACCGCAGCGCCTCAACCACATGGGTCTCCCCCGAGCCGGAGGGTGCGTGGACCCTGGGACGTGGCGAGATGGCTGAATACGCAAGACGGGTCGACCGGGCCCTCACGGTCCGATCCATCACCGACCTTGAAGAACTCGTCAGCCGTTGATCTCCGGAGCCGCATCACCGAGGCCTGCCGCCTGCATCCGGCCGGTCGCGTCGTCCATCGCACCGCACTCGCACTGCTCGACCGACGGGCACACGCAGTCGATCGCCGCCCGCAACATCTGCTCCGCCAACTGCAGCTGGAGGACCTGACTCTGAATGTCGGCCACCCGCTCGGCGGCAATGGTCTTGGTGATCCGGCGACCGGGGCTGGTGTCATTCACCACGTCACCGATCTGTTCCAGGGTCAGCCCGGCAATACGGCAGAAGCGGATGACCATCAGCCGCATCAGTACGTCCGGGCGGTAGACCCGCTTGCCGCCGACCCGGCCCGGCGGATCGAGCAGTCCCCGTTTCTCGTAGTACCGGATCGTGGTGATCGGCAGGCCGGCCCGCTCGGCGAGCCCACCGATGGTGATTGACTGTCCTGACGGGGACGATGGCGCTGCGGTCATGGCTCCAGTTCAGCACATGGCCACTTGACCTGGACCTCGGTCGAGGTCGTAGCGTCTGAGACATGTCGAAGTCGCCGACCAGGCACCTCACCGCACTGACCGCCGCCCAGGTCAACACCCTGCTTGCGGTTGCCGTGATCGGTGCGGTGGTGACCGGATTGGTCTCGTGGGCGGTCGGCACCGAGTGGGCACGGCTGTGGACGTTCCTGCATGCGGCGTTCGGGGTGATGGTGCTGGTCCTGACGCCGGCCAAGGCCAACGGGTCGGTCCGGGTCGGGCTGCGGCGGGGTCGGACCAGCCGGTGGGTGTCCCTGATCTTCGCCGGCCTGATCCTGGCGATCATCGTGCTCGGCCTGCTCCATGGAACCGGCCTCTGGTACGGCGTCGGGTACTGGACCTCGCTGTGGACCCATTTCCTGCTGGCGTTTGTTGCGGTGCCCCTCCTGCTGTGGCACATGCTGGCCAGACCGGTCAGGACCAGGGCCGTGAACCTGGACCGCCGGATGTTCCTCGGTGGCGGTGTTGCGGCCGGGATCGCGGCAACAACCGTCGGTGCCGTCGAGCTTGGCACGCGGGCGGTCGGGGCAGCCGGCGGTGACCGTCGGTTCACCGGCTCCCACGAAATCGGTTCCTTCGACCCCCAGGCCATGCCCGTCGTATCGTGGATCAACGACAGACGGCCGACGCTCGATCCGGACGACTGGCCGTTCACCGTCGGCGGTATCCCGGTGGACCTGGATCCGCTGCGGGGTCGAGTGCGGGCGGTTGAAGCTGCACTGGACTGCACCGGCGGCTGGTGGAGCAACCAGTCGTGGGACGTGATCTCCTTCACCGAACTGTTCGAGTCGATCGAGCCGGTCGGGGACCTCGATCCCCGGGCCGAGGTCGACCGGGCCAGGAGTGTGCTGGTCCGCTCCGCCACCGGGTATCAACGGTTGTTCCCCCTGACCGACGCGGACCAGACGTTTCTTGCCTTCGGCTACAACCGCGAGCCGCTCCGCCGGGGTCACGGCGCACCGGTGCGGATCGTGGCCCCCGGACGGCGGGGACCATGGTGGGTCAAATGGGTCACCGAGATCGAGCTGTCCGATCGACGGTGGTGGCTCCAGCTTCCGTTCCCCGCCGACTGATAGCCGACCCGCTCGACGGCAGCGGTGGTTACAGGCCAACCGGCGTTCCCCCGGAAACCGGGATCGCCGCGCCCGTCAGGTACGAGGCGGCATCACCGGCCAGGAACCGGATGACCGCGGCGATCTCCACGGGATCCGCGGGACGCCCCATCGCCACCGCCTCGTAACGCCGGAGGCCCATCTCCTCGATCGTCACCCCCGCCTCCTCGGCGAGGCGCCTGGTGGCCTGTTGGTGCATGTCGGTGGCCACAAAGCCCGGGCAGACAGCGTTGCAGCGGATGCCGGATCGGCCGAACTCGGCGGCGATGGTTTTGGTGATCCCGACGACCGCGTGTTTGGTCGCGGTGTAGGCGCCGAATCCCGCCTCGGCGCCGAGGCCCCCGGTTGACGCGACGTTGACGATCACGCCCGCACCCCGATCGATCATGCCCGGCAACACCTCCTGGCAGAAGTCCGCCGTGCCTTTCAGGTTCACCCGGTAGCTGAGATCCCACTCCTCGTCGGTGATGTCGAGGAACGGTTTTGCGCCGCTGATCGTCGCGGCGTTGTTGACCAGGATGTCAACCGGTCCAAAGGAGCGGGCGGCGAGGTCCAGGCATCGCCGCATCTGTTGGCGATCGGTGATGTCAACCGGGACGGCGATCGCCTGGCCACCCCGGAACTGGATCTCCCCGACCAGTCGGTCGATTCCTCGCTCCCCGCTCGACCCGGACCCGTCCGCCGGTCCGTCAACGTCGGTGGCCACAACCCGGGCGCCTTCCTCGGCCAGCGCCACCGCGGTGGCCCAACCGATCCCCGACGGCGAACCGGCGCCGGTCACCAGTGCGGTCTTCTCTTTTACGCTCATGTGTTCTGTCTAGCCCGACAAGCCCTGACCGTTGGTGCCGCGCCCATGCATGCGGTTGCGAAAATCCGATGCGGCGACTGAACCGGCGTGCTGTGATCGGACCGTGCTTGTGATGCTGGACCTGGACAACACGCTGGCCGATCGGCAGGCCGCGGTCACGGCCTGGATGACCGAGTTCTGTTCGACGTACGACCTGCCACCGAACGCCGGCGAATGGATCCTGGAGCTCGACAACGACGGCTACTCCGATCGCCGGGAGGTGTTCCAGGCCATCCGGGACCGCTACCGGCTTGCATCACCGGTCAACGACCTGTTGGAGGCCTACCAGACCAGGGTGGTGCAGCTGGCCGCGCCGATCCCCGGAGCCGTCGACTGCCTGAGGGCGATGCGGGGACTCGGCTGGACGCCGGCCCTGGTGACCAACGGCTCGTCCCGACAGCAACACGCCAAGATCGACACGCTGGGATTCCGGGATCTGGTTGCTGCGGTGGTGGTCTCCGGCGACCTCGGCATCAAGAAGCCGGCCCCGGAGATCTTCCACCGGGCGGCCGAGCTGACCGGAGCACCGCTCGCCGGAGCCTGGATGGTCGGAGACTCAGCGATCCACGACATCGAAGGTGGTCGAGCGGTCGGCGTGAACACCGCGTGGGTCACCCGCGGCCGCCCGTGGCCGGACGACCTCCCGGCGCCGACCGTTCAGATCTCGTCGCTGACCGAGCTGATCGCCCGGATCGATCCCGCCCGGCGAGATCAGAGTGCCGCGGCCGATCTACGCTGGTGGCCGTGAGTCATCCGCAGATGTTCGACAACGACGACCCCGTCCTGGCAAAGCTGCAGGAGATCTGCCTGGCGTTCCCCGGGGCCGATGTGAAGGTGTCGCACGGTCGGCCGTGCTTTTTCACCAAGAAGATCTTCGCCAGCTACGGCGCCGTGACCAAAGGGGACCATAACTCCGGCGCCCACGACCAAGCCGTCATCTTCATGCCGGACGACGACGAGCGACCGGCCCTCGACCAGGACGACCGCTTCTTCATCCCCGCCTACTGGGGACCGTCCGGCTGGCGGGCGATCGACCTGGATGACAGCACCGACTGGGAGGAGATCATCGAACTCCTCGACACGTCGTACCGCCTCACCGCCCCGAAGAAACTGATCGCCGAACTCGACGCGGCCAGCTGATCAGGCGCCGCCACTCAGAACCGAATCTGCGAGCCGTAGAGGGCGCCGTCGATACAAGACAGCAGTGCTTCGGGGTCGGCGGATCGTTCCAGATACGACGACCCGTCGGACATCGAAACCAGTAGTTCGTCGACCGTGTCCGCGTCGTCAAGACCCTCCGGTGTTAAAACGCCGGCGGCTGCGAAACACGATTGAAGATCTCGTTGGATGGCTCGGAGACCTTCGAGAGGTAGGACGTAGGTCGGCGCGAACTTGTCAAGCGCCGCAGTAAGTCCACTTGTCTGCTCGCACCCGCGGGCCAGTTCGTCCGCCGTCTCCGGATCCGGTCGACCATCCGGCAGTCCATATTGGAATCGGAGGCCGACGTATCGATCGAAGTTCGCTCGAACAAACCCGTCGAGAACCGGCTCCATACACCGGACGTATGCCATCAGGACGCTGTTCAGATAGGCGGACGTCAACGCCGGTGACGGAGCCGCTCCATCGACGCCCGGTTCCGCCGCTACGGCAACGTCGTCGACCTCGGCCGCTTCGACCGGGTCCTCCCCGGTGGACGTGCAGCCCGCAAAAGCGATGATCAGCGCGGCTGTAAGCAATACGAGCAGGCCACGACGCATCCGGACCTCCTTCGCAGTGGCCGGGCAGGTCCAATCGTCAGACTACCCATCCGGTTCCGACCGTTGGAGTCGCGCCGCCCACGAAGGCCGTCCGGGCGGATGGCGCCTTCCGTCGGTTACCAGAACTTCCAGACCGGCTTTTTGCCGAACGGCAGCGGGGCCGGGCCGGACAGCGGTTCGTCCTCGAACGGGAGCCGAACCTCTGGCAACTTCTCCCGATCGTCTTCGTCGACCACGTAGCTCCGGATCGCCGCATCGGCCAGGCCGTAGCCGAGGTTGATCAGCTGTTTTCGGACGGTCGGGTCGATCTTGTGGAGCCGCGTCGGCACCTGGCTGAGGTACTCGGACCAGGAGTCATGAATGTCCAACACCCGATCGGGGTACTCGCTGTAGGCGGTGTTGATTCCCCAGTAGGCACCCCGGCGCCGCCCCTTCTTCATGTCGGTCACCAGGTCGAGCCGACGGAGGGATCGAACCTGATTGTCGATCACCTTCATGGTCCGGATCATGTGCTGGACCCAATCCGACTTGACCGAGTCCTCGTACTCGAACGGCCCGCCGCCGTCGGAGACCAGCATCGTGTGGTATCGCTCCAGCGGCTGGACACCGAGGTTGTCGTAGACGCCGCCGTCGCTCAACTCCAGGTACCGGGCGTAGTCGGTCCCCGCGAGCTCGGGTATCGGGTCATCCGGCCACTGCTGCGTGAGATCGTCGACGTCCTTCTCCAACTCGATCCGCATCGGCGAGAGCACCGGGGGGAACGCGGATGATGCGGCGACGACCGTGGTCAGCGGGAGATCGAGGTTTTTCCGATGGCCGACCCGACGGTCCGCGGTGTATGGCTCGGCGAACCGAAGCAGCGAACCGGTCCCCAGGTTGGTGGCGCAGAACACGAACCGAGGCTTCGCCCCCGGCACCTCGGAAAGCCGCCGCTCACCGAGCAGTGGCCGGTAGCGCTTGGCCACCGACTCCGAGATCGACCGTCGCGGCCGAACGATGCCGACCAGCCCGGAGGCGATGTCGATGCGTTTCCCGGCAAAGTCGAACACCCGCTTCTGGAAGTCGTCGAAGCCGGACGCCACCGCCGCGGGCCCGACGATCCGCTGCCAGTCGAGGGCGAGCCGGGCGGACGTGAGCGACCCGCCCGAGACGCTGGAAATGCGGTGCAGCGGATCGAGTGCGCCCAGTTCGTTGAGCCGTCTCAGGCTGCCGACGTGAAACAGCATCGCCCGAAACCCGCCACCGGATAGGGCGAGCCCCCCGGCGACCGTCTCCCGTTTTCCTTCGAATGCCCTGGCTCGGCGAGCGTACAGCTCGGCAAAGTCGACGGTCGACATCCTCTCCTCCTGAGTCCCTGCTGGCTGGTCCGCAGATCGCGGCGTACCTACTAGAGCGCAGTGGCCGCCTCGCTGATACGTTTTCCGGCGACGTGAGCCCGAATCGCGCCCGGCAACCGCTCCAGTGCATACAGCGGGGCGAACGCCACACCGAACAGCGGATAGGGGAACACGATGAACATCAGGGCGACGATCCCGGCGTGCATCAACCATGCCCCGACCACCCACCAGGTGCGGAGACGGGAGCGCAGCAGGGCGACCGGGGCCGCCAGCTCGAGGACAACGGTGGCCGCGGCCAACGGCGGGAACAGCCACGCCCGGTCCACAAGGGGTCCTGCCAGTGGTGACGGGGTGCCGCCGAGCAACTCCAGTCGAGCCGCCGAGTACGCCACGTGGTTCTGAAGGGTGTCACCCAGCATCCAGTCGATCCCCCCGTACCGAAGCTTGGCCACCCCGGCCAGCACGTAGGTGATGACCATGATGAGGGCCGACAGCCGAAGCGGCCAACCGTACGCGGCGGACGGCGACGGGCCGGCGCCGACT
>JBCCGJ010000051.1:0-22716 GCA_039029335.1 Actinomycetota bacterium | reverse complement strand
GTTTGCCACCAACACGGCGGCGACGATGCAGACCGCGGCGGTCAAGAGGGCCAGGATGGCGGAGTTGCCGAGGAACTCGACGAACCGGTCCACCAGCGGTGTGCCACGGGGTCCGGTGGCCTCATCGATCGCCCATGCGACCAGCTGGGCGAAGGGCGCACCGATGGCGGCCAGCAGCACCAGCGAGCAGAAACCGGTGGCGGCGACGGCCCTCCCGCCTCGCAACTCCGTTTTGGTCAGCCCGGCCCCTCGGCCGCCGGCCTGGCCGAAGCGGGCCCGACCCCGGAGCAGTCGTTCCAGCCCGATGATCAGCAGGGCCGCCACCAGGACAAGCGTTGCGAACTCGCTTGCCGAATCGCGGTCGAAGGTGCCTCGCCAGATCCGGAACACACCGACCGAGATCGTGTCCACACCGAAATACTGCACGGTGGCGAAATCGGTGAGCGTTTCCATCATCACCACCGCAACCCCGCCGGCCATCGCCGGCCGGAGGAGCGGTAGCGCCACCCGACGGGCCGCTTCGACCGGGCCGGCTCCGAGGCTTCTGGCGACGTCGTACGCCGCGCCGGCCTGATCGGCCAACGCCGCCCTGGTCAGGAGGAACACGTAGGGGTACAGGACCAGGGTGAGGACGACGATGGCGCCGCCCATCGACCGGACCGGGGGGAACCAGGCGTCCTGGCCGAACGTGTCACGCCACCAACCCTGGATCGGGCCGGTGAACCCGATAACCGAGAGGGTCACAAAACCGAGGACGTAACCGGGCATGGCCAGCGGCGCGATCAGCAGCCAGCCGAACGCCCGCGACCCGGGAAATCGGTAGGCGGTGACCAACCAGGCCAGGCTCCCGCCGAGCACCAGGGTGCCAACGGCGACCCCGACGAGAAGGACGCCGGTCTCCACCAGCTGTCCCGGTAGGCGGGTCTCCCACTGCTGCCGCCAGACCTCGGTGTTGGGGTTGAGGATGCTGACCGCCAGGAAGGCGATCGGGGCGACCACCAGGCCCGCAACCAGCAGTGAGGTTGCGGGCCAGCCGGCGACGCTCAGGCGGTCACCGGCGGATCTCAGCGGTATCCGGCCTCATCCAGCAGCCGAACGGCTTCGGCATTGAGCCCACCGAACTCCGAGGCGTTGACCGAGTCGGCCAGGAACGTCTCGCCGAAGGTGGTGGCGATCAGCGGCTCGGGGGCGATCTCGGGGTTGACCGGATACTCGTGGTTGCCGTCGACGAAGATGCTCTGACCCTCGGTGGCCAGCCACTCCAGGAAGTCCTGGGCCAGTTCCGGGTCGTCGGCGAACTTGGTGACACCGGCGCCCGAGATGTTCACGTGGGTGCCTCGCCCGGCCTGATCGGCCCAGACCAGTTCGACCGGGAAGTCCGGATCGTCCTCCAGGAGCCTGGCCAGGTAGTAGTGGTTGACGATTGCCACGTCACAGCCGCCCTCGGCCACCGTGTTCAGGGCGATGACGTCGTTCGGGAGGATCTCGGCGTTGTCCGCCCAGCCCTCCACGATGGTCAGCGCATCGTCGTAGCCGACGTTGGCGATCAGGCTGGCCACCAGCGACTGGGTGTAGGTGTTCGAGGAGTTCCGCAGGCAGACCCGGTCCGCCCACTCCGGCTGGGCCAACTCTTCGTAGGTGGTCGGCACCTCCTCCGCGGAGACCCGGTCCGGGTGGTACACGATGGTCCTGGCTCGGCGGCTGAAGGCGAACCACTGGCCGTTCGGGTCCTGCAGGCTGTCGGGCATCGCCCCCTCGAGGATGGGGGAGTCGATCTCGGCGAAGAGGCCCTGCTCGGCGGCGATCGCCAGGTTGCCGGCGTCGACCGTCATGTAGATGTCCGCCTCGGTGTCCTCACCTTCGGCGGCGATGCGCTCCCGCAACTCGGCGTCGGAACCGGTCAGGAACTCGATGTTGACCCCGGTTTCCTCGGCGTACTGGACAAACGCCTCCTCCAGGTCATAGTGGCGACCGGAGTAGATCCGGATCGTTTCCTCGTCCTCGCTGCTGCATGCTCCGGCCAGAACCGCCAGCATCACGCCGAGGCCTACAAACAACCATCGATTCCGCATCCGTCCGTCTCCTGTACTCGCGTTGTCGATCACGACTACCACATCAATGCCGTGAACACGGTATCGAAGGCTTGCCATTCCCTTTCCGGCAATCCATCCCGGACGTTTCACCATGCATGCGGTTGGTAATCACATTAGGCATGCCTAATCTAACGATCGAATGTCCATAAACGGCTGAGCGAGCGAGAGTTTCTCAGCAGGGAGAGGAATACCAATGACTTTGACACAACTGCCAGGGAGGTCGGGTCGCGTGCGTCTCACCGCCCTGCTGGCAGCGCTTGCGCTGCTGTTCGCCGCCTGCGGTAGCGACGACGACGATGCCGCCGCCTCGGCGTCCGGCTCCGGTACCGGCATCTCCGAAGAGGATGTCGCCCAAACAACGGACAACCAGCTTGTCCTCGACGCCGTCGACGGTTACCGGGCCTACGTCGAGGAGCAGGTGGCCGACATGCAGGCCGAGACGGCGACCTTTGCCCAGTTCATCCGCGACGGTGACATCGAGGGCGCGAAGAACCACTACCAGATCTCCCGCCGCCCGTGGGAGCGGATCGAGCCCATCGCCGGCCTTATCGAGGACATCGACGGTGCCGTCGACTCCCGGGCCGACGACGGCGTCCAGCCCGAGGACGAGGACTTCACCGGCTGGCACAAGCTGGAGTGGTACCTCTGGGTGCAGGAAGACGTGAGCGAAGCCGGTCCGTTCGCCGATCAGCTCGAGGCCGATCTGCAGACCCTGGCCGACACCGCCGGAACCGTTGAACTGGCACCGGGTGTGCTGACCGTCGGCGCCCAGGAGCTCATCGAAGAGGTGGCCGCTCCGGACGGCAAGCTGTCCGGCGAGGAGGAGCGCTACTCCGGTACCGACCTCTACGCCTTCAAGGCCAACGTCGAGGGTTCCGAGGCACTGGTCGAGCTGCTGACCCCGGCCCTCGAGGAAGCCGATCCGGACCTCCTGTCCGACATCAACGCCTCCTTCGACGAGCTGAACTCGCAGTTGTCCGCCTTCGGTTCTTATGAGGATGGGTACGTCAATTACAATGAGGTCACCGAAGATGAGCGGTCTGAATTTGCCGCAACGCTCGGTGAACTTGCCGAGTCGCTCTCTCTCCTGAACGGCGTGCTCGGCCTGGAGTAATCGCATGTGGTAGGGGAGACGGAGGAAGGCGTGATGACCGAAAACAGCCGACGGCGGTTCTTCAAGACCGCCGGAGCGGTGGGCGCCGTGGCGGCGACAGCCGGCCTGGTTGCAGGCTGTACCGACGGTGAAGAAGAGGCATCGCCCGACTCCGTCTCCCAACCCGATTTGTGGCCCTTCCGGGGCCGGCATCAGGCGGGAGTGACCGCCCCGCTGGCGGCGGCCGGCCTTGTTTCCGGACTTGACGTCCGGGTGGACAACCGGGCCGAGCTGGCATCTCTGCTGGCCGATCTCGGCAACTCGATCGAGAAGGTCATGGGCGGCGAACCGTACGAGCTGCGGCCCGGCGGTTTCCCGCCCTACGACACCGGCATCATCCAGCAAAACGAGCATGGTCCTGCCGGCATCTCTGTCGTGGTCGGCTACGGCGCTTCGCTGTTCGACGATCGCTTCGGGCTGGCCGATCGGCGCCCTGCGGAGCTGATCCGGATGCCGGTGTTCTTCAACGACTACCTGGTCAGGCCGGAGCGGAGCCACGGTGACCTGTCGATCACCGTCAACGCCAACAACGCGGACGCCGCAGCTCACGCGTTCCGGCAGATCATGCGCGAGACACGAGGCGAGCTGATCCCCCGGTGGATGAAGGAGGGCTTCAACCACCTGCTGCCTGATCGTCAGACCGGCCAGGCCCCGGTCCGCAACCTCATGGGGTTCAAGGACGGGACCGCCAACCTGGACAGCGCCGACGAGGCGCTGATGGACGATCTGGTCTGGGTCCGGGAGGATGACGGCCAGCCGGAGTGGGCCCTCGGTGGGACCTACCAGGCGGTCCGGGTCATCCGCATGATGGTTGAATTCTGGGATCGGACCAGGCTGAACGAGCAGGAGGACATCTTCGGCCGCCACCGGGACACCGGTGCGCCGCTCGGCATGGTGGAAGAGGTCGACACGCCGGAGTTCGCCGACCTGGAGTCCCACATCGCCAGGGCGAACCCCCGCACCCCGGGGAGTGAGGAGAACCGCATCCTGCGGCGGGGCTTCAACTACTCGACCGGATTCGACGGGAATGACCAGCTCTATCAGGGTCTGGTGTTCTTCAGCTACCAACGGAGCCTGGAGAAGGGATTCATCACCGTCCAACGACGCCTGGACGGTGAGGTGCTGGAGGAGTACATCCGGCCGCTCGGCGGTGGGTTCTTCTTTGTCCCGCCGCCACCGGCGGACGGCGAGGCGCTGGGCGCCGCACTCACCGCCTGATCGTCCCCGCGTCGACTCCTCGCCGTCGACCGCGGGTTCATTTGTCTCCCCTTTTTGTGGCGGGTACTGTTTTCACACGGTATTAGCCTCGCCTACCACGGGAGTTGCCGGTGCAGTGAGGGTGTCGGTCCGGGTGGCTGAGATCCTCGGTTCGGAACCTCGGCGGACGGGTGCGGTTCTGGCTACAGGTGTGCGGTATCCATGTCGAAATCTTGCGGGACAGCCATTCGGTCCACCTCGACATCGGTCGACCAGCGGTCGGCCGGGCGGCGGGGGTTCGCGTAATGCTCATCTGCCACTGCAAGACCGTCAATGACGCCGCCATACGGAACCTGCTGCAGGCGGGGCGGCTCACGGTCGCCGATATCGCCGCTCAGTGTGGTGCCGGTACCGACTGCGGTGGCTGCATCGATGCGATCGAGGACCTGCTGGCGGCCTCATACGGCTCGCCGGTGACAATTGGCACCGCCTGCGTCTGATCGGACCGATCTCTCCCAAAGAACAGGCCAAAAAGCACTCAAACAGTGCTTGTGGCGTGTTTGCATATGGAGTTAGGCCTGCCTACTATCCTGTAGGTGGAAGGACTACAGCAAGGGGAGCACCCTGTTGCTGCGGCGACAACCCGCCACCGGGTCCGTGTTCGCCGCCTGTTGAAGATCGCTTTTGGGCTGCTCGTCGCCCTTTCGCTTGTCGCCTCGGCCTGCGGCTCCGGCGACGAGTCGGTTGACGCCCAGGGCACGGCCGAGGAGGAGGCCGCATCCGGCTCGGACTCCGGGTCCGCTTCGGAGCCCGCATCATCGGCCTCCGAGCCGTCCGATGCGGAGGAGTCCTCAGACGATGCCGACGAACCGGCGGACGACTCGACCGACGCAGCCGACTCCGAGGACTCCGCAGCCGAGGAAGAGGCCGAACCGCCCGCCCCGGAGGCGGAACCGGTCCTGCCGGTGACGGTCACCGATCTCACCGGAGCGGAGATCACCATCGACTCCATCGAACGGATCGTCCCGCTTGACGGGACCGTGGCCGAGGTGGTCTTCGCCCTCGGCCTGGGGGACAACGTCGTGGCCACCGACCTCTCCGCCACGTTCCCGCCTGAGGCGGACGCCCTGCCGGAGATCGGTTACCAGCGGGCGCTGTCGGCGGAGCCGATCGCCGTCTTTGAGCCGACCGTCCTTCTGGCGACGGACATCGCCGGTCCGCCGGGCACCCTCGATGAGCTGCGGGCCCTCGGGTACCCGGTTGTCATCGTCCCCAACGAAGCAACCGCCGACGGTCCGGGCAACAAGATCCGGGCGGTCGCCAACGCACTCGGTGTGCCGGGCCGGGGTGCCGAGTTGGCCGATGACGTGGATCAGTCAATCGCCGCAATCGCTTCGGCGAACGAGGATGGCCCTCGTGTCGCCGCCCTGTACATCCGCGGGACGTCGGCCCAGTTCGTCCTTGGCCTCGACAGTGCAACGCACTGGCTGATCACCGCGGCGGGCGGGGTCAACGTGGCGGACGAACTGGGCTTCGACGAGTCCGCCCCGGTCACCGCTGAGGCCATCCTGCGGGTCGACCCCGAGGTGCTGCTGGTCCCGACGGCCGGCCTTGCCTCGGTCGACGGCATCGACGGCCTGTTGGAGATCGACGGCCTCAGCCTCACCTCGGCGGGGAAGGCCCGACGGGTGATCACCTACGACGACCAGCTCCTTCTCGGGAACGGTCCACGGGTCGGTGAGCTGCTCGCCGACCTGAGCAGCGAACTGGCAGCCGTCTCTCGCCCCTGAACTCGCCTCGCGCAACGACCTGGAGGAATCCGCAATGCCACAACCGACCGACTCGTCCGGACAGCCGTATCGGCTCTGGCCGGCCGGAACCCGGGCCGCCGCAAGCGTCCGGCTCGCAGTGGGATTGGCACACACCGCTCCCGGCGCCGAGCTCACCCTTCGGCGAGCGGACGGTGGCGAACTGGTTGCGGCCAATCGGCTCGGTGCCGACATCGACCTCTGCGCCCTGCGGCGGTTTGTGATCGACGCGGTCGGACGGTCCGCCGCCGATCGCTGGGTCGCCGTTGTCGGTCTCGGCGGTTCGCTGGCCAGAGCCGAGGACGGTTTCTGGCGGTCCACCGACCCGGACGAGCATCGGCGGTGGTTTGCGACGTTCCTCCGCCAGGACCGGATCGTTGAACTCCTGGGAGAGATCGACACCACCGACATCGGTGATGACGGCATCGACGTGATGCTGAAGCCGGATCCGTGCCTCGGCGTCACCTCGGTTCGGGTCTCGGCCGAGGGGTCGCACCTGATAGAACGGCTTGACGAACTGACCCGGCGGGCCGCGTCCGCCTGTGTCGTCGACGAGCTGATCTGGTCCGCCCGCCAGGGTGAGCCGCAAACCGGACCGGCCGTCGGTCGGCCTGCGATCTCCGGGCCAGATGATCTGAACAAGGGAGAGTGACCATGATGGAAACCAAGCGAGTCGGGCGGTTGACCGTCCGGCTGATGGCGCTGTGCGCCGCTTTTGCCTTTGTCGCCGCCGCCTGCGGCAGTGACGCAACAACCGAAGCCGGTACTTCCGCTTCGGATTCCGGCTCGGACTCCGCATCGGCATCTGCATCGGCTTCGGCGTCCGCTTCGGAACCGGCGGACGACGGCTCTGCATCGGCCTCTGCATCGGAACCGGCCTCCGACTCGGCGTCGGCGTCGGAACCGGCCGCGTCCGATTCCGCGTCCGCCTCGGAGCCTGCCGAGGATGCCGCTGCGTCGGAACCGGGGGAGGACACCGAGGAAGAGGCGGAAGGTGAGGACGCCGCTGCGCCGGCCGCCGAGCCGACCGAAGAGGAGGCCGCAGCCATGGCCGCCTGGGCCATCGTCTTCGACTCGGCCGCCGAGTTCGCCGACAAGGCCCCCCACCTGGAGGATGCGGCAAACCTCGAGGTCAGCAACCAGGGGTACATCGGGGCCGGTGAGGCGATGGGTGGGATCTCGCTTGCGCCGACCAGCGCCACCATCGAGGGGGACACCGCAACCGTCATCTATGACGTGCTGTTTGGTGGGAACGCCGCCTACAACGACCTCGACGGCACGATCACCATGGTCGACGGAGTGTGGACGGTCAGTCGCGACTCCTACTGCGGATTCCTGGCATCGGCCCGCACACCGTGTGAGGGATGAGCGCCGTGTCGGCCGTTCCCCCCGGTCTGCTCGCCGTCCGTAAAGCGGCAATCCTGGCCCACTGGGTTCCCGGCATCAGCCTGCTGGTGTCACAATCCGGCTGGCCGGGGCTGCAAGTGACCACCACACCGTGGGACATGGGCGACGATGCCTGGCTGACGGTCCACCCGTGTCAGTTCCGGCATGAGGTCTGTGCGCTGCCCGAAACGCCGAGCACCGTCGTCGGCCCGACGCTGGGGACGGATGACTCCGAACTCCAGATCGAGGTTGTGACCAGCGGGTTGACCCGGTTCGACGACGCCGGCCTCTTCACCGTTCCCTTCGACACCCATCACAGCGCCGTCGGATTCTCTATGCTGTCTGAGGTGCCGATCGATCTGGAACTCGAAGCGGGCGGAACCGACCATCGGGCCACCTGCCAATTCCCGATCGACCAGCAGCCGGATCTCACCCAGAACGTCGATATCGGGCTGGGGATGAAGTTGGTCACCTGCTGCTACCCGACCGAGGACCTGCAACGGGCCGAAGCCGCCCGCGAGGCCGTCCTCGAGCTGCTGTTCACCGCCGGCGCGGACGAGGTTGCGATGGTGGCCGGGGCCCTTCGATGACATCTGGAGGGATCCAGGTAAACGGATTGGTCAAACGCTTCGGCGACAACACCGCCCTGGACGGCGTCACGTTTGACGTCGGGCGGGGAGAGGTGCTCGGGCTGCTCGGTCCGAACGGCGCCGGGAAGACCACAACCGTCAACATCCTGTCCACGCTGCTTCGACCGGACGCCGGCACCGCAACGGTGGACGGCGCGGACATCCTGGCCGATCCGGAATCGGTCAGGCGGTCGATCGCCCTCACCGGACAGTTCGCCGCCCTGGACGACGCCTTGACCGGGCAGGAGAATCTCGCTCTCTTCGGCAGGCTCCGGGGCCTCTCGCGGGGCGCAGCGACCGCCCGCGCCGATGAACTGCTGAATCGGTTCGAACTGGATGATGCCGCAGACGGCCGGGTCTCCTCGTACTCCGGTGGTATGCGGCGGAGACTCGACCTGGCGGCCAGCCTTGTACTGGATGTTCCGATCCTTTTCCTCGATGAGCCGACCACCGGGCTCGATCCGCGAAGCCGAGCCACGCTGTGGGACATGGTCCGGGAGCTCCGATCAGAAGGTCGGACCATCATCCTGACCACGCAGTATCTCGAAGAGGCCGACCAACTCGCCGATCGGATCGTTCTCATCGACAAGGGAATGGTGGCCACCGAGGGAACCCCGGACGACCTCAAGCGCAACGCCGGTGGGCAATCGTGTGTTGTGAAACCGGTCGATCCCGGAACGCTCGAGCAGGTGGCCAAACTCCTGGATGACCGGCAGGGTGTATCCGTTGACACGGACCTGGGCATCGTGACCGTTCCGGACACCGAAGCCGGCGACCTCTCGTCCATCCTGCAGCGCCTGAGTGATGCCGGCATTGAGGTTGCCGACGTCTCCTTACGCAGGCCAACCCTTGACGAGGTCTTCCTTGAACTGACCGGTGGATCGGAGTGAGCGCCCTGGCGACCCTCGTCGCCGACGGTCGGATCCTCGGCGGTCGGGCCATGACAAAGAGCGCCCGGAATCCGGCCACCATCGTCGGTGCCGTCGTGTTCCCCGTGCTGTTCTTTGTCCTGTTCAACCTGGTGTTCCGGCGGATCATGGACGCCCGAGGATTCGACTACCGGCAACTCCTGCCATCGACGGTTGTCATCCAGGCGATGCTTTTTGCCGCCATGTCCTCGGCCTACTACGTGGCCGATGACAGGCGAAGCGGCATCATCGCCCGGCTCCTGTCGCTGCCGATCCACCGCGCCGCGCCCTTGATCGGCCGGGCCGTCGGGGACCTGTCCCGGGCGTTTGTCTCCGTGGTGGTCATCGCCGGTCTCGGGTTGGCCACCGGTATGCGATTCGAGCGGGGCTGGCTCTGGGCCCTGCCCTACATCGGGGTCGCCCTGTTCTTCTGTCTTGCGGTTTCCCTGGGTATGGGCCTGATCGGGTACGTTGCCCCGACACCGGAGGCCGCCGCGTCGATCGCGTCCATGCCGTATCTGCCGCTGATCATGCTGTCGTCGGGGTTCGCCCCCGTCGAGGACTTCCCCGACTGGCTTGAACCGTTCGTGCAATATCAGCCGGTGAGTGCCACCATCGACGCGCTGCGGGCCATGACCGGCGACGGCGCCGTCGGTGAGACGTTGCCCCTTGCACTGGCCTGGAGTGCCGGCCTCTGTTTGGTCTTCGCCGCCCTCGGCAGTCGAGCCCTCCGGTCCGTCCGATGACCGCACCGGCCGTTCCAACCCCCGCAGTCGGCCAGGACACCATCGCGGGCTTCGGCGCCCAGGTTGCCGCGTTCGCCGCCCGGGCCCTCCGCCGACTGTCGCGGTCGTCGGAGACGATCGTCAACACCGCCATCTTCCCGCTCCTTCTGCTCCTGACCCTCCTCGCGGCGTTCTCCGAGGCCGTCGAGGCGTTTGAGGGCGGTGACTACGTCCAGCGGCTGGTCCCCACGCTGGTGGTGATGGGTGTGATGTTCGGATCGATCGGGGCGTCGTACGGCATGCTGGGCGATTTGCAGTCCGGCTTCATGGACAGAATCCGATCGCTACCCGTCTCGGAGATAACCCTGCTCATCGGTACCGCGCTCGCCGAGGTCGTGCGGTGCCTGGGAGCTGTCGCGGTGCTCGTCGGTGTCGGCTACGCCTTCGGGTTCCGGTTCCTCGACGGGCCGCTCAGCGCCCTCGCCTTTGTGCTTGTCGGCGCAGCGTTGGGGCCGATCCTGGTATGGATCGGGCTTGGCCTGGCCACGGTGGCGAAGAGCCTGGAAACGCTCGGCCCGCCGATCGGTGCCGTGTTCCTGCTGCTGCTGTTCTTCTCCCAGGGCATGGTGCCGCTGGACGCCTACCCCGGATGGACCCAACCGCTCGTTCGGATCAGCCCGATCACCGCCTACGTCGAGCTGCTGGACGGCCTGGCCAGAGGGGGCCCGGTCGGCGGTCCCGCACTGCGGGCCCTTGTCTGGTCGGTGGTGATCGTCGGCGGCTTCGGCGGTTTGGCGGTGTACCGGCTGCGCAGAATCGCCGACGGCGAGACAACAAGCTGAGCCCGATCCGGCCCCGATGGGGCAAAAGCGGCTTCCGGCAGGGCAAGCTGTAGCGGGGGGACAATGAGGGTCGGGCGACGATCCGGACAGGGAGCAGAACGATGACCACCGAGAACGACACCACGACCGACGAGCCGGTCAGGCCGGCCCAGCACGGCGGCGGTGAGTCCGGGCCGCCCATCGCCGGCGATCCGTCATCGTTCCCGACCGACGCCGAACTCGCCCGCACGCTGTGCTGGCAGCGGAGCCGGGCCACGCTGTCCACCCTGACCGCCGACGGGTACCCGTACGGGAGCGTCGTCTCCTACGCCCCGGACGCCGACGGATCCCCGGTCGTGCTGGTCTCCGACATGGCCGAGCACACGGTGAACGCCCGCCGGGACGGTCGGGCCAGCATGCTGATCTCCGCCGCGTCGAACGACGGCGACGCAGACCCGCTCGGTATGGCCCGCTGCACACTCGTCGGCGCCATGGAACTGGTGGAGGACCAGGCGGCGGTCCGTGACGCCTACCTGGAGCGTCACCCGTATGCGGCGTACTACGTGGACTTCACGGACTTCGGATTCTGGCGGCTCGCCGTTTCACAACTGCGCTACGTCGGCGGGTTCGGCCACATGAGCTGGGTGACCGCCGAGGGGTACGCCGCCGCCGAGGTCGACCCGGTCGCCGAATCGGCCGATGCCGTCGTTGAGCACATGAACGACGATCACGCCGACGCCAACCTGCTGTACGCCCAGCGACTGGCCGGGTTGACCGATGCAACCGAGGCGAGCATGACCGCAATCGACCGATACGGCGTGACGCTGCGGGTTGAGACGCCGGCTGCGCCCCGGCTTGCCCGCGTGCCGTTCGCCGAGCCCCTTGCTGCGGCGGGGGACGCCCGGCCGGCGGTCATCGCCCTGCTCGAGCAGGCTCGGGCCACCGACGTCTGAGGGGTGTTTCGTCGGCTGCCACCAGCTGCTGCGGCGCATGATCGCCGGCGCGGTTGGCCAAAAGGGCGGGAGATCACCGTTGGTCCTCTGTCCCGGGAATACGCAGGTGATCTGAGTCGATAGTGTCGGGTTGTGGCGTTTCGGACGCAACAACTCGATCGGCTGCAGATGAGCTGGAACGGCGTCGGTCCGGTGCTGTGGGCGCTGGACGGTGGTGACGTCGCCGGTCAGCTGGCGCTCCGCAGCCTGGTCACCATGGCGTTCGGATATGACGGGCTTGCCCTGCTCGGTTCCGCGGTGACACCGCTGTACCTGCCAAACGGTGGCGGGGCCGACGGCCGCCGTGGCGGCTCGAGTGGCGGAGGGCCTCGGGCGACCTACGCCCCGTCGCTTCAGCCGTTCGAGCACACCGCAGTCTCGTTCCTCAACGAGCGGCACGCCGTCGCCGAAACCTCCGCATCGGTCCGCTGGATGTTCGCCGCCGCCGACCTCGGCCTGTTGTTGGCTCGATCCGGGCTGATCGCCCCAATGGTGACCCAGCGCCTCGATCCGGACGCCACCGGCCGGTCCGGTGGCCCTGCGCTCGGTTGGGAGGCGGGCTGGCGCCTCCGCCACACGGACGGGGTGGATCGGGCCATAACCTCCCTGGCGGCCCAGGCGCCGCCTGCGGTGTGGGCACCGTTCCCCGGCGAGGCGCCCGCCGGCGCAGCCCGGGATGTCGTGGCATACGTGGCGGACAGCGCAGCACGGTGGGCGCTGACGACCGGGGGGTGGCACCCCGACCTCGGCCGTTCCAGTCGGGCCGACCTTGTCGTCGCCCGCCGCGTGACCGGCGCACTCCGGGAGGAGCGGGCCGTTTCGGTCAGCAATCGGGAGCAGGAGCTGGCGGCCGGGGCCATCGGTCTGGCCCTCGACGAACATCGGGTCTCGGTCGACGCCGGTCTGGGATTCCGCAGCCGGGCCAGGCTCCGGCTGCCCGAATCGGAGCCGGACGGTCGGGACGGCGACGACCCGGACGACGATCCGGAAGGCGGGTCGAGGCCGTGGCGGGTGTCCTTCGAGGTGGTCCTGGTCGACGATCCGAGCGTGACCATTCCCTGGTCGGCGCTCCTGGCGAACACCGTCCAGCCGACCACAACGGCGGCCGGTGTTGAACTGTCGGAGGCTGCGCTGTCGGTCATGTCCCGGGAGGTCGAGACGCTGGCGGTCACCCTGTCGGCGCGGATCCCGGAGTTCGCCGATCTCGACCCCGTGACCGGGGTGGTGCTGCTCGACCTCGACCAGGTCACCCGCCTGCTGGCGGACGGCGTTGAACGGTGTGCCGGGCTCGGCTGTGCGTTGCTGGTACCGCGAGAGCTGGCACCGCGCCGGGTGCACCTGGCCGGCTCGGCCCGGGCTCAACAGCAGGGGGGCCTCTCGGCCGACCTCGGCCAGACGATGGTCGATGTCGACTGGTCGGTGGCGCTCGGCGATCGACGGCTGACCGACGCGGAGCTGACGGCTCTGGCGGCGTCCAAGTCCGAGTTGGTTCAGCTCCGCGGTGCGTGGATTCGGGTGGATGCGGGCCACGTGGCGCGGGCACTGGAGGAACTGGACCGCCGCCGATCCGACTCGGCGATGACCCCGGCCCAGTTGCTCCGGCTCGCCGCATCAGCTGATGCCGCGGGGGACGGAGACGGTGCGGCGATCGAACTGGTGGCCGACGACGACGGCCGCACAACGGCCGACGGGTGGTTGGCCGACCTGATGGTTGGTTTGCCGGACGATCGGCTCACCGAAGCCGTGGAGCCTGACGGGTTTGTCGGACAGCTCCGCCCGTATCAACGTCGGGCCGTGGGGTGGCTCGGCTTTCTGGCCAGGCTCGGGCTCGGCGGGTGCCTGGCCGACGACATGGGCCTCGGCAAAACCCCGACCACCCTGGCCCACCTGGTGGCCAACCCCGGCGATCGGCCCAATCTGGTCATCTGCCCACTCTCGGTCGTCCACAACTGGGAGGCCGAGGCGGCGGCGTTCGCTCCGAAGTTCCGGGTGCTGATCGCCCACGGTGCGTCGCGGAAGCGGGGCGAGGCGTTTGCGGAGCAGCTCGCCGACGTGGACCTGGTGATCTCCACTTACGGCACGGTGTCCCGGGATGTTGAGGCCATGTCGGCCGATCGCTGGAACATCGTGGTCTGTGACGAGGCTCAGGCGATCAAGAACCATCGAACAAAGGCGGCCCGGGCCATTCGGGCGCTCGAGGCGCGACAACTCGTCGCCCTGACCGGCACACCGGTGGAGAACCGCCTCACCGAGCTGTGGTCCATCCTCGACGCGGTCAATCCGGGGTCGCTCGGAGGGGTCGGTTGGTTTCGGGACACGTTTGCCACCCCGATCGAGACGAAGGGGGACGAGGATGCGCTGGCCGGGATGAAGCGGCTCACCGGGCCCTTTGTCCTGCGGCGAACAAAGGCCGACAAGTCGCTGGTGCCCGACCTGCCGGACAAGGTGGAGCAGGTGGCCTGGGCCGGCCTCACCGATGAACAGGCCGGCCTGTACCAGGCGGTGCTTGACGACTTTCTGGCCAAGATGGCGGGCGAGGGCGACGACCAGGACGGCCCCGGCGCGAGCGGCGAGGGCGGGCGTGGCACAGGACGTGGCGCCGACAGGTTGCTGGGAGCCCCGGACAGCGCCATGCAACGACGGGGGCTTGTCCTGGCAACGCTCACGCGGCTCAAGCAGATCTGTAATCACCCGGCCCAGTTCCTGGCCGCCGGGGGTGAGGAACCCGGGCGGTTGGCGGGCCGGTCTGGCAAGCTCGACCGGTTCGATGAACTGGTCTCCGAACTGCTCGATGCGGACGAACGAGCCCTGGTGTTCACCCAGTACCGGGAAATGGGCGAGCTACTGGTGGCCCACCTGGCGACGACTCACCGGATCCGGGCCGAGTTCCTCCACGGCGGTGTCTCCCGTACCGGCCGGGACGAGATGGTGCGGAACTTCCAATCCGGTGAGGGGCCGCCGCTGCAGGTGGTCTCGCTGAAAGCCGGGGGGACCGGGCTCAACCTGACCGCGGCCAGCCGGGTGATCCACTACGACCGGTGGTGGAATCCCGCGGTTGAGGATCAGGCGACCGATCGGGCCTGGCGGATCGGGCAGCGGGCAACGGTGTTTGTCCACAAGCTGGTGTGTCGGGGAACGATGGAGGAGCGGATCGATGCGCTGCTGGTCGACAAGAAGGCGCTTGCGGAGTCGGCGGTCAGCTCCGGTGAGGCATGGCTGACCGAGATGACCACGGACGAGCTTCGTGGACTCTTCCGCCTTGACCGCATCACCGCCGATCGGGGGGACCCGGCGTGAACCGGTACATGACATCGGCAGGCCAGGCGGTGGCCGACCTGGCCGAGAACTACGCCGAGGAGGGCAGGGTGAGCCGCGGCCGGACGCTGTTCCGAAAAGGGTCCGTGACCGGGATGTCGATCACCGAGGGGTCGATCATCGCGTCCGTCCGGGGGAGCGGCGGCGACGAGTACGAGACGACGGTTGGCGCCGCCCCACCGAGCAAGAGCGTGGTCCGCCAGGTCCTGGACACCCCGCAGCCCGAGGGCGAGCGGTTGGTGGACCGGCTGATCGACGACGGGGTTGACCTCTGCCCGCCGGAGCGGGACCTCGGGTTCAGCTGCAGCTGCGCCGACTGGGACGAATTTTGCAAACACGTGGTTGCGGTCCTTCTGGCCTTCGCCGACCGGGTCGATCTTGACGAGGCCGAACTCCTCCGGTGGCGGGGTCTTGACCAACCGCGGGGGCCGGAACGGTCCGCGGTCACCGGGCAACGGAGACCGGACGTTGGCGATGATGATCGCCGGTCCCGCCGTGACGCCGCCCGGGCCGGCAAGCGCACCGAGTTGGAGGCGCTCCTCGGGGACACTGCGGTCCGGGTCTCCAACTCCGGGGGGTTGGAAACCCCGCCGGAACCGCTCGACCCGGCCATCCACGACTTCCTCGGCGTCGACTGGGAACCGGTCCCGCTTGATCTGGACGGGCTGGCCTCCCCGGAGCCGCTGTTCACCGATGCACAGCTGGGTCCGCTCGGCCCGCTCGGTGATCTGGGCCCGGCCCTGGCCGATGCGATCCGGACCATCGCGACCCGATTGACCCCGCGGTCCGAACCGTGACCCCGTGACCCGGTCGGCCCCTCGGTTGGCCCCGTGACCCGGTTGGGACCGTGACCCGGTCGGCTCCGTGACCCGGTCGGCCCCGCGGTCGGGACCGCCCCGTCGGAACCGTCACCCGTCGACCCCGCGGTCGGAACCGTGACCCGGTCGGCCCGAGGTTAGGATTCACGGCGTGGACGCGGTTCGACTCGGACAGCTGCTTGCCGAACGGCACCGGGACGGATCGTCCGGCGGTGATGACCGTGACGGCGGTGGTGCGGGCGGAGAGCCCGTCGATCAGGTCCGGTCGCTGCTCAACTACGCCGAGAGTCCGCACGACGGTGACTGGACCCTTCGATCGTCGTTGACCAGGTTGGCCCAGCCCCACCCGGCCAGGGTCGGTCGGGTGCTTGACCTGACCAGACGGCTCGACGGGCCGTTGCACCACGTGCGAAAGACCCTGGAGCAACACCCGGTGACCGCCGACCGCGGACTGACGCCGGACACCGTGGCGGGCCAACCGATCAGTCCGGTGCGTGACATCCGAACCGCCGATCTGGCCCGGCTGGCGGCCGCCGGTCTCGACCTGGACGGACTGCTGGCGGGGTACGAGGCGGAGGGTCCGCTGACCAACGAGGAGCGCCGTGCGGTCCCACTGCTGGTGATCGCCGTCCGGATCGAAGCGCTGGCCGAGACCCTCTCGGCCTGGGCCCAGGTCGGTCCGGCCGATCCGCCGTTGAACGCCGTCGACCGGTTCGTCGCAACGGTACAGGACACGATGGACCAGCTCGGTGTTCCCGAGGAGATCTGGCCGCCGCAGGGCATGCGCCGGTCCGGTCGGGGCTGACCGAATCGAGGCCCTTCCGGGGCCGGAGGCGCTCAGTCCGGACTGCGGGACCAGCGTTCCTGGAGGGCGGCAAAAACGCCCTGATCCCAGGAGAACTCCACCGTGTTGCCGTCCGGGTCGGCCAGCATCGTGATGTAGCCGATCGGGGCGGGCATCAACGTCGGCTCCATGGTCAGGCAACCAGCGGCCCTGCCTTTTGCCGCAACGGCGTCAACCGCGTCCTGGGTCGGCAGCTCCATGCCAAGGTGGGCGAACGGGCCGAGCCTGGTGGCGGGCGACTCGTCGAAGGGATCCTTCCCCTCGAAGAACTGGGCCAGCACCAGGATGAACGGGTTGTTGGTCTCGCCCTCCATACCCATCCATGCGCCGTACCCCGCCTCGTCCTCCCGGCGATCGATCAGCCGGATCGGTGTGAACTCCTCGTACCAGGCGATCGTTGCGTCGATGTCCGTGCAGCGGAGGGCGATGTGGGTCCAGCGCGGCTCGCTCGGGTGGACGTTGTACCTGGGCTGGCTCACACCCCAACGCTACCACCCGCAAAATCGGCCATCGGGGCCGATCAGATGAGGGTTTGGGACGAGTGCCAGCGAAGGACCCGGCGTTCGACGGCGCCGAAGATCAGGACCGCCACCACCCCCATGAACGCCAGGACAAAGACGCTGCCCCACAACTGCTCGACGAGCAGCCGGGACTGGGCGACCCGGGCGGCGTTGCCGAGCCCCTCCCGGGAGTTGAAGAACTCGCCGACCACCGCACCGACGAGGGCCAGGCCGATGCAGATACGCCCGGCGGAGAACAGGTAGGGGAGCGAGTGGGGCACCCGCAGTTTCCAGTAGATCTCCCAGGGTCCGGCGTCGACCGACCGCAGCAGCTCGTGGGTGTCCGGGTCGATGGCCCGCAGCCCGGTCAGGGCATTGGCCACAAACGGAATCCAGGCGAACAGCGCGGCGGTGAGGATCTTGGTCCACGGCGAGAACCCGAACCAGAGCAGGAACACCGGGACCAGCACCGCAACGGGGGTCGACTGGATCAGCACAACCACCGGCAAACCGGCCCGTTCGGCGAACCGGGAGTGGGCCATGCCGGTGGCCATGACCATGGCGGCAAGAAACGCCAGGACAAACCCGGCCAGCGCCTCGCCGCCCGTGACCAGACCGTTCCGCCAGTAGAACCCGGGATTGTCGATCACGTGGGCCAGGACGTCGGACGGCAGCGGGAGGGTGAGGGGCCGCAGACCGGCGATCCGCACGTACAACTCCCAACCGACGAACAGGGACGCAAGCCCGGTGACCGGGGCCACCGCCAGGAGGAACCGGGAGACCCCGCGGGACGGCGGGGGCGGCGGCACGTCCGCAGTGGTCGCCTCCGGCGCCCGATCCGGGCCGCTCATCGATCGGTCCAACCCTGTTTCAGGGCCGCCCGGACCTGGCTGACCAACTGGTGGAACACGGGCTCGTCTTCGATCTCCTCGGCCCGGGGCCTGGCCAGTGGGATGTCGACGGTGGTGATCACCTCGCCGGGGGATGCGCCAAGAATCACCACCCGATCGGACAGGGCCACCGCCTCCGGAATCGAATGGGTGACAAAGACCGCGGTACTGCCGGCCCGTGACCACAGGTCGAGCAGGAGGTACCGCATGTCGGCCCGGGTGATCTCGTCGAGGGCGGAGAACGGCTCGTCGAGGAGGAGGACCGGTGCTTCGAGGGCAAAGGCCCTGGCGATGCTGACCCGCTGCTGCAGGCCACCGCTCAACTCCCGGGGGAGCGAGTCGGCGAAGCCACCGAGCCCGACCCGCTCGAGCAACTCCTGTTGCCCGGCCCGGTCGATCCCTGCGGCACCGGCCCGGGCGTTCAGCGAACCGAGTAGCGCCACGTTGTCCGAGACCGTCCGCCACGGCAGCAGGGCCGGCTGCTGGGGCACAAAGCCGAAGTGCTTCCGCCGGCGGGCCCGGTCCGGTGCCATCCCGGCGACCGTCACGGTGCCCCGGTCCGGCTCCAGCAGGCCGCCGATGAGGCGCAGCAGCGTGCTCTTGCCGCAGCCGGACGGTCCGATGAAGCTGACGAACTCACCGTTCTCGATGTCCACGGTGACCCGGGTCAGGGCGTGAACCGATCGCCCGGACCGGCCGTCTCCCCGGAACCACTTCGACACGCTGTCCAGCCGGACGGCCGGTTCGACTCCCCGGCCGGAGCCCGCCGACGGACCGGCCACCATTATGGCTGCTCGGTCCCCAGGATCTGGTCCCGCAGGGTCTGGTCGGTGAGGACGTCCCGGACGGTGTCGACGATGGCCTGGGTCTGGGAGTCGAACTCCACGTTGACCCGATCCCCGACGACAACCCGGCCGAGCGTGGTCTTCTCGATCGTGTCCGGGATCAGGCTGACCGCAAACCGGTTTGTCGGCCGGTCGACCCGGGAGATCGTGAGGCTGGCACCGTCCAGGGCGGTGAACCCCTTCATCAGCAGATAGGGCATGGCCTCGGCTTCGGTGGTGAACCACACGGTGCGGTTCTGGCCGTCGGTTTCGATCTCGGAGACGGTTGCGGTGGTGGACACGTGACCGGACACGATGTGGCCGCCGATCTCGTCCCCGAAGGCCATCGACCGCTCGATGTTCACCGAGTCCCCGACGGAGACATCACCGAGGTTGGTCACCGTCAACGTTTCGCCGATCACATCGAAGGTCACCAATCCGCCATCCATCGCGGTGGCCGACAGGCAGGTCCCGTTGTTGGCGATGCTGGCCCCGTGCTTGACCCCGTCGGCCAGCGGTCCGAGGTCGACCGTGAATCGGCGGATGCCGTCCACGTCCTCGATGGCGACGACCGGGCACAGCCCCTGGACGATTCCGGTGAACATGGTGGTACTACCTCCCGGGCCAAATCAGGTCGGTGCCGTCGTACAGTCCGGCGGCGATGTCCCGGTTGACCATCGGTTGCCAGTCCGGGGTGTCGGCGAAGACGCCTGCGGAGACCAGGGCGTCGATCTCCTCCCCGAAGAGTTCGGTGTCCGGCACCCCGACCCCGACCCCGGCGGGGGCGAGGTCCGCAATGAGACCGGCTTCGGTGTTCCACCGGAACAGCTCGGCCTCCCTGGCCAGGAACAGCGGGTTGCCCGCGGCGTCGATCAGCTCGAAGGCGTGGTCGACCGCGGCGTCCGGATTCTCGGCGGCGAACTCATAACCCCGGATCAGTGCCCGGACCACGTCCTCGGCGAGAACCGGGTTGTCGGCCAGGAACGACCCGCTGGCGAACGCAACCCCGAAGCTGGCGGGCACGTCGAAGTCGAGCGGATCGAGCAGCGTGTACCCCACACCGGCGTTTGTCAGGCTGTTCGGCTCGTTCGACTTGTAGACCGGTAGGGCGTCGATGCCCAGGTCGAGGTGTTGGACCGGGTCGAACCCGTCGAGCAGGATCTCCTCGAAGCAGCCCCGCTCGATGCCGGACAGTGCGACCGACGCCTGCAGCGACGGCGGCAGATCGCCCTTGATGCCGACCAGCGAACCGCAGAGGTCGGCGAAGGACGAGATGTCGCTTCCCTCCGGGACAACCACGGCTTCGATTGCCGTCCGGCCCCAGTGGAGCACGGCGACGAGGTCCCCGTCCCCCGCCACGTTGTTGTTGACCAGTTCGGCGAACGATCCGGCCATGCCCATCTCGGCCTGGCCCTCGATGACCAGCCCGCCGTTGGACGGCGCAAATCCGGGCTGGATGTCGACGTCGATGCAGAGCTCCTCGAAGTACCCCTCGGCGTCGGCCGTGATGATCTCCACGATCCCCGCCGCAGCGGCGAAGTCGAACCCGGTCACAAACGTGACGGTGCCGTAGTCCCGGTTGGCCTGGCAGCGCTCCTCCGCGGAAAGGTCGCTCCCGGCGGACGAGCCACCCGCTGATTCCTCGTCACTTCCGCAGGCCGCAGCGACCAGGAGAACCGTGAGCAGCATCGCTGTTGCTCGCCGTTTGTTGAACATCGTGGCCTTCCCGGAGTCTGTGCGTTACGAACCTTCGAATGCTGACACCCGAACACTGGCACCCGAACGTCGAGGTTGCGAATGCCGGAGCTTCGAAATGGTTGCGACGGCGACAACATGGTAGCCATGGGCCGATGGAGTTGACCCCGTTGACCCCGGCGATCGGGGCCGAGATCACCGGTGTCGATCTCGCACGGTTGGACCAGGATGCGCTCCGGGACATCGGTACTGCGTTCCTGGAGCATCACGTGCTGGTGTTTCGAGATCAGGACCTCTCGCGGGACCAGCACAAGGCCATCGGCCGACACTTCGGAGAGCTGCAGGTCCATCCTTCGAAACGGCACCTCGACCGGCGCGGCGACCCGGAGATCTTCACGGTGAAGACGGACGGCGCCAGCAGGAGGAACAACGGTGGCCGGTGGCACGCCGATGTGACCTGTGAGTCGATTCCACCGCTCGGTTCGTTGCTGCTGTTGACGGAGGCGCCGCCCAGCGGCGGCGACACCCTGTTCGCCAACATGCATCTGGCGTTCGAGACCCTGTCCGCACCGATCCGGGAGTTGCTGCAGGGGTTGACCGCCCATCACGACGGCCTGCAGGACCTTCGCTGGTACGGCTCTGAACCGAAAGCCGGACAGACCTACCCGTCGACCACCCATCCGGTGGTGGTTGATCACCCGGAGACCGGCAGGCCGCTGCTGTTCGTCAACGAGGCGTTCACCAGCCGCATCGACGGGCTGACCGATGCCGAGAGCCGGGGCCTGCTGGACCTCCTCTTCGGTCATATCGCCAACAACCCGGCCATCCAGTGCCGGGTCTCCTGGGAACCGGGGACGCTGACGATGTGGGACAACCGATGCACCCAGCACTACGCCGTCTGGGACTACGCCCCGCAGGTCCGCCGGGGGGAGCGGGTCACCATCTGCGGAACGGCCCGACCGGCCGGGCGAAGGGGCGAGCCGGGCAACGATGTGCCAGACTGTCGGCCATGATTTCCGTTCACATCCTGTACCCGAAGACCGAAGACTCGACCTTCGACATGGACTACTACACCGCCACCCACATGCCGATGCTGGCCGACGCCCTCGGCGACGCCTGCACCGCTTGGGGAGCCTCAACCACCAAGGGCAAGGAGTGGGCGGCCATCGGCTGGGCCACCGTCACCAGCCAGGAGGCGTGGGACGCCGCCATGGCGGAGCACGGCTCCAAGATCATCGGTGATGTCCCGAACTACACAAACGTCGCGCCCCAGATGGTGATCGGCGAGGTCGCCCACTAGTCGACCCGGCACACCCGGCCATGTTGCGTTGGGCGGTGCTCGGTACCGGCTTCATCTCCAAGACGGTCATCGGCGCCATCAACCGCAGCGACGACTCAGAGGTTGTGGTGGTCGCCGGCCGACAGGCGGACCGCGTCGCCGCGTTCCAGGAGGAGTTCAACATCCCCCGCGGCGTGATGGACCTCCAGGAGGCGGTGACCGCCTCCGAGGTTGACGCGGTCTACATCGGCCTTCCCAACCACAAACATCATGAGCCGACGCTCGCCGCTGCGGCCGCCGGGAAAGCGGTCCTGGCCGAGAAGTCCCTGACCACCACCATGGAGACGGCCGAGGAGTTGGTGGCCGGGGTCCGGGACGCCGGGACGTTCTTTGTCGAAGGGCTGATGTACCTGGCGCACCCGCTGTACCACAAGGTCGTGGAGCTGCTGACCGACGGCCGGCTCGGCACCATTCGGGCCGTGGACGGTCGCTATGCGGCGGACATCTGGCAGGTGGTCAACCCGGCGGGAATGGGCACGCTCTACAACCTGGGTTGTTATCCGGTCTCCCTCCTGCAGCTGGTCATACAGACCACCTTCGGTCCGGGGGCGTTCACCGACCGGACGATCGCCGCGGTCGGCAACCGGAACGACGACGGAAACATCGCGGACGCCGCCATCTCCATCCGCTTCGGGAACGGGGTTCTGGCCACGCTGCAGTCCAGCGACAGCTACGGCAACACCAGCGGTTTTGCGGTCATCGGCGACCGGGGCGTGCTCCGGTTCGAGACGAACCCGTGGTTGCCCGTTGCCGGAGACAACGTGCTGACCGTCCAGCGG
>JBCCGJ010000050.1:0-22933 GCA_039029335.1 Actinomycetota bacterium | reverse complement strand
GGCCGTAGGAGCCGCCGGTCACCACGGTAACGGTCACGGCCAATGCGGCGACGATCGTGGCGGTCCAGCCCTGCCGTCCATCGACGACACCGCCGGCGACGCCGGCCAGCACCGTGGCACCGATGCCCACCAGCCCGACCAGCGCGGGAAGCAGCAGCAAGGTCCTGGTCACCAGCGTCACGTTCGGCGGCGGCGCCAACACCGCACCGCCTGTACCGGTCCGGCTGGCTGTTCCGGTCCGGCTGACTGTTCCGGTGTGGCTGGCTGTTCCGGTCCGGTCTGGGGCGGGGCGTTCCTCACTCATGGTGCCCACCCCGTCGCAGCCCCGGCGCCGGGACCCGGCCGCTGCTTGGCCAGCGCGGCCACCGGCAGCTCGATCGGTTGGTCTGCGGACCACGGCATCACCGGCACGCCGTGGTCGACCAGCTGTTTTCTCCTCGCCGCCCGCTGAACCCGCCACAGCCGGATCGCCAGTTCGGTCGCCTGGTCCTCCGGCGGGGCGATGTGGTCGTCCGCCAGGCATTCGATGACCGCCACCTGCAGGCCCCGGAGTTTGAGCTCGATCGGAAGGAGCGACATGTCCGGATCGGTCAATCCGGTCAGCATCACCACCATCGCGTCCGCCCCCAGTTCGTGCAGCGGCAGCTGGTCGATCTTCGGCAGCGAAAGTCCGGGCTCGGCCTGGGACTCCAGCAGTGCGTCGAGGAGCCGAGCCTTCTGGAGCCTGCCCTGGCCCGGCCGGTACCACCGGATTCGCAGCCCAACGTCCAACAGGCCGACGCGGTCGTGGACACCCAGGTTGCTGTCGGCCAGGCTCATCGCCGCCCGAACGGCCCGCTGGACCAGCCGGTTGTCCTCCGGACCGACGTCCCGAAAACTGTCCAGCAGGAACACAAGATCACCGGCCTGATCGGGATGGCGGACGGTCACCCACCGCTCCCGCTGCCGGGCGGAGACCCGCCAGTTGACCGACCGCAGCGAGTCGCCAGTGCGGAACGGCCGCACCTCGGCGAAGTCGGACCCGTCACCGTGGCGGTTCGACCGGTGCGCTCCCACCCGCATACGAAGCCGCTCGGGAACCACCACGGACGGGCGGTTGCCGTCCCGGGGGTGGATACGAATCGGCGCCCGGGGCTGGAGGACGGTCGAAGACAGGAACAGACCGAACGGCCCGCGTGCCACGAACTCCACACGGCCGGGGGTTGCGACGCCCCATCGGGCCAGCGTGACCGGGAACGGCACGGTTGTGCGGCCACCGGGCGGCACCGAGACGATCGCCTGCCGGATCCCGTCAACGGGTTGCATGTCGGCCGGCAGCTGGATGTCGACCTGGAGCCACGGGATGCCGACGGCGGACGTCACCCGGACCAGCAGGTCGACCTGGTCACCCTCGACGGCCCGGTCCGGCGAGTCGATCGTTGCGGCGAGGTCCGGCCATCGGTGGAGGAGCGATCCGGCGACGGCCAGCAGCAGTGGGGCCGCGGCCACGATGGTCAGCAGCGGCCGCCCGGCGATGATCGCAACCAGCAGGCCTGCGACCCCGCCGATCACCAGAACCGACAGCCGGCTACTGGTCCGATGGTCGAGGGAGCTTTGGCTCCCGGACCGATCCCGGGCCGTGGTAGCGGCCGCAGGTGTTGTTGAGGTCGCCGGCGAGACCGAGGACCGCAGCATCATCAGCCCCTCGTGGCATCCAGGTCGGCGTCGGTCAGGGTGGTCGGTGTCGGCACCTCTTGCAGGCACTCCTCGACAACCTCGTGGTCTCGCACCCCGCGGACCCAGGCCTCGGTTCGGAGCACCAACCGGTGGGCCAACACGGGTACAGCCAGGCTCTTCACGTCGTTCGGTGTGGCGAACGTCCGGTCCTCCAGTGCGGCTTTGGCACGCGCCGTCCGCAGCAGCGCAAGCGCGGCCCGCGGGCTTGCCCCGATCTCCAGTGAGGTGTGGGCCCGGGTGGCCTCGACGATGGCAACCACGTAGTCGATCACGTCCTGGCTGACCTGCACGTCCTCAACCGCCTGCTGCATGGCCAGCACACCGTCCGGTTCCAGCACCGGTCGGAGCGTCGGCTGGTCGGTCCGGCGCTCGACGCGGCGACGAAGCAGCTCCCGTTCGTCGTCAGGGGTGGGGTAGCCGACGCCGAGCCGCAAGAGGAATCGGTCGAGCTGGGCCTCGGGAAGCGGGTAGGTCCCCTCGGTCTCGATCGGGTTCTGAGTGGCCAGCAGGAAGAACGGACGGGGGAGCGGATGGGACACCCCGTCGACGGTGATCTGCCGCTCCTCCATCGCCTCCAACGCTGCAGCCTGGGTCTTCGACGGGCTGCGGTTGATCTCGTCACCGAGGACGAGCCCGGCGAACAGCGGACCGGGGGAGAAGGCCGGCCGGTCGTCCGGGCCGGGCACGATCGATCCGGTCAGGTCGGACGGGATGAGATCCGGGGTGAACTGAATGCGGGAGAACGTCAGTCCGGTGACGGTGGCGAGCGACCGGGCGATCAGGGTCTTGGCCACACCGGGGACGTCCTCGATCAGGACGTGGCCGTCGGCCAGGAGGCCAACCATGATCAGCTCCAGCACGGGCCGCTTTCCAACGACCGCCCGCTCGATCTCGCGGATCACCGCGTCGCACTGCTCCGCAACGGACGTCGGTGTCAGCGATGCCGGATTCCGAGCCGGATTCCGTGACGCGTCCGTTGTCGAGCCCGGCACCGGGGTCGGTGCGGCTTCCTTCGCCGGTGCTGGTTCCCCTGCCGGGGCTGGGACCGTTCCATCCACGGAACGGGAGGCTACTCGGCACTCGAAGGGCCGGGCGATTCCGACGGCCCCGTCGGCGGGACTCGTTGCGCCGTTGCGGGACCTGCCGTTACGGTCTTTTGTCGACCGTCCTGGGTGTGACGAAGCCGGACGTGTCGGAGCCGGGGATGTGATGGAGTATTCAATTGCGTTGGCGTCCGAGGTGGACAGCTGGCGTTGGGTGAAACGGGCCGAGGAGTTGGGATTTCACGCCGCCTGGTTCTACGACACCCAGCTGCTCAACCCCGACGTGTTCATCTGCATGGCGCTGGCGGCCAACGAAACCGAACGGATCCGTCTCGGAACCGGTGTCCTGGTACCCAGCAACCGCATCGAACCGGTGACGGCCAACGCCCTGGTTTCGCTCAACAAACTGGCGCCGGGTCGAATCGACTTCGGTGTCGGTACCGGGTTCACCGCCCGCCGCACCATGGGGCTCGGGGCGATTCCGCTGCAACAGACCCGCCGGTATGTCGAACGGGTCCAGGCCCTGGCCAGGGGCGAGCTGATCGAGTGGGACTTCGAAGGCAAGGACCGCAAGATCAGGTTCCTGAATCCGGAGCTCGGCCTCATCAACGTGGACGATCCCATCGACCTGTGGGTCTCCGCCTTCGGTCCCAAAAGCCGGACCATGACGGCCGAGCTTGGTGCGGGGTGGCTGAACTTCAGCGGCAACATGGCCCGGGCCGCTCAGGGTTTGGACGCGATGCGAGCGGCCTGGGATGCCGCAGGCCGGACCGAGCCACTCAACAGCGCCCTGTTCTTTCTCGGCGCGGTGCTGACCGGTGACGCGGAGGAGGACCGGGCCCGGATCATGGCCCAGGCCGGGCCGGGTGCCGCGGTGGCCATGCACAACCTGTCAGACGAGGTGGGTCCCATGGGCGGTCAACCAGCGCAGGGGGCGCTCGCAGCGATGCATGAGCAGTATCTGGTGGAGCACAACAGGTATGAACCGGCTGATGCCAAGTATCTGCAGAACCACCGCGGGCATCTGATGTTCGTCCGGCCGGAGGAGGCTCACCTCTACTCGACCGACTTCGTCAAGGCCGCCACCATGTGTGGCACCCACGACCAGCTGGTGGCCAACATGCGGGAGCTCCAGGCCGCGGGATACACCCAGGTGGTGATCCAGCTGGTACACGGCCAGGAGGACGCCATCGAGGAGTGGGCCGACGTGTTCCGTTCGATCTGAGAGACCGATCCAGGTGGAGACGACCCGAACACCAACGACCCGAATACGAACGACCCGAGCGAAGGTGATCTGACCGTGTCCGAACCGAATATTTCCGAACTGAATGTGTCCGAACCGAATGTGCCCGAGCCCTCCTTCTTCTCACCGGCCCGGGTCGCTGGGTTGTTGCCGTGGTCGGCGCTGATCGACGCCATCGAACGGACCGTGACCGCCGACGGTGCAGAGGCGCCGGAGCGCACCGTCCATTCGGTGGCGGTCCCCGGCGGTGCCGATGCGTCCCTGCTCCTCAAGCCGGGCTGGGTGGCGGGTGAGGTGATCGCAGTGAAGGCGGTGACGTTCTTCCCGGAGAACGGTCGGCGCAACCTGCCGACGGTCAACGCCGGTGTGCTGCTGTTCAGCGGTACCGACGGGACGTTTCTGGGCGCCTGCGACGGCAACGAGCTGACCACCCGTCGGACGGCCGCGGCATCGGCGGTCGCCGCCAAGCGGTTGGCCCGGTCCGACGCTGACCGGTTGCTCGTTGTTGGCACCGGTGCGCTGGCCCCGATGACCGCCCAGGCCCACGCCGCGGTGCGGAGCTACGGCAGGATCGACGTGTGGGGCCGGCGGCCCGACCGGGCCGAGTCGGTGGTCGCCGACCTGGTGTCCGCCGGGTATCCGGCGGTCGCGGTGACGGACCTGGACGCTGCGGTTGCGACGGCCGATGTGATCAGCTGCGTCACCGGATCGACGGAGCCGCTGGTCACGGGTGCTCTGCTGCGACCCGGAGCCCACGTCGACCTGATCGGGTCGTTCACCCCGACCATGCGGGAGAGCGACGACGACGTCATCCGCCGGGGTGACGTCTGGGTCGACACGAGGGCGGACGGCATACTCGCCGGTGACCTGGCAATCCCGTTGGCGTCCGGTCTGCTCCACCTCGAGGACATCAAAGGCGACCTGCACGGGCTGATCTCCGGTGAAACGCCCGGCCGCGATCACGAGGAGCAGATCACCGTGTTCAAATCCGCCGGCATGGCCCTGGAGGACGTGGCCGCCGCCCGCCTGGTTTTTGCGGAGTAATCACCGCAGTCGACTGACCGGTCGACACACGGGCCACGGGCGCGTCAGCGCCCGGTCAAGGCCCGTCCTTCTTGAGCAGCCGCAGGGAGAAGGTGATCGGCGTTGGTGCCCCGCCCTCCGAAGTTCGGCCAATCTGGAAGCCTCGTTCGGCGAACATGTTGAGCAGTGTGGCCATGGTGTAGTGAGCTGCTCCGACTTTGTCTCGAACCTGACCGCTGGTGCCGACATCACCGGTGGTCGGGCTGATCGGCGGTGTCCAACCTTCGACGAGGTAACCGGGGCCGATCACCGCTCGTGTCGGTTCGCTGCGATCGGCGAAGTCCCCGATGAAACAGGGATGCACGCCGACGTGAACGAACACGCCGCCCGGCCGGAGCACCCGATGGATCTGGGCGACGACGTCGCCGAAGGACCGCATGTCCGAGTGGATCATCACGCCGATCACGGCATCGACCGAACCCGTAGCGAACGGTAGGTGAGCGGCATGCCCCCGCACGACCGGCAAGCGGGCAACCGCATAACGGAGCATCCCGGCGGAGAGGTCGACACCGACCGGTCGCCGTCCAAGGCTCCGGACGCGCTCGGCGTAGATGCCGGTGCCGCAGCCCACCTCCAGGCAGATGCCGGTGCCGGGACCGAGCAGTTCGGCGATCGCCTGGTCGATGCCGATGAGGTCCGCGAATTCCCGGTTCTCGCCGTCCTGACGCTGGTGGGGCAGGAAGTCGGTTTCATACCACTCGGCGATCTCGTCGTAGGCCGCCTCGGTCATGTCCGGATTCCTTTGCAAGATTGCGACGTGGGCCGATGGTAGACGTTCGCTTGAGGGGGCGGCGCGCGAGGTGATCAGCCGGTCGATCGGCTCGCTGAGGGATGGAGCACCGGCTCGAACCCGTTACGTAGCGCCGCCACCGAGGTCGGCGGGGTGAGCACCGACACGTCGCCGGTCGGCCTGCCCACCGGCTCGCCCCACCGGTCGAAGCCGAACGGTTGGGCGTGGTGTTCGGTAAGCAGCACCGGAGGTCCGTTGTCGGCGACCCGGACCACCGTGCCGGTCGGCAGTTCGGCGGCCGAGGCCGGCCACCAACGCCGATCGGCCGCCCGGTCGATGCCCCGGCCTCGTCGGAGCCGCTCGGCGGCAAGCCGCCGGTTCAGTTCGCCGGCCAGGACCGGCCGGTCCGATTCGGTGGCCACGGTCACCCCATGGCGGTAGGCCAGGTACTCGTCCCGCCGGCACAGTCCGCACGGCCGATGTCCCGCGGCAAGGGCCACCGCGTCGTCCAGGAAGAACAGCGGTGTCCACGTCCGGGGTGCATCCAGCGGATGCCGCCAGCCCCGGTAGCTGGTGTGGCAGATGATCCATAGCGTGCCGCGGTGATGTCGGACCGGGCCGCGGCCGTCGTCGTCGAGCAGGCACCCTCGGTTCCCGGTGAACAACCCACGATCCGCGACGGCGTGCAGGTCACCAGACGGGTCAACCCGATTCCGTCGAGGCATCAACCCAGCATGCCCAAATCCATGGGGTTGCAACTCGAACGATTGTTCGGTAGAGTGTTGCTACTGCGAGATCGGCCTTGCCGACCGCCGCAGCTCGGCGTCACCGCCCCTTGTTCATCCGATTGCCCGGTCCCCCTCGGGTTCGGGTCCCGCTTTTGGTTTGGTTGGTGAGTGGCGTGACGTGTATGTCTGTGGCTGCCAAAGAAGCGTTGGTCGAGTTGCCCGGCCGGTTGGTGCACGTTCGTGTTGGTGATGCCGACGAGGCTGGTCTGCGGGTGCTGCTTGGTGACGTGCGGGCGGCCCAGCGAGCGTTGGACGCGTTGGCGGTTCGGGTTGCAGCACGGGCTGATCAGTTGGCTCTGTCCGGCCGGTCGGCTGGTGCTGTTGAGACCATGCGAGCTGCGGGGGCGGTTGGAGCCCGCCAGGCAAGGCGGGAAGCCGCCCGGGCCGCAGCCGCCGGAGAGCTACCGGGCCTGGTCGACGCGATGGCGGCCGGTCGAATCTCGGGTGAACAGGTTGATTCGATTGCCCGCCACCGGGATCGGCTCTCGGAACGTGACCGCGCCGGGTTTGATGCTCAAGCATTGATCGACCGGGCGGCTGGTATGCCGCCGGAGACGTTTGATCGGCTGGTGAAGAAACAGGCGAACGCCGTCGTCGGTGATGGTGGGCTGGGGGACATGGTGGCGAGGCAGACGGCGTCGGAGTTTCGGCACTGGTTTGATCGGGACACCGGGATGGGTCGGTTTGCTGGGGCGTTGGACCCGGAACGCTATGAGATGCTCACGAACACCATCGATCAGCGGGTCGCCTCGTTGGCTGCAGCGGAGAAAGGTGCGACGAAGAACCAGCACCTCGCCGCGCGAGCCTTGGTTGAACTGGTTGTTGGCTCGACCTCGGCCGGTGGGTCCACAAGATCGGGTCGGCCGTCGGTGACGGTTGTGGTCGATCACCAAACCATCACGACCGGGCGTCATGACCGGACGATCTGCCAGACCGAACAAGGCCACGACCTGCCGACGGAATCACTCAGTCGGATCTGTTGCGACGCAACCCTCCGCCGGGTGACCCTGGACAAGCGGGGTGTGCCGCTGGCGGTCGGCCGTCAACACCGGACCGCAACCGATGGCCAATGGGCGGCGATCAAAGCCCTCTACACCACCTGCGCCTGGGACGGATGTACTGCACCCATCGGGTGGTGTCAGGCCCACCACATCCTCGAATGGGACAACGGCGGCAGGACCGACCTCAACAACCTCGTCCCGCTCTGCTCAACACATCATCATCGGGTTCACGAAGGCCGCTGGCACATCAAACTCGCTCCCGACCGGACACTCCACCTCCACCGACCGGACGGCACGCACCACAGCACCGTTCCGCCGCCGATGCGATGCTGAAATGTACAGCGCGTGAGCGGCCGGGTGGTTGGGCGCGTGGCATAGAGTCTTGCCGTGGAACCGCAACCCTCGCTTGGTCAACCGGACCCGTCCTCGGTCGGGCGGTTCTGGCAGCGGTTCATCGCCGCCACCGGCCGGAACCCGGACCTGTCGCAGCCGGATGCGTGGGCGTTCGGCGATTCGGTCGAGCTGGCCGACGAGCTGATTGCGCTTGTCCTCGACGGGACAAAGCGAGCCACCGCAGGTTCGGTCGCCGAGTACGAGCACGCCGGGGAGCCGCTTCCCGAAGTGGGCGATCTGGAGATCGTGACCGATGGTGCGCTCCGGCCTCGGGCCGTCCTTCAGTTGACCGATGTGCTGGTCGGTCCCCTCTCCTCGGTGGACGAGCGGTTCGCCTATGACGAAGGCGAAGGTGATCGAACCCGGGACTACTGGCTGGCGGTCCACACCACGTTCTTCCAACGGGTGCACTTGGCGCTGGGGATCGACTTCACCCCTGACATGGCCACCATCTTTCAACGATTCGACGTGGTCTATCAGGAGCCGTGAGTGCCTCGACCGTTCAGCGGGAGGTGGAGGTGTGCAGAAACCCGTCCTGCTCAGCCGTTTCCACCAAGAACCGGTATGCGGTGGTCAACCGTTCATCCGTAATGCCAAAAGCGTTCAGGAGCCCGATCGCGCTCGTCTCAGCGAACGGCTCGGTCAGGTCCTTGGCCAAAACGTCCATGAGGCGCTCGGTGTCCACTTGGCCCAGGCGACTGATCCAGGCCGGCAGGTCGGCCCAGAGCTTGAACTGATCGCCCTCGGCCAGAACCGGTGCGGTCGGAACGCTCCCCATCATCATGGTTACCGTTTCCGGGTGCGCGGCAACCAGCAGGGTGACCATCTCGCCGTTATGGGCAAGCTCGGCCACGGCGATGTCACTGTCGAAACAGAAGAAGGCAACGACCATCGCATCGACCGCGACCGATAGCGCATCATGCGCCAGCGGAGCGTTGTCGGTGCCACTGACCGGATAGACGGACACCCAGCCGTTGGTGGCTGGGGAGACCAGAGCGGGTTGGTCGATGGCGTCGAGCACGACCGCCCGGTCGTCGGTTCGAACGTGGAAACTGTCCATTGTTTGGCCCATCACCTGGGAGCGTACAGACTGTCGCCGAGGCGTCGCTGATTTCTCACCACGCCGTGTCGAAATCGCCGACCTGAGGACGTCCAAGGGGTGACACCCACAAGAAGGACTTCGACATGGCACCACCGGCGACCGTGACCTACACAACCACGATCAACGCAACGCCGACGGCCGTTTGGCACGTACTGGCCGAACGGTTCGGTGAGATCGATCAGATCTCCGACGGGGTCGCGCACTCCCGGTACCTCACAGAGCAGACCGAGGGAGTCGGCACCGCCCGCCGCTGCGACCTCGCCGATGGCGGATTCATGGAGGAGCGTGTCACCACCTGGGACCCGCCGAGCGGATTCGCCCTGGCGATCGATGCCACCTCCATGCCGATGGAGCCCGGCGCCGAGCTGACCTTCACGCTGTCGCCGGTTGCCGCCGGGACCGACGTCCGGGTGGATGGAACGTATCGGTTGGCCAAACTCGGGTGGCTCAGCGGCCTGGTCAAACCGATGTTCCGCCGAACGATTGCGGCCATTCTGGCGGACCTCGAACGGGCGGCGTGACCCCGGGTCGCGGATCCCGGGCCGCGCTCAGCCCGCCTGCCGGGATCGGTAGGCGGCCGCCTTGGCCCGATTCTGGCAGGCGAGCGAACAGTACCGGCGGCTGTTGTTCTTACTGAGGTCGTAGAAGTAGCGGCCGCAGTCTGCCGCCGAGCAGGAGCCGACCCTCGACTGCCGACCGTCGCCGATCACCCGGGCGAAGGCCCCGGCGACCACACCACTCCATGCCGGCACAAGCGGTGCATCCCGACGGTGATGGTGGAGCGTCCAGCCCTCCGGCTCCCTGGTGAGGTGCAGCACTGCCGGGAACCGTTCGAGCAGACCATTGACCAACTCGGCGGCCCGGTCGAGGTCTTGGTCCTGGTGGCCGGCCCCATTGCCGTCGCGGTCCGGGGGGCCGGCCAGAAGACCGGCGATGTCAGCCGACCGGTGCGCAAGATCAAGCAGCTGCTCGGCCTGGGAGTCGTCGATCGACCCAACGGAGATCGGCTCGGAGGCGAACAACAACCGAAGCTCGGCCACGCCGTCGTTCTCCCTCGCCAGATTCGAGAGGTCCAGGGCAACCGCCAACCCGACGTCACTGGCATAAAGCTCTTGACTAGTCACGGCGCTCCTCGTACAGTCGTCACTGGTAAAGCATCTTACACCAGTGATCCCAGATTGGATTGAGATGAGCCCCGCACCGATCTCCCTCACCGACCGTTTCGCCGCTCTCGACCTTCTGCCGAACCGGACCCCTGATCTCGAGGACCGGGTGACCGAAGACGCCGGACCGCGCTGGCTGGACACACTCGGCACGTACCGCGACGGTGGCATCTTCATCGTCCACTACTCCGGTGACAGTGCCTGGGAACGCCATGTCGCCGACGAAGTGGTCATGGTCATCGATGGTGAGACCACCATGACCCTCGTCATCGACGGTGCGGCAACGGAGGTTTTGATGACGTCGATGCAGATGGTTGTTGTCCCCGCGGACACCTGGCATCGTTTTCACACCCCGGACCGCGTGCAGGTGATGACGATTACTCCTCAGCCAACCGAACACCGTCTCGACGACCCCACAACATCAGGATGATGAGAATCAGCCACGTCCTCTACAAGGTGCCGGATCTGGACGCGGCGGTCGAGCGCTACCGGCAGGACGGGTTCGACGTCGACTACGGCCGGGCGAAGAACCCGAACAATGCGCTGGCGTACTTCGCCGATGGTTCATACCTGGAGCTGCTGGGGCGGACCGGGATGCCATCCATGGCCAAGACGGCTCTCAGACTGTTCGGCAAACGGGCCTTCGTCAACCGGCTGAGCACCTGGGACGACGCGGCTGAGGGCCTGATCGGCCTTGCGCTCGAGTCCGAGCCGGACCGACTGGAAGACGCCAAGCAGATGTTGCAGGACGCCGGCCATGGCTGGTTCCAGTTCCGGGCCAGACGGACCGAACCCGAGGGTCGGGTGCTCAAGTTCGTCGGGGTGATGCCCGACGAGATGCAGATTCCCTTTTTCGGCACCTGTGACACCGACCTTGGCCGACCCGGTTTTGTTCACCCGAACGGCGTCGTGGGGTTCAAGCACATCTCCTTCGGAACAACCGAGGAGCTGCTGCCGCTGGTCGAGCGGCTCTGTACCGATGACCGGGTCGAGCTGTTCATCGGTGACGGCGTTAAAGAGCTGGAATTCGAGTACGCCCACGGCTGAGGCCCCGCTGCCGGCCCGCGGCTGCACTGCGGTTCGTGAACAACAGGTTTCCCGACTGTCGCCGATCGGCATCATTTTGTACCGTTGATCGATGGAAGCGAGGGCGGGCTATTTCGACGAGATGGTTGGTGACGGGTCCGTCACCCGCGCGCCGTACGCCGACTACCTCCGCTGGTTCGACGACGAGGACCCGGCCCGCCTCCTGAAGAAGTCCTCCGAGGCCGAGGCGCTCTTCCGCCGGACCGGTATCACCTTCAACGTCTACGGCGACGACGAGGCGGACGAGCGGCTGATCCCGTTCGACGTTGTCCCCCGGATCGTCACCGCCCGGGAGTGGAAGTTCCTGTCCCGGGGGATCGAGCAGCGGGTCCGGGCCATCAACGCGTTCCTCTACGACATCTACCACCGCCAGGAGATCGTGAAGGCCGGCCGGATCCCGGCGAAGCTGATCGCCCAGAACGACGCCTTCCTGCCCCACATGATCGGGCTGTCCCCGCCGGGCAACGTCTACACCCACATCTTCGGCATCGATATCGTCCGCACCTCCGAGAACGAGTTCTTTGTGCTCGAAGACAACGCCAGAACCCCGTCCGGCGTCTCCTACATGCTGGAAAACCGGGAGACGATGCTGCAGATGTTCCCGGAGCTGTTCTCCCGCATCCAGGTCGAACGGATCGAGGACTATCCGATGCAGCTGCGGCGGGCCCTTGCCGAGTGCCCACCCCCCAACAACGGCAGCGGCGGCCAGCCGGTCATCGCCGTGTTGACGCCGGGCATGTACAACTCGGCGTACTACGAACACTCCTTCCTGGCCGACCAGATGGGAGCCGAACTGGTCGAGGGGAACGATCTCCGGGTGATCGACGGTCGGGTGGCCATGCGGACCACCACCGGCGATCTCCCTGTTGACGTCCTGTACCGGCGCATCGACGACGACTTCATCGATCCGCTCAACTTCGATCCCGAGTCGGTCCTGGGTGTCCCCGGGATCATGGACGTGTACCGGGCCGGCAACATCACGCTGGCCAATGCGCCCGGCGTCGGCATCTCGGACGACAAAGCGATCTATTCCTACATGCCGGACATCATCGAGTTCTACACCGGCGACCGTCCGATCCTGAAGAACGTGAAGACCTGGCGGTGCGCCGAACCGGACGCCCTGGCCTACGTGCTCGATCACCTGGAGGAGCTGGTGGTCAAGGAGGTCCACGGCTCCGGTGGGTACGGGATGCTGATCGGCCCGACCGCAACCAAGGCCGAGCGGGACGCGTTCGCCGCCAAGCTGGCCGCCGGACCGGACAACTACATCGCCCAACCAACGCTCGCTCTTTCGTCCGTGCCGATCCTGACCGAGGCGGGACTCGCCCCCCGCCACGTCGACCTCCGACCGTTTGTGCTCGTCACCCCGAACCGCATCCACATCACCCCCGGCGGGCTGACCAGGGTGGCGCTGCAGGAGAACTCGTTGGTGGTCAACTCCAGCCAGGGCGGCGGCACAAAAGACACCTGGGTGCTGGAGGACTGATGACCTCGAGGAGGGAGTAGGGCGATGCTCGGATCAACCGCCGGCGGACTGTTCTGGATGTTCCGCTACCTCGAGCGGAGCGAGAACACCGCCCGGCTGCTGGAGGCCGGGTTGCGTATGGCGCTCACCAGATCGAACGATGCCGCCGAGGAGTGGTCGTCGGTGGTGACAACCGCCGGGGCTCGCAACGCCTACATCGACCGGCACGGCGAGTTCGACGGTGACCGCGTGACCGACTTTCTGCTGCGGGATCGAGAACACCCGTCCAGCGTGCTTTCGGTGGTCGAGCAGGCCAGGAACAACGGCCGCCGGGTCAGAACGGCGCTGACCAGGGAGGTCTGGGGTGCGGTCAACGACTGCTGGATGAACCTCCACACGGTGCTCAAGGACCCGATAGACGACCGGGACCTCCCGAAGGCACTCGGGCTGATTCGTCAGGAGAGCGCAAACGTCCGGGGTGCCCTGCACGGCACGATGCTCCGCAACGACATCTACGATTTCGCCAGGCTCGGAACCTTCGTTGAGCGGGCCGACAACACCGCCCGCATCCTGGACGTGAAGTACTACGTGCTGCTGCCGTCGATGCTCCACGTCGGTTCCCGGCTGGACAACGCCCAGTGGGAGACGATCCTCCGATCGCTGTCCGCCCAGCGGTCGTACCTGCTGCAGAACGGCGGTGGCCTGGACCCCCGGAGCATCGCCGAGCTTGGCATTCTGGACCGCCGGATGCCCCGGTCGCTTGCATTCTGTTACGCCAAGATCGGCGCCAACCTCGGCTACCTGGCCGCCGAGTACGGCAGCCGGCCACCGTCCCACGAATTGGCGGGCCATCTCCACGGCAAGGTGGCGGACAAGACCATCCAGGACATCTTCGAGTTCGGCCTGCACGAGTTCCTGTTGGACTGCATCGAGCAGACCAACGCCCTGGCCAACCGCATCGAGATCGACTATCGATTCCAGCAGTGAACGGCTCGCGATGAACGAAGAGAAGCCGATGACCGACGGACCTGACGGGGAAGGGGGAGCACCGATGGCCGAAGGGGAGGCCGCCGCCGTGAGACTCCATATTCGACATCGAACCTCGTACCGCTACGACCAGCCGGTGCCGTACGGACTGCAGCAGCTCCGGCTGACGCCGAGTTCGGGCGTCGGGCAGACGGTCGTGTCGTGGGACCTGTCGATTGAGGGTGGCCACCATCAACTGGACTTCCAGGACCATCACGGCAACCGGGTGACCACCATCGGCATCGACTCGGCCGCCACCACCATCGAAGTTCTCAGCGAGGGGGTGGTGGACACCACCGATACGGGTGGCGTCCTCGGCGACCATCGTGGGTATACGCCGCTGTGGTTGTTCGAGCGGACCACCGAGCTGACCGAACCGGGTGACCGGGTGGTGGCCCTCACCGACGGGTTGGATGCTCACGCCGATAGTGAGATCGGCCGGCTGCACGGGCTCTCGCAGCGGATCGCCGAAGCGATCGAGTACCAACCCGGGAGGACCGACTCCAGCTTCACCGCGGAAGAGGCGTTGGCCGAGGGGTCAGGGGTCTGCCAGGATCACGCCCACGTGTTCATCGCCGCGGCCAGGCATCTCGGGTTTCCGGGCCGCTACATCAGCGGCTACCTGCTGATGGAGGACACGGTCGAGCAGGCCGCAACCCACGCCTGGGCCGAGGTGTGGGTGGCCCACCTGGGGTGGGTCGGGTTTGACATCTCAAACGGGATTTCGCCGGATGAACGCTATGTTCGACTGGCCACCGGGCTGGACTATCGGGAGGCGGCACCGATTTCCGGTCTCCGGTTCGGCGGTGGTGAGGAAGCGATGGAAGTCAGTCTGGCCGTGCAGGCCCAACAGTGAACCGGCAGTGAGCAGCTGGTACGCAGTCTGTGCGCAGTCTGTGAGCAGCCAGTGAGCGAACGGCCGGACAGAGCGTTGCCAAGAGGGGAGAAGCCGGCATGACGTACTGCGTTGCCCTGCGGATGGATCAGGGGCTGCTGTTCCTGTCCGACACGCGGACGAATGCCGGGGTCGACAACGTGTCGGCCACCCGCAAAATGCGGACCTGGTCCGTGCCGGGGGAGCGGTTCATCACGCTGCTGTCGGCCGGCAATCTGGCAACCACCCAGGCCGTGGTCAGTCTCCTCGACGAGCGGTCGAAGGCTCCCGCCGATCGCGATCCGACGATCCTCCAGGCCCCCACCATGTTCCAGGTCGCCAACCTGATCGGCCAGACACTGCGGGAGGTGATCGCCGCCCAGACCGACCAGGAAGGCCAGGCATCCAGTTCAGCGGTTCAGGGTTCAGCGTTTCAGGGTTCAGCGTTTCAGGGTTCAGCGGTTCCGGGTTCAGCGTTTCAGGGTTCAGCGTTTCAGGGTTCAGCCGTTCACAGCACTGCATTCAACAGCACGCTGATCGTCGGTGGGCAGATCGCCGACATGGAGCCCCGCCTGTTCCTGATCTACCCGGAGGGCAACTTCATCGAGGCTCAGGATGACGCCCCGTTCTTCCAAATCGGTGAGACGAAATACGGCAGGCCGATCCTGGTCAGGGTGTTCGACCCGGCGATGAGTTTCGACGAGGCGGCGAAGTTGCTGTTGGTGTCCTACGACTCCACGGCGAAGGCCAATCTGTCCGTTGGGCCGCCGCTGGACCTGCAGATGTACGCCGCCGGGTCGTTGCAGGCTCAGCCGTCACGGCGGATCGAGGCCGACGATCCGCTGCTCCGGTCGATCTCCACAAACTGGGGCGACGCGCTGAACATCGCGTTCAAGACGTTGCCGGACGTGAATCTGTTCTGACGGCGAGCCATCGGCCGACCGGCATCAGCCCCGTTTGGTCAGGCCAGGTTGACCGGCATGCGCAGCGGACCCCGGAACGCCCAGCCGCCGAAGGGCACGTCTCCGGCCAGCTGCAGATCGGGGAAGCGCTCGAAGATCTTCGGCAGCGCAACGTCTCCCACCAGGCTCCGTGATGCGGCGGCCCCGGCACAGAAGTGCGGACCGGCGCCGAAGTGCAGGCTCGGCCCGGTGTCCCGGCCCACGTCGAACTGGTCCGGCTGGTCGAAGTGGTCCTCGTCCCGGCCGGCCGAGCCGAACATGAAGAACACCCGGTCCTCCGGTTCGAACGTGACCCCGCCGAACGTGTGTGCTTCTACCACGACCCGGGGTGACATGCCGATCGGACCGACCCACCGGCAGTACTCCTCAAAGACGTTGAGCCACGGCACCCGTCCCTCCGTGACGGCCGCCAGCTGGTCCGGGTTGGTCAGCAGCGCCCAGACCGCGCCGGCCAGCGCGTCCCGTGGTTCGTTCTGGCCGCCGGAGATCGTGAGTTTGATGTTGGCCCTGACCTTCTCCTCCGACATGCCGGCATGGATCATCACCGACAGGAGGCTGTGATCCGGCTCATCACGAATGACCGGCAGCCGCTCGTCTATCGCCTCGTCGATCGCCGCCGTTGCCCAGTGGCACCGGGCCTCGACGGCCGGGTCGCCGCCGTAATTCGCAACACCGTCGATCATGCCCTGACTCCACGCGTCCAGGTCGTGGTGGGACACGTGGGTCAACCCGGTGATCATCTTCAGTGCCTCGCCGCTGATGGCCGTTGCCACCTCGGGGACGAAGTCGATCTCGCCCCGGTCGGGGAGCGCCGCCAGCTGCTCGTCGACGATCTCCACGAACGCTGCGGTCCAGTGATCGCGGACGGTCCGGGGCGACACGGCCGGGTAGTAGACGAACCGCTCCGTGCGATGGTCGTCCCCATCCCGGCGCATCATGTTGTGGCCCATCAACTGGTTCATCAGCCCGGTCGGCTGATCGGAGCTGAACACCGCAACGTTCTTCTCGCAGGTGTGGATGTCGTCCCGCTTGGTCAGCAGCGTCGAGTTCAACTCCGGGACAAAGCAGATCGGCGCCTCGGCCCGCATCCGGGCCAGCATGGGGTACGGATCGTCCCAGAACGATGCGGGATCGACGTTGACGACGGGAGCGTCGGACATCGCGTGATTTTGTCACCGGCGGCCGGCTTCGGCGAGTCGATGGGCGAGACGGGTCGACGCTCGGCCCGGCCTCGGCACTGCCGCGATCCCGGCCGAAGGAAGCCGATCAGTCCGGGTCCCGGCCCTCGCTCACCGACACAAGGCGGCCGACAAAGTGGACCCAGCCGCTGTTGTGGTCCGTGTTCTGTCCCGGCGGCAGGCCGTCATGCTGCAGCTCCAGCACCGTGCCGGATCCATCCGCGGTCAGGGTGATCGTCACCGTCGATGACGCCGGGGGGACGGTGCTGCTGCCCTCCCAGCCCCAGGTGAAGACCAGTCGGTTGGGCCGGTCAACCTCCACGTAGCTGCCGACGGCAACGTCCGAGCCGTTCATGTCCAGCCGCAGTGCACCGCCCGGCGTCGGATCGATGGTGACCTCGGTCCCCATCCACCGCAGCATCTTCTCCGGGTCGGTGAAGTAATTGAAGACGGCGTCCCGGCCGGCCTCGATCCGTCTACTGACCACGATGGGGGCTGCTGCGGTGGAATCGGTCATGCCTTGTCCTTTCGGTCCGGTCGTTTCCTCGAGCGTTTCCGTTCGTTCCACCGGTCCCGTTCGATCTCGGTCTCCAGGTCCTGGAGTGAGCTTTGCCAGAAGCCGCTCATCCACTCCCGAAGCTCGGCAAGACCTTCCGGACGTGCGGTGTAGAACCGACGGGTGCCCTCGGACCGCACGGTCACCAGCTCAGCTTCCGACAGCACCCGAAGGTGCTGGCTGACCGCCGGTCGGCTGACCTCGAAGTGTTCTGCGATGTCGGAGACCGTTCGTTCGCGGTCGCGGACGAGCCCCAGGATCTCCCGGCGAATCGGTTCGGCCAACGCTCGAGCTGCTGCATCCATCTGTCACACCATCCACACGGCACTGTAGACCATTGGGTAAGCAGATGCTAACGTAAGCGCTGGCTAACTTATGATCGCTCGGAGAGCGGAACAACAGGATCGGGGAACGATGACCGTGAACGACCAGACAAACAGCGACGCGTCCACCGCGGTGAACGTAGTGGATCGAGACGCATGGCACGTCGCCCGGCTGGCCCACCTTGAGGAGGAGAAGGCATTCACCCGGCAGCGGGATGAACTGAGCCGGAAGCGGCGATCGCTGCCGTGGCTGGAGATAACCGAGGACTATCGCTTTGCCGGCCCGGCCGGTGAGGTCGGGCTGCTCGACCTGTTCGACGGTCGCGGTCAGCTGCTGGTGTACCACTTCATGATGGGGCCGGATTGGGAGGAGGGTTGTCCCTCGTGCTCGTTCTGGGCCGACAACTACAACGGTACCGAGGCGCATCTGGCGGCCCGGGACACCGCCCTTGTCGCCGTCGCCCGGACCTCGGTGGACAACATCGCCCGATATCAGGCCAGGATGGGCTGGACGTTCCCCTGGTACTCGTCCCTCGGCAGCAGCTTCAACTACGACATGGGCGTCAGCTTCACGGACGAGCAGATGGCGTCCGGCGAGAAGAGCTACAACTACGGCACGCTGGCCGCATTCGGCGAGGAGAGCCCGGGGATCAGCATCTTCGCCCGCGGTCAGGGCACGGACGACCGGGATCGGGTGTTCCTGACCTACCAGACCTTTTCCCGGGGCCTCGACATGCTGAACGGTGCGTACCACATGCTCGACCTGACCCCGAAGGGCAGGGATGAGCAGGACCTGCCATGGGGCATGGCCTGGCTCCGGCGCCACGACCAGTACGAGGACTGACCGGCCTCAGGTCGGGCCTGGCTCCGGCCGGAGACGCGGCAACGCCGGTCGGCGATCCTGCCCGCACGGGCCATCACCGACCGGCGTCGATCCGACTACTGCAGTTTGGCGTCCGTTGCGTACAGCCGCTCGGCCAACTCCTTGAGGACCGCTCGGACCATGGCCGGATTCTCCTCCATCGTCCGGTCGAACCCGTTGTACGGAATCACCAGCACCCGCATGTCGGTCTTGGCCGACACGGTGGCGCTCGCCGGCTGACCGGAGAAGAACCCAACCTCGCCGACCATTTCTCCGGCCGGGATCTCGGCCACCTCATTGCCGTCGATGATCACCGACGCGGTGCCGGACTCGATGACGTACACCTCACGGTGCTGATGGCCTTCGGTGATCAGCGCCTGCCCCGCGCTCACCGACGCTTCGTCGGCCAGGCTCGCCAGGTTCTCGATGGCCTTGCGGTCGGCATCTTTGAACAACGGCAGCTGCCGGAGTCGTTCTTCCTTCGGATCGGACATGGTGAGGTTCCTTCCCTCCTCGCTGAGCCGTCCGCCCGGGGCGGCTCCGTCGGTCTGAACTTTCTCGCGCCAGATTCTTACATCGGAAGCCGTCTCGTGCCACGTCAAACGACATCGGCGGGACGATTGCCCACGATCCGCCGCGGATCCATCACCGGGGGGACCGGCGGGAACCGGGGCCGAGTTCACCGCCACACGTTCAGGGTCGGAACAGTTCCGCCGCCAACTCGGTGGCGCGCTCGACCAACGGCGATCGGTCGCCGGTTCGGCTGAACAGCAGCAGGGTACTGGTGGCGTCCGACTCGTCGATGTCCAGGTACCGCAGGTTGGCCGGTCGAAAACTGCGGACGCCGGCGGGCACGATCGCGATGCCCTGTCCCGATGCGACAAGTCCCAGGATCGTTGTGTACTCCGTCGCCTCGATGATCGGGTCGTAGACGATGTCCCGCACGGCGAAGATGTTGCTCAGCTGGGTGTGCATGCTGGGGGAGATACGCCGATCGAACCCGATGAACGGCTCACCGCCGGTCTCGCCGATCCCCGCCGACGTTCGGTCGGCCAGCCGATGGTCGACACCGACGGCCAGCAACAGCCGTTCGACCTGGAGGGTGGTCGCGTCCACCGCCGGGCCCGCGCCGGTGGCCCGGCCGATGCCAAGATCGATTTGTCCGTCGGCCAGGGCCTCCCGCTGTTCGTCCGACGACATGCTGAGCAGCTCGTATTCCACCTTCGGCCAGCGAGCCCGGTGAGCCCGGAGGAAACGGGGCATGGTTTCATAACTCGAGCTGTCGACAAAGCCGAGGCGGAGGATGCCGCCTTCACCGCTGCGGAACTCCGTGACCCGTCGTTCGATTGCCGCCGCGTCCAGCAGCAGTTTCCGCACACCGGGGTACAGGAACCGGCCGGCCTCGGTCAGGGTGACCGTCCGGGTGCTCCGGTTGAACAGCGTGATCCCCAGCTCCTCCTCCAGGATCTTGACCTGTCGGCTGAGCGGCGGTTGGGCCATGTGCAGCCGCTCGGCGGCCCGGTGGAAGTGGAGCTCCTCGGCGACCGCCACAAAACACTCGAGGCGCTTCAGGTTCATGGCCACAGCGTGCCCGCCGGTCTGTTTGCTGTCAATTGATACCCATGTGATTCCAAAAAATCTTGAATTGATACTTCTCTTGCCGCGCTGCGGGGCTCTACCTTCTGATCCCGTGACGCTCTTTCAACGCAGTGCACGCCAAAACGGTGTTGGTCCGGCCAAGTATTCAGCGGCCGGGTTGTTCGTCAAAGGCCTCCGGCGGACGTCCTGGCCCCGGGTGTGGCGGGAGTTGCCGCTGCGGTCCAGCTATGACGCGGTGATCATCGGTGGCGGCGTTCACGGTCTTGCCGCCGCGTACTACCTTGCCGCCAACCACGGGATCACCAACGTCGCCGTGGTCGACAAGTCCTACCTGGGCAGCGGCGGGTCCGGTCGAAACACGGCCATCGTCCGGTCGAACTACCTGACCCCGGAGGGTGTCGCCTTCTACGACCGGTCGCTCGAGCTGTACAACTCGATGGCCGTCGACCTGAACCTCAACGTCATGTTCTCCGAGCGGGGTCACATGACCCTGGCCCATACGGACTCGGCGCTGCGGACCATGAACTGGCGGGCCGAGGTCAACAAGCTGCAGAACATCGACTCCAGCGTCATCGGCCCGGACGAGGTGAAGAAGCTGGCACCCAGCCTGGACACCTCGAGCCATCCCCGGTATCCCATCCTCGGCGCCCTCTACCATCCGCCCGGCGGAACCATCCGTCACGATGCGGTGGTCTGGGGTTACGCCAGGGCGGCGGACCACCTGGGAGTCGAACTGCATCAGAAGACCGAGGTGCTCGACATCCTGGTTGAAGGCGGCGAGGGTGGACCGGCCGGGAAGGGGCCGGGCGGGAAGGTCGTCGGTGTACGGACCTCCCGGGGGGATATCTCCACCCCGATCGTGGTCAACTGCACCGCCGGTTGGGCCACCCTGATCTCCGACATGGCCGGGGTGAAGCTGCCGATCTCCACCCGGCCGCTCCAGGCCGCGGTGACCGAACCGGTCAAGGTCTTCCTGCCAACGGTGGTGGTCTCCGGTTCGTTGCACGTCTACGTCAGCCAGACCGACCGGGGGGAGCTGGTTTTCGGCGCCTCGGTTGACCCGTTCAACACCTACTCGGTCAGGGGGTCGCTGGAGTTCACCGAGGAGCTGGCCGGTCACGTGCTCGAGCTGATGCCCGGCCTGTCCCGGATGCGGCTGCTCCGGCAGTGGGCAGGGCTGTGCGACATGACCCCTGACTACTCGCCGGTCATGGGCCTCACCCCGGTCGAGGGGTTCTTCTGCGACGTCGGCTGGGGGACCTACGGGTTCAAGGCCGGCCCGGTGTCCGGCGAACAGATGGCCGAGTGCATCGCAACAAACCAGACCCCGAAACTCATCGAACCGTTCAACCTGTCCCGCTTCTCCACCGGTGAACTCGTCGGGGAGAAGGGCGCGGCGGCGGTCGGACACTAGGTCGGACACAGGAACGAAGGAGGACCAAAACGATGCTGCTTGTCCCCTGCCCGAACTGCGGGCCACGAAACGCCTCGGACCTGGCCTATGGCGGTGAGTCCCACCCCCGACCCGACCCGGCAACCACCACAGCCGAGGAGTGGCGGTCCTACCTCTACCTGGAGGACAACCCGGCCGGCTGGCTGCGGGAGACATGGTACTGCCGGTCCGGTTGCCGGCGATACTTCGTCCTGGAGCGAAACACCGCAACAAACGAGTTCCGCAACCCGCCGCTCCCCGGCGCAAAGTTGGGGGGTACGGCATGAGTGCCCCGGGTAACGGCGTGAGCGCCCCGGGTAACGGCATGAGTGCCCCGGGTAACGGCGTGAGCGCCCCGGATAACGGCATGAGTGCCCCAGGAAGCAGTCACCGCCTGCCGGCTCAGCCCGGGGAGTTGATCGACCGGTCCGCCGAGGTTCGGTTCACCTGGAACGGCACCTCGATGACCGGGCTGCAGGGCGACACGATCGCCTCGGCCCTCATGGCCAACGGTGTGCGGGTTGTGTCCCGCAGCATGAAGTACCACCGCCCTCGGGGGTACTTGACCGCCGACTACTGGGACCCGAACGGGTTTGTGCAGGTCGGTGATGAACCGAACGTCCGGTCGGGGCATCGCCTCGTCGAACCCGGGATGATCATCGACCCGCAGAACGTGTGGCCGTCCCTCGACCGCGACATCAAGGCGGCGAACGGGCTGGTGGGCCGGTTCCTGTCCGCCGGGTTCTACTACAAGACGTTCATGAAACCGCAGCGGCTGTGGCCCACGTTCGAGAAAGTCCTGGCCACCTTTGCCCCCGGCGGCACGGTTGACCTGGACACGCCGCACCGGCTCTACGACAAGCGCCACACCCACCCGGACGTTGTGGTGGCCGGTGGCGGCCCCGCCGGTATGGCGGCGGCGATCGCCGCGGCCGAAGCCGGAGCTCGAGTGATGCTGGTCGAGCACACCCATCACCTCGGCGGACACCTCCTGTGGGGTACGGACGAGGATCGGGCCCTGGCGGCCCGGCTGGCGGCGGACGCTGCAGCTGCCGGCGTGGAGATCCTGACCGACTCGACGGTCACCGGTCGGTATGAGGACAACTGGGTGGCCATCGTCCAACGCAATCACCCCCTGGCCGAGGAGCGGCTGATCAAGGCCCGGGCCAAGGTGCTGGTCACCGCCCCCGGCCTGATCGAGCGGCCCTACGTGTTCCAGGGCAACGACAAGCCGGGGGTCATGACCTCCGGAGCGGTCCGTCGGTTGATCAACCTCTACGGCGTGCGGCCGGGATCTCGGGCCGTGGT
>JBCCGJ010000049.1:0-23079 GCA_039029335.1 Actinomycetota bacterium | reverse complement strand
CTCGTGTGTTGTGACGGTCACGTTCGTTCCACAGACCGCCGGGGTGGAACCGGCAGTGGTCTCCTCCAGCGTTCGTGGTGCCCTGGCCCAGGCCACCGGGGACGGCAAGGTTCCCGAGGGTGGCCGGCTGACGGTAGCGGTGGTCGGATCGGGGAGCGGGACCGTCACCAGCGACCCGGTTGGGGTGGACTGCAGCGCCGATTGCACCGGCTCGTTTGTCCCCGGGGCAACGGTCACGCTGACCGCGGCTCCCGCCGTCGACAGCCGCTTCATCGGCTGGTCCGGTGCGGACTGTGGTCCTGAGCCGATCTGCTCGATCATCCTCGACGGACCCAAAAACGTGTTGGCGGTGTTCGACCTGGCCCCGCCGGGATCGACCCTGACCGTCGACGTCGCCGGGAACGGCAGCGGGACCGTCACCAGCAACCCGCCCGGCATCAGCTGTCCCGGGACGTGTGCCGCAGGCTTCGAGCAGGGGACCGAGGTCACCCTCACCGCAACACCGGCCGACGGTTCCACCTTCGCCGGTTGGCAGGGCGGTTCGTGCCCGGCAACCCAGAGCTGCACGATCACGGTCGGCGGGTCACCGGCGGTCCTTGCCGTCTTCCAGTCCGGGGTGGGCGGGACCGGCCGTCTGGAGGTCGACCTGGCAGGCGCCGACGGTGCGGTGACCGCCGATCCGGCCGGACTGACCTGCGACGGGTCGTCGTGTGTCGGCAGCTACGGCCTTGGCACCGAGGTGACGCTCACGGCGGTGCCGGCCGACGGTGCCGTCTTTGCCGGGTGGGGTGGCGCAGGTTGTCCGCCCGAACCGGAACCGTGTGTGGTCACCGTTGCCGAGGTGACCCTGGTGTTGGCCCGCTTCGAGGTCGGCTGACCGACCGGCCCGATCGGTCCGGTCGGCGTCCCGGCTCCGGTGTCCCTGATCCGCTCTGTATGGTCCGGGGGAACCGTTTCGGCGTGACCGGTGTAGAACCGGTACAACGACATGCGAGACACACCTGACCGACGATCGGATGGCCAACTCGTCCACGCGGCAAAGGACGGCGATTTCGGCGCGTTCGGTGAGCTGGTGCGGCGCCATCAGCGGGACGCGATCCGCATCGCCGCGATCGCCCTCGGTTCGTCGACAGGTGCCGACGACACGGCCCAGGAGGCGTTCATCAAAGCCCATCGATCCCTACATCGCTTTCGCGAGGATGCGCCGTTTCGGCCCTGGCTGTTCCGGATCGTCACCAATACCGCCAGGAACCGACTGCGGCACGAGGGCCGCCAGTCAAACCTGCGGACCAGGGTTGCAGTCCTTGCCACCTCCGACCCCGCGTCGCCGGAGGAGATCGCCGGTCACCTTGCGGATCGGGACGAGCTGGTTGCGGCCATCAACCGATTGGCGGTCGCGGACCGGCTGATTCTGGCCTATCGCTGGTACCACCAGATGACCGAGGCGGAGATCGCCGAAGCGATGGGCTGTCGAAGAGGGACCGCCAAATCCCGTCTGAGTAGAGCGATGAACAGACTGCGCCTGGAGCTGGAGGAATCATGACCACCATCGAGCAGCGGTTGGCCAGGGTGTACGACGAACTGGAGTTGCCGGCGACCGACCTTGTTCCCGCGGTCATGGCGGAGCTGACCGGTCGGACGCCGGACACGTGGCGGACCCGCCGGGACAGCCGTCGGGCCCTGGCGGCCGCCGCGGTCATCGTGTTCCTAGCGGTCGCGGCTTCTGTCGTGGTGCAGCCCACAAGAGAGGTTCTGGCCTCCTGGCTCGGCATCGGCGCCACCTCCGTTGAACGGATCGATGAGACCGGCGCGGGCTCACCGTCATCAACCGTTGCCCGTACCGCGTCATCCAGCTCGTCGGTGGCGACTGCGGCGGGGGTCGATCCGATCCCGGCGCTCGGGGTGCCGGATGGGGTGGTCGACACGCCGACGGCCCGGGGCCGACGGTACCTGTGGACCGCGCCGGATGGATTCCCGAAGCCGGTTGACGGTCAGGCCGCCGTCGTCCTCTCCGTCCGTCTGGTTGACGGACCAATCGATCAGAAACAACTCCTGGCCGACAGCGACGCCCGACACGTCCCCCTCGACATCGGCGGACAGGCCCGGTCCGCCGTGTGGATCGGGTCTGACCATCGGTATGTGGCGGCGGCGGAGGAGCCGGTCTGGTCCGAGCAGGTGCTGATCTGGGTGGTCGGCCAGATCCAGTACCGGCTGGAGGCCGACCTGCCGCTTGAGGAGATGGTCACCCTGGCCGAACGGGTGGAGGGCGGAACCGATCTCCTGCAGCCGGGGTAGTACCGGTATGAGCACTCCTCGTTGCACCGCTGCCGTGGCCCTCCTGGCCGTGATCACGATCGTCGCCGGCTGCTCGCCGTCGGGCACCACGCGTGAATCCGTCGAAGCGGGCGTCGTGCCGTCGCCGCCCCTCCCCGTGGCCAGCCCGACGGTTCCGTTCGACCCGTCGGAGTCCATCGCCGACCACGACGGATCCGTGGTGGTGACGGCGACGGCTGGTTCGGTCACCTTTCGATCGGCGTCCGGGGACGATGTGGTTGCCGTCGACGGTGGTGCGGCCTCCGAACTGCGTGCGGTCTCGGCTGACGGCCGGATGGCCGCCCTCTTCGAGCGGGCGTCCTCGGCCACCAGTCTGATCACCGTGGTCGACCGACGGTCCGGCCGAGCCGAGATCTCGAGCTACGACCTACCCGGCGTCGTCGAACCGGAGGCGTTCTCGACGGACGGGAGCCTGCTGTACGTCATCGACCATCAGGTCGCAGCTGCGGACGGGGCGTATCGGGTACGTCCGCTCAACCTCGCCTCCGGTCGGTTGGAGACGATTGTCGGCCCGTCGAAGGTGCCGCTGATTGAGGACATGAACGGCGTCGGTCGCCGTCAGGTGTGGGCTCCGGACGGCACCAGGCTCTACACCCTGTACATCAGACAGACTCACCACCACCACCACCATCATCATGAGGATGATCACCAGGGCACTGACGATCACCCGGACCGTGATGTCACCGGAACGGCTGGTGAGCCGGGGACCGATGCGTTCGTTCATGTGCTGGATCTGGCCGAGGAGTGGGCCTTCTGCCTCGACCTGCCGGCCGAGTTCGGGGCCGGTGAGCTGGAGACAACGGCGCTTGCGCTGTCACCGGACGGAACAACCGTCGCCGTTGCGGACAAGAACGCCGGCCAGGTGGCCGTCGCTTCGACGGAGGAGCTGGTGGTCTCCGCGGTCCACCCGCTCGTGTCCGTGCCGGAGGCAGCGAGTCTTCATCTCGGCCTGACCGGACATCATGTCGCCGTCGCCGGAGATCAGACGATCGCCTGGTATGACCGTGACACGATGGCCCCAATCGGATCGACCGTGAGTTCGGCCGGACCGGTCGTCGGGTTCACCCCGACCGCTGAAGGTCTGTTGGCCTGGACGGACGACCTTCAGGCTGCCCCAAGGCTCGTGTCACCCCGAGGCTGACCGGCCGGCCCGATCGGCGTCAGGGCAGGACGTCGGTGGCCTGCTGGCGAAGCCAGTGATCGGCCAGGACCAGCAGCATCATCGCCTCGACGAGCGGCACGGCCCGGGGCAGGACACACGGATCGTGCCGACCCTTTGCCGCCAGCACCGTGGGATCGCCGTCGGTGGTCACGGTCTTCTGCTCCGAGGAGATGGTGGCCGTCGGTTTGAACGCAACCCGGCAGACAATGTCCGCCCCGTTCGAGATGCCGCCCTGCACGCCGCCGGAGTGGTTGGTGGCGGTGACCGGGCCGTCCGGCCCCGGCTCGAACGGATCGTTGTGGGCCAGCCCGGTCATGGTCGTCCCGGCGAACCCGCTGCCGATCTCAAACCCCTTCGCCGCCGGCAGCGACAGCATGCCCTTGGCCAACTCGGCGTCCAGCTTGTCGAAGACCGGCTCTCCGAGGCCGACCGGCACGTTGCGGGCCACGACGGTCACGACGCCACCGAGCGAGTCTCCGTCCCGCCTGGCCGCCTCGATGGCTTCGGTCATCCTGGCCGCGGCCTCCGGATCGGGGCAGCGGGTGGCATCCTGCTCGACATCGGCCGCGGTGACCTGGGCTAGGTCGACGTCGGCGTTGATGTCACGCACGGAACTGACCCAGCCGAGTACCTCGACACCCGGCCCGTGGCCGAGCAGCTTGCGGGCAACCGCAGCGGCTGCGACCCGACCGATCGTCTCCCGAGCGGAGGCCCGGCCGCCACCACGGTGGTCACGAACGCCGTACTTCTGCTGGTAGGTGAAGTCGGCGTGGCTTGGCCGGTAGACGTCCTTGAGGTGGTCGTAGGCGCCGGGGTTCTGGTCCCCGTTGTCCACCACCATGGCGATCGGCGTTCCGGTGGTCAGCCCGTCGTACAGGCCGGACAGGATCTGGACCTGGTCGGCCTCGTTCCGCTGGGTGACCAGCCTGCTCTGACCGGGCCTGCGGCGGTCCAGGTCACGCTGGACCTCCTCCACCGCAAGCGGTAGCCGCGGTGGGCATCCGTCGACGACAACCCCGACCGAACGGCCGTGGGATTCACCGAATGTACTGAGCCGGAACAGGCTTCCGAACGAACTGGACACCACCGCTCAGGGTACTGGGGCTGCTCGGCCGGGAACGCCCAATTCGGCCCGGAACGCCCTATTCGGTCAGTTGAGCCTGGAGATACCGCTCGATGCCGATGTCGCCGATGGCATGGAGCTGGGTGTCGATCCAATCGAGGTGTTCCTCCTCGGCCAGGACAAGCTTCTCCAGCATCTCGCGGGTCCCCGGGTCGCCCTCCTCGACGGCCAACACAACACCGCGGCGGTAGCGCTCGATGGCGGCCAGTTCGAGCTCCCGGTCGACCTTGAACTGCTCCATCGGGGTCTCGCCGACCCGGACGCTCCCCATCCGCTGCAGGTTCGGCATTCCGTCGAGCATGATGATGCGGTCGATCAGGGTTTCGGCGTCCCGCATCTCCTCCATCGACTCCTCCCGGTACTTGGCGGCCAGTTTGGCCCACCCCCAGTTGTCGCACAGCTTGGCGTGGGCGAAGTACTGGTTGATCGCGGTCAATTCGGCGGTCAGCGCTTCATTTAAAAACTCGATTACTTTCGGCGATCCATCCATGGCAAAAGACTAGCCGGACCGCTGCGAGCGGTCGTGCGCTTGTCCATGGCTCGATGGGCGCATCCGCTCCGATACCGGTGGGCCGACGGAGAGGCGGTACCATCGGGGGTGATGGCACAGTCGGCGATCACCCCTGCCCCGCCCGTTGCCCCGGACGGCTTTCCGGAGCTCCGGGTCTGGATCGATCAGGACCTCTGCACCGGTGACGGGATCTGCACCGATCACGCGCCCGCCGTCTTCGCCATCCTGGAGGACGGCATCGCCTACTGCCTCGAGGGGGACAAGGTCTTCAACGACCCCGGTGGTGCGGCCGAACTCGCCCGGGTGCCCCGGTCGATGGAAAAAGACGTGGTCGACGCGGCGGCCGAATGCCCCGGTGAGTGCATCTTTATCGAGTTCGCAGAACTCCCCGCCGTGACAGCAGGCTGAACGGGATCACCTGCATCGGAACTGCCCCCACCGGACGGCTATTGTCGTCGGATGGCCAGCGACGCTTCAGTCTTCACCAAGATCCTCCTCGACGAGTCGGAGATGCCGACTCAGTGGTACAACATCATCCCGGACCTGCCGGAGCCGCCGCCACCACCGCTCCACCCCGGGACCCGGGAACCGGTCGGCCCGGACGACCTTGCGCCGCTGTTCCCGATGGCGCTCATCATGCAGGAGGTGTCGAGCGACACCTACATCGACATCCCCGAACCGGTCCAGGACGTGTACCGGCTGTGGCGGCCGTCGCCACTGTTCCGGGCTCGCAGGCTGGAGAAGGCCCTCGATACCCCGGCCCACATCTACTACAAGTACGAGGGGGTCAGCCCGGCGGGCTCCCACAAGCCGAACACCGCGGTGCCGCAGGCGTACTACAACGCCCAGGAGGGCATCAAAAAGCTGACGACCGAGACCGGCGCCGGTCAGTGGGGCACCGCACTGGCGTTCGCCTGTGCCCTGTTCGACATCGAGTGTGAGGTCTGGCAGGTCCGGTCGTCCTATGACCAGAAGCCGTACCGCAAGGCCCTGATCGAGACCTTCGGCGGTTCGATCCATCCCAGCCCGTCGGTCCTGACCGAAGCGGGTCGCAAGATCCTGGCCAACGACTCGGACACCCCCGGAAGCCTGGGGATCGCCATCTCCGAGGCGGTGGAGGTCGCCGCCCAGGATCCGGAGATCCGCTACGCCCTCGGCAGCGTCCTGAACCACGTGCTGATGCATCAGACGGTCATCGGCGAGGAGGCGCTGAAGCAGCTGGCCAAGGTGGAGGAGACACCGGATGTGATCGTCGGTTGCACCGGCGGCGGTTCCAACTTCGGTGGCCTGGCATTCCCGTTCCTTCGGGAGAAGATGGCCGGAAACATGTCACCCACCGTCCGGGCGGTCGAGCCGGCGGCGTGCCCGTCCCTGACCAAGGGCACCTACGCCTACGACTTCGGCGACACCGCCGGCATGACCCCGCTGCTGAAGATGCACACGCTCGGCCATGACTTCGTTCCCGAGGCGATCCACGCCGGTGGCCTGCGGTATCACGGGATGGCACCGCTGCTGTCCCACATCTACGAGCTCGGCCTGATCGAGGCCATCTCGGTCCACCAGACGGAGTGTTTCGACGCCGGCGTCCAGTTCGCCAGGACGGAAGGCATCGTTCCCGCCCCTGAGCCGACCCATGCCCTTGCGGCGACCGTGCAGGAGGCGCTGCGGGCCAAGGAGGCCGGTGAGGAGACGGTGATCCTGACGGCCCTGTGCGGTCACGGCCTGCTGGATCTTGCGGCATACGATCGGTACTTCAGCGGCGATATGGTCGACTACGACTATCCGGAGGAGAAGGTTCGGGACGCCCTGACCCGGTTGCCTCAGGACCTGTAACCGCACGCCTGACCAGCAACGGTCGAAAGCCCGGAGATGACCGACCAGTACGTCGACGAGGACCAGGAAGACGACGCCTACGACTACTACTCGGACGAGGAGCTCGAGGAGGAAGTCCAGGACGCCCGTGATCTGCTGCCCGTCGAGGGACGGACCAGCTGGATCTATTTGATCGTGCTCGGTGCGGTCTTTGTGGTGCTGGTGTTTTTCTCCTGGGCCTGCAACGACCGATCGTCCACCGCCGGTGAGCCGATCACCGAGGAGGCGGCGGAGGAGGCCGCCGGCGGCGCGTCGGTCGATCTGCAGGTGACGGTCGACGGAGACGTGGTCACCCTCTTCGGTGCCGTTCCCGATGACGCCGCCGAGGAGCAGATCCTGCAGGTGGCCGGTGAGCTGTACGGGGCGGAGAATGTGATCGACGAGGTGGACGTCCAGGACTCCGCAACGCTGGACGGTGGCACGCTGACCGTCGGTGGCTCGGCGTCGTTTGATGACAGTCGGCCGCAGGCGCTGCGGGATCAGCTGCTGGCCGGACTCGGCCTGTCGGACGTCGGGTTCGACATAGACCGCGGTGAGGCGTCGGTCTCGGCCGTGGTGATCGACGGTGCACTGGACGACGGTCTGCTCACCCTGGCCGGTGCCGTCCCCGACCAGGTGTCGGTTGACGACCTCGTCGCCGCGGTCGAGACCATCTGGGGTCCCGGCAGTGCGGATGTCTCCGGCATCGTCATCGGTGACGCCACCTGGACCGACGGTGTTGTTCGGGTGACCGGCACGGCCCGGCCGGGGGACTCCCGGATCCAGGGACTGGAGGCGGAGATCCAGCGCCGCTTCGGCGCGCTGGTCACCGTGGACACCACCGCCGTCGGTCTGGATCAGTCGCCGGCAGCGCTTGCCGAGATCCAGGACGAGATCACCGCCGAGTTGGCCGTCCAACCGATCCGGTTCGCCCCGCTCCTGGCCGAGATCGAGGAGGAGAGCGATGCGGTTCTCGTCTCCATCGCCGAGAAGCTGAACACCATCCCGGACGTTGTGGTCGAGGTTGTCGGCCACACCGACAACGCCGGTGCCGAGGCGGCCAACCAGGTGCTGTCCGAACAGCGGGCCACCGCGGTGGTGGAACGGCTGACCGAGCTCGGGGTTGATCCCACCAGGCTGAACGCCCGCGGCGAGGGGGAGCTGATCCCCATCGCCGACAACGACACCCCGGAGGGTCGGGAGCAGAACCGCCGGATCGAGTTCCTACTGGTCGCCCAGTAAGGCGGTCGCGGTGGCCGCCCACCAACCGGACCCGGGCCTCGGGTCGCGGTACTGGAACCTGTGGACCGCGTTCTCGGCGGTCAACCTCGGCGACGGCCTCAGCCTTGTTGCGTTCCCGCTGCTGGCCATCACCATCACCGACGACGCCCGGCTGGTCGCCTTGGTGTCGGTCTTCCGGTTCCTGCCGTTTGTGGTCATCGGGCTCCCGGCCGGGGTACTACTCGACCGGTTCGATCGGCGGCTGCTCGGCATCCTCGCCCAGCTCGGGCGGGCCACAGGTATGGCCGTGGGGGCCGCGGTGGTTGTCGCGGAAGCCGCAACCATCCCCGTGCTGTTGGCCATCGGGTTTGCCATCGGGGTGGGGGAGGTGCTGACCGACGGTGGGCTCCCGGCGTTGGTCCGGGACGTCGTTCGCTCCGACCAGCTGGAGGTGGCGAACTCCCGGCTTTCGGCGACCCAGACCGTGACCAACCTGTTTGTCGGACCGCCGATCGGCGCACTGCTGTTCGAGCTTCGGCCCAGTCTGCCGTTTGTGGCCGCCGGCGTGCTCTATCTCGGCGCCGCCGGCCTGCTGACCCGGCTGACCGGTACGGAGCCGCCCGTCCGGTCACCGGAGGACGATGGCGCCGGGTTCCGGGCCGAGGTCACCGCGGGGCTGCGGTACGTCTGGTCCCATCCGGTGCTCCGACCGCTGGCGCTCACGGTTGCGATCTTCTCGTTTGTCGGTGAGGCGGGTAACGGCATCTTTGTCATCCTGGCCACCGAGCGCTTCGGCCTCAGCAGCACCCAATACGGCCTGCTGATCGGGGTGGACGGGGTGGCGTCGGTGGCGATGTCGTTCCTCGTGGCCCGGCTGGTGACCAGGACAAGCCATGCGACGAGTATGCGGCTCAGCATCGTCACCTACACCATCGCCGCGCTGCTCTTCGGAGTTGGGACCACCATCGGCGCGGTGGTTCTGGCGTCGGTGTTCATGGGGATCTCCGACCCGACGTGGAACGTGGTGAGCGCAACGATCCGCCAGCGGCTGGTCCCGGGGGAGGTCTTCGGCCGGATGATGACCGCCTACCTCTTCATCGCCTGGGGCATGCAGCCCGTGGGAGCGCTCATGGGCGGGGTGGTCGCCGAACGCTGGGGCCCGCAGTGGGTCTTTGTGATCTCCGGGTCGGTTGTGGCGTCCCTGCTGGTGCTCGGCAGACCGCTGTTCCGGCAGATCCCCCTTGCGCTGGCGGCCGCCGAGCCTCCCACACCTCCCGACCCCAAGCACTAGCCGACAACCACCCCCTAAATTTGGGTCTGGAGACCACAAGATTTGTGGCCTGGAGGCCCAAGTTTCGCTGTTGATCCCGGGGGGGGTCGCCGACCGGTCAGGCGGTTTTGATGACCCGGAACCGTTCGGCGGCTGCGCCCTCGGGAAGACCGACCTGCTTGCCCTGCTCGGCTCCCCACATGGCGATCCGTTTGCCCATCTCCTCCGGCTGGGCGATCTGGCTCTCGTGGCAGAGCAGCGCCTCAATCTTTTTGTCAATGGTGTCGGTGGTCTCGACGAAGTCGTTCGGCTCCGGTCCACCGACCAACCACAGCTCCTCAACGGTGTGGGGTTCGAGGCCCTCCTCGGCCAGCAGATGTGGGTGGGCGAACTGATTCCGGGAGTCCGGGTACACCGCGTTGAAGGTGGCTTCGCCGACCGCCAGGTGGTCGGGATGACTTCCGTAGACCCGGTCGTAGCTGCGCTCCGGTGACTGGGAGACCACCCGGTCCGGTTTCACCAGCCGGATCACCCGGGTGATCGCCGCTCGCAGCTCCAACGTGGGCTCAACGGCGCCGTCGGGGAACCCCAGCCAGTGCAGCTCCGTCACACCGACCACCTTGGCCGCCGCCGTCTGCTCCCGCTGCCGAAGCTCGCCCATGTCGCTCCGGCTGATCGACGCGTCGTCACCGCCCGCCTCGCCGCTGGTGACCAGGCAGTAGACCACCTCGTGGCCCTCTGCCGTCCACCGGGCGGTTGAGCCGGCACAGCCAAAATCCAGGTCGTCGGGATGGGCGGCCACAGCCAGAATCTTCATCGCTTCACACTATCGGTGCGGTCCCCGGAGGAACGAGTTGACCGCATCGCCTCCTGCCGGTAGGAATGCCGAATGTCCACAAAAATGACCCCGACCGAAGCGCAGCAGTTCCTGTCCGAGGTGCACGTCGGTGTGGTGGCGATCGCCCGAGAGGGGCGAGCACCCCTCGCCGTGCCCATCTGGTACGACTACGAGCCCGGCGGTGACGTCAAGCTGCTGATGGGCCCGGATTCGCTGAAGGCCAGGCTCCTCGAGCCGGCCGGTCGGTTCAGCCTCTGCGCCCAGAGCGAGCGCCTCCCCTACAAGTACGTGATGGTGGAAGGCCCGGTGGTGGAGACGAGGCCCAGCGACACCGAACAGGACTCGCGGCCGATGGCCCATCGCTACCTCGGCAAGGACATGGGGGACCAGTACACCGACGACGGTGCGGACAACACGTCCATAACGGTGCTGATGCGGCCGGAGGTCTGGTACTCGGTGGACTACGGAAAGGCCGGCTGATGGACGGACTGGACCCCGTCGAATTCGACGTGATCCTGGCCGGGTTCCGGGTCCTGGTCGGACTGATCTTCGCCGCCCACGGCTGGGCCAAGCGATTCTCCGGTGGCGGTATAGACGGCACCGCCCGCTGGTTCGACTCGATCGGTATGAAACCGGGCAAGCTGCACGCCAACCTGGCCTCCACCACGGAGATGGTGACGGGGGTGATGCTGGCCATCGGCCTGCTGACGCCGTTCGCCGCGGCCGGCATCATCGGGGTGATGGTGGTGGCCGGCTGGACCGTGCATCGCAGCAACGGGTTCTTCATCGTGGGCGACGGTTGGGAGTACACGTTCATCGTGGGCCTGATGGCGCTGCTGGTCGGTGGCCTCGGGGCCGGTCGGTGGTCCATCGACTGGGCGCTCGGCATCACGGACCAGCTGAACGGCTGGGTCGGTTTGGCCATCGCCGCCGGCCTCGGTCTTGCGGGCGGCGCAGCCCAGTTGCTGATCTTCTACCGGCCGCCCGCTCCGGCCGAGTCCTGAGCACGGCCGGCTAAATTTCGTCGAGCAGCAGCTGGGAGTAGGTGTCCCGCAGCTGCGCCTTCTGCACCTTGCCCATCGTGTTGCGGGGGAGGGAGGTAAGGAACACGTACTGCTTCGGCCGCTTGAAGTTGGCCAGGCTGTTGGTGACGGCCTCTTCGAGGTGTTCTTCGGTCACCTCGTCGGAGGCGACCACAAATCCGACGGCGGCCTCGCCGAAGTCGGCGTGTTCCAGCCCGACGACCGCGGACTCCTCGACGCCCGGCACCTGGTCAAGGACAAGCTCGACCTCCTTCGGGTAGACGTTGTACCCGCCGGAGATGATCATGTCGCTTGACCGGCCGGCCAGCGTCAGGCGGCCGTCCGGCCCCATGGAGCCGATGTCCCCGGTCCGGAAGAAGCCGTCGCCGGTCGTCGACTCCGCGGTCTTGTCCTCCAGGCCCCAGTAACCGGGGAAGATGTGGGGCCCCCGGACCTGGACCTCGCCGATCTCGCCGGACCCGAGTTCCTCGTCCTTCTCGTCCGCGATACGCATCTCCATCTCCGGCAGGGCGTACCCGACGGTGCCGGCGATCCGCTGACCCTCGGGCGGGTTCGAGGCGATGATCCCGGTCTCGGTCATGCCGTACCGCTCGCAGATGGTGTGGCCGGTTCGTTTGACGAATTCATGGAAAACCGTCTCGGACAGCGGGGCGGATCCGCTGGTGAAGAGGCGGACGTTCCGGCAGTCCTCGGTCCCGAACTCCGGAATGGCCAGGAGCCGGGTGTAGTGGGTCGGCACACCCATCATCACCGTGGACCTGGCCAGCAATTCCCGAACCTCATCCGCGTCGTACTTCGGCGTGAAGTGGACCTCGGACGCGTTGAGCATCGCACAGTGCAGCGCAACAAACAGACCGTGGATGTGAAAGATGGGTAGGACATGGAGCAGCACGTCCCCCGGCCGGAACCGCCAGATCGCGTGGAGAGCCTTTGCGTTTGTTGCGATGCCGCGGTGGGTCAGCATCGCCCCCTTCGACCGGCCGGTCGTCCCCGAGGTGTAGACCATGCAGGCGATGTCGTCCGGGGCCCGCTCGGCGACGGCGCCGATGGCGGTGACCTGATTGGCCGCATCGGCCAGGGTGCCGGTGCCCTTGGCGCTCAGGGTGAACGATGCGTGGACCCCGGCGATGTCCGCAACGGGTTTCAGCTTCGACGCACGACCCGGCTTGAACACAAAGACCGACGGGGCTGCATCGCCGAGGAAGAAACCGACCTCCTCCGCAGTGTAAGCGGTGTTGAGCGGCACGTAGACAAACCCGGCCCGGAGGCAGGCCAGGTACAGCGCTACCGAGTCCGCCGACTTGTCGACCTGGACAACGACCCGATCCCCGGGTTTTGCCCCCGCTTCGGTGAGCACCGCGGCGACGGTCGCGCTTCGCCGGTCCACCTGGCCATAGGTATAGGTGTGCCCTCCGGGGACGTTCAGAAACGGCGAGGACAGATCATCGGCAAACTTCGTGGCGAAGAGTTCGTAGATGTTGTGGCTCAAGGGCGGGGTCTGAATTCAGGATGCGGCACGGGTACGCCGCAGCACCGGATCGGCCACGGCGAGCGCCTTGTCGGCGATCGTCAGGACCCGTCCGGCGGCTCCGGGCGTTTCGGAGTCGACGAGGTTCCCCATCACTCCAAGGGTGATGTTAGCGATGGCATCGGTCCCTACCGCAAGCCTCAATCCGTTTCGAAGGATGAACGGATGGCCGATCAGGAACGAGAATCGCCGCCCGGTCCGCAAAAAGCTGTCAAAACGGAGGCCGATTTGGGTGTCGTACCGTGTCGGGGCAGTGCTCGGATCTTGCAGAAAAAGTTCGGCGGCGAGTATCCCGGACTCCAGTCCGTAGTCGATGCCTTCACCGTTCATCGGGTTGACCAGCCCCGCAGCGTCACCGATGGCCACCCAGCCGGGACCATGGCGCTTCTGGGCGCTCATCGGTAGCCGCCAGGCTCGCGGCCGTTCCAGGTTCGGTCCGATCTCCCAGGTCGGCTCGACCAGTGCCCGGTAGGACCCCAGCAGCTTGTTGAGGTTCAGCTTCTTGAAGTTCTTCATGGTCGACAGCGCACCGACGCCGATGTTGACCGTTCCGTCGCCGGCGGGGAACATCCAGCCGTAGCCGGGAACGGAAGTGCCGTGCTCGTCCTTGAGGGTGAGGCACGCCTCCAGATGCCGGTCCGCATGGCGGGGAGTCTCGGCGTAGGTGCGGATGGCGATCCCGAACGGCTCGTCCTTGACCCGCTCCGCCCCGAGCATCCTGGCCACCTGGCCCGGCGCACCGGTTGCGACCACCACCAAATCCGCCATGTACCGCTGCCCGTCGGCCTCGACGCCGATCACCCGGTCACCGTCCAGCACCGGCTTGGCTTCGGTCTCCCACCGGACCTCGGCGCCGGCCTCGGCGGCCGCGTCCATGAGGGCGGCGTCAAGCCGGCGGCGGGGCCAGACCGCTCCGTGGGGCGGGAACCGTGCGGTCTTCGGCCACAGCAGCTCCCGGGTCTTGCGGCCGGCGATCATCCGGAGACCGTCGATGCGGTGGGCGTCGTCCAGCTCGATCTTGAGTTCGTTCAGGGCACCGACCGCCCGCGGTGTCAACCCATCCCCGCAGACCTTGTCCCGGCCGTACGGGGCCCGGTCGAACACCAGCACCGATGCGCCGTTGCGGGCCGCAACGATCGCCGCCGCGGCGCCGGCCGGACCGGCACCGATGACGATCAGGTCAAACGCGAGTCCGCTTTTTGAGGATTGTGGCGTGTCACTCACGTCTACCAGGGTGCCGTAGTTTTTGCCGTTTTGGAGCATCGAACGGTCACTCTTCTGCCCCTGTTGCCCGGCCCGTACCGTACCTACTGCTGACACTGCCGATGGTGTTCGACGATCACCTCGTCGATCGCCGCCAACTGGTCGTGATCCAGGATGGGCGGCCCTGCGGTGGCGGCCCGGTCGAACTCCTCGATCTCGGCGCTGACCAGGTCGACCCCGGGTTTGATCACATCGACGATCCTGGCCCCCGGCCTGACCAGCAGGACCGCTGTCCTGACGGGAACCTCAAAGCTCCGTGCGGCCAGCCGCCTCGCGAGCACGGCCGCCGGTTCACCGACCTGTCGACCCCAGGTCCGTCCGCCGCCGTCGGTGGCCTGTCTTCGGCCGACCTCGTTGCCCCCGCCGTCGAGCCTGGTCAACTCCCAGTCATCCCCGTACACCCGGAGCTTCGCCCGATTGGTCTTCACCTCAACGGCCCACAGCCCCGGCGGCCCGAGCAGTAGATGGTCGATCTCCCCGCGGTTGTTTCGATAGCCCTGGAACATCCGCCACTCGTCGGAGAGCCTGGTCCGGAACCAGGTGGGCAGGACCAGCTCGCCCTCGCTGCCCTGGGCCGCCTTTGCCCGGGCGATCTCGGCCTGTTCGATGCTGCGCCCGGCTCGGATCACCGCCCTGGTGTGACGGGCCACCAACGTTGCGGCGATCCGCTCGTCCGCGCTCGGCACGGCCAGAAAACGCTGCCACCAGGACCGGTGGTGTGTTGCGGCCGCCATCGCCGCTTCGGCGTCGGCCATCTGGTCATGGGCCGATCGTTCCTCGGTGCGGGCGTCCTCATGCGCCCGTTCCGCGTCGCTCAGGTAGATGGATGCCTGGTTCGAAAGTTCTCGTTCGATCATCGGCCGCCTCAGGTTCCCTCACGGGAAACCGTAGTGGCGGCCGAGAATCAGGGGTAGTTGATCCGGTCGACTACAGAAGGTCCGCCAGGGTCGGGGCGATCTCCTCCGGGGTGACCATCGGCTCGAACCGCTGCACCACGGAGCCGTCCCTGGCCACCAGGAACTTGGTGAAGTTCCAGGCGATGTCCGAGGAGTCCCCGTCACCCGGCTGCTCCGCCCGGAGGAGCTGGTACAGCGGGGCGGCGTTGTCGCCGTTGACCTCGATCTTCTCGAACATGGGGAACGTCACGCCGTAGTTGTCCGCGGCGAACTGCTTGATCTCGGCGTTGGTGCCGGGCTCCTGGTTGGCGAACTGGTTGCAGGGGAACGCCAACACGTTGAAGCCGGCCTCGTGGTTCTCGTCATGAAGCGCACGCAGACCTGCGTACTGACCGACGAGGCCTCAATTGCTTGCGACGTTCACCACCAGCGAGACCTGGTCCCGGAACTTGGAGAAGGCAACCGCCTCCCCGTCAATGCTGTTCATCTCGATGTCAAAGAACTCACTCATCGGTTTTGATGGTAGGCCGCGGCGTCGGCAGGGGCTCAGCCGACGGGAAATCCCCGCTTGCGGAGCAGGGCGTCCGTGTCCACGTCCCGGCCCCGGAAGGCCCGGAACCCGTCCGCCGGGTCGACGGTGTCACCGACGGAGAAGACATGCGCCCGAAGCCGCTCGGCCACCGACCGGTCGTAGTAACCGTCGGCCTCCTCGAACGCCTCAGCGGCGTCCGCGGTCAGCGCGTCGGCCCACAGATAGCTGTAGTACCCGGCGGAGTAGCCGTCCCCGGAGAAGACGTGGGCGAACTGCGGGGTGCGATGCCGCATCACGATCTGCGGTGGCATGCCGAGGTCGGCCAGCGTCTCCCGCTCGAACCGGTCCGGATCGATCGCCACATCGCCCGCCAGGTGGAGCCGCATGTCGACGATGGCGCTGGCCAGATATTCGACGGTGTCGAAGCCCTGGTTGAAGGTCTCGGCCCGTTTGATCCGCTCGATCAGGTCCGCCGGCATTGGCTCGTCCGTCTGATGGTGGCGACAGAATTGGTTGAGCACCTCGTCGGTGGCCAGCCAGTGTTCGTTGATCTGCGACGGGAACTCCACATAGTCCCGGGCCACCGAGGTCCCGGACTGGGACGGGAAGCGAACGTTGGACAGCAACCCGTGGAGCGCATGGCCGAACTCGTGAAAGAGGGTGCGTGCGTCGTCCCACGAGATCAACAGCGGCTCACCCTCCGGCCCCTTCACGAAGTTGGAGTTGTTGGAGACCAGGGTGGAGATCGGTTCACCCATGTTCTCCTGGTCCCGGTAGGCGGTCATCCACGCGCCGCTGAGCTTGCCCTCCCTGGCGTAGGGGTCCAGGTACCAGAGCCCGACATGCTGGCCGTCCAGGCCGGTGACCTCCCACACCCGAACGTCGGGATGAAACACGGGTACGTTCTCGGCGGCCTCGATCGGGCGGTACCGGAGGCCGTAGAGCTCGCCCGAGCACCACAGCATCGCCTCGACCAGCTTCTGCAGTTGCAGGTACGGCTTGACGTCGCCGAAGTCCAGGTCGTAGTGGGCCAGGCGAACCTTCTCCGCGTAGTACCGGTAGTCCCACGGTTCGATGGTGATCGACGGCCCGCCGTCGGCCGCCTCCCCATCGGCGATGGCCTGCATGTCGGCCACCTCCTGGGCGGCCCGCTCCCTGGCCTTCGGCCACACGTCCATCATCAATCCGGTTGCGGCCTCCGGCGTTTTGGCCATGGCAACCTCAAGCCGCCAGTGGGCGTGCGTCGGGTAGCCGAGCAGCGTCGCCCGCTCGGCCCGGAGGGCGAGGATCCGGGTGACGATCGGTTTGTTGTCGTGGTCGCCCGGGTTGTCACCCCGGCTGTAGTACGTCCGCCAAACCTGCTCCCGGAGCGCCCGGTCGGTGGCGTTGGTCAACACCGGGTCCATGTAGGAGCGGGTGTTCAGGACCGCCCAGGCCTCCGGGCGGCCCCGCTCGGCCGCGGCGCTCCTCATGCCGTCGACAAGGTCGGCGGGCAGCCCGTCGAGCATGGACTCCTCGGTGATCCACGTGACCTGCTTGGCCTCGTCGTGGAGGACGTTCTGGGCGAAGTCGGTGTAGAGCCCGGCCAGCTCCTGGTTGATGGTCGACAATCGGGCCGAGTGGTCGGCGTCCAGCTCCGCCCCCTGGCGGATGAACTGTCGGTAGCGGTCGGTGACCAGCCTGCGGGTGGCCGGATCGACCGATCCATCGCCGGTTTCCGGAGCCTCCTCGAGTTGCTGGTACACCTCCCTGACCTTGCCGAACAGGCCGGCATGCTGGGTGACCCAGTCGGAGAACGCCGCCAGCTTCGGGCCGACCTCACGCTGGATGTCCGGGATGGGTCCGACGTTGAGGTTGCTGGTGTGGACGTAGAACACGGCGGCCAGCCGCTCCAGCATGCTTCCGGATCGCTCCAGCGCCTCGATGGTGTTGGCCACGGTTGCGGGCTCCGGGTCGGCGGCGATGGCGTCGATCTCCCGCTTGTTCTCCTCGACGGCAACGTCGAACGCGGCCAGGAACGCCTCTGGATCCACCAGGTCCCAGGGTGGCACCCCACCGAACGGTCCGGTCCACGGCGCGAGCAGCGGATTGTCGGCGATAGTGGTCATCGGTGCCTCCCCCGAATTGCGGCTGATTTGAACCTATCTGACCGCTCGTCCGATTGGCTCGGTGGCGTTTTTCACGCCGGTTGTAGCAAAATCGGCCATGGCTGAATTGCTGACGCTCCGGGCGGGGCCGGACCACAACACGATCATGCCGGCGGTGCTTGACGCGCTGGAAACCGACGGCGGGGTCATCGTCACCGACCTGCTGGGCGAGACCGGGGCGGCGGCGATCCGGGACGAACTCGGCGAGGTCTATGACCGGACCGAACCCGGATCGAAGTCCGGACTGCAGCAGTGGGATGTGTTCCACGGACGCCGGACCGTCCGGTTCACCGGCCTGGCCGCGAGGAGTCGGGCGTTTGTCGACCATGCCCTGCTCAACCCCCTGCTGCTTGCGGTCGCCGATGCGCTGCTCTTGCCAAACGGCGCGGACTACTGGCTCAACACCGGTCAGGTGATGGCGGTCGGTCCCGGGGAGCCCGCCCAGTTCCTGCACCGGGACGAGGGAAACTGGCCGGAGGCCGTCGCCGATGGTCGGGAGTTGACGGTCAGTTGTATGTTCGCCCTCAGCGACTTCACCAGGGAGAACGGCGCAACCGTCGTCAAGCCCGGCTCTCAGGCGGTGCCGACCGGGGTCTACCGGGGCGGTGGTCAAACCGGCGAGTTCGAGACGGCCTACGCCGAGATGCCGGCCGGCGCCGGCATGATCTACACCGGCAAGGTGGTGCACGGGGCGGGGGAGAACACCTCGGAGGAGTGGCGGTACGGGATGCACGTCAGTTTTGTCGTTGGCTGGCTCCGTCCGGAGGAGGCAAGCCCGCTGATGGTCGATCGGGAAACGGCGTCCGCGCTTCCGCCTCGGGCCAGGGACCTGCTGGGCTGGAGCTCCTACCACTCCGACGGCGGTGGGCGGACCTGGCTGGTCGACTTCGAGGATGCAGACCGGCTCTTCACGTGAGCGGTCGCTACCAGCCGGCGCGGAGCCGGTAGCGGGTCTTCATGCCGAGCGCGAGGAGGCGCACCCCCAGGCGATCCATGGCGGCTCTGGTCCTCGTCGCCGACGCGGCGAGTCGATGATCGTCGGTGCAGCGGGCGAAGTGATCGAGCAGCCGTATATGTAGTCGGTGGTAGCGGACGGTGTTGAAGTTGGGAACGACGGATGACCCGACCGGTGCGTGGTTGTAGAGCGACCAGCCGCGTCGCTCCCAGGCCTCCGCCTGATCGGCGACGGTCTCGATCAGTTCGCCTCGGAGATCGATCGCCGGGTTGCCGGCGTCGCAGGCGATCAGATCATCCAGTCCGGCAATCGCCAGCAGACAGCCGTTGAGCGTCCCGGCGGATCCGGGATACTCCTCGAGGAACGGGCCGACGCCGGCCAGCGTCCTGACCACGCCACCATCGGCCCGCGGCGTTCGAAGCGGTGTCGCCGCCGCCCGGGCCACGTCGAGAAACGAACGATCGCCGGTCAGGGCATGGGCCCGGACCAGGACCGAGACGGCCTGTCCCTGCGAGAGGGCGGAGAGCCACGGGGTACGGGCGCCAACCGCCGGCATCTCGTAGGTGTGGTAGTACAGGCCGTCCGGTTCGGCGGCGAACCACTCCGCGGCCTTCAGGAAATCGCGATGGTGAGAGCTGCCGCCACCCTCCTCGAGCTTTGTCCAATGGGCCAACGCCCACGACGCCAACCGCGATGGCAGGTACACCGGCTCGGCAGCGCTCTCGAACCGTCTCATCGGCAGACCGTTGCGGTCGAACGGTGCGAAGTAGTAGTCCGGTCGGGCCAGGGTGAATCGCCAGTCGATCGGATAGCCGAGGTCGCCGGGCGGGGCCGCCAACGGGATTTCGCCTCGGCCGGTCACGTAACCACCGATGTCGACCGCCAGGCGTGACAGCGACTTTCGCCCCACGGAGCGAACGCTACCGGTCGCAGATCAACCGCTCAAGGGGCTCCGTCACCATCGCCGGTTGGGGGCTGCCATGTGAGGTGGGATCGAGCAGCGCCGGGTCAGCCGGTGACCCTGCCCGTTGTTGACCGGGCGATGAGACTGGACTGGATCAGCTCGTGTTTCGCCTCGGTCCGACCGGTGAATCGTTCGGACAGCAACTCGAGCGCCCGTCGACCGTACTGCTGGCGCGGCTGGTGGACCGTGGTCAACGACACCGGTCCGATCCTGGCAAGGAGCGTGTCGTCGTAGCCGACCAGGGACACGTCCTCGGGGACCCGGATGCCCTCGGTCCGCAGATAGGACAGCACCCCGATCGCGGCGAGGTCGTTTCCGGCGAAGATCGCGGAGGGTGGCTCCCGGAGCGACATCAGCTGGGCGGTTGCCGCATAGCCCGCCTCCTCGTTGAAGTCACCGTCCACCACGATCGGGGCCAACCCGTACCGGGTCATGGCGGCGATGAACCCGGAGCATCGTTCCGGGCCGCCGGTGGCCTGGGCCGCGTTGATGTGAGCGATCCGTTCGTGACCGAGATCGACCAGATGGTCGACGACCAGCCTCGCCCCGTGCTCCTCGTCGTTGCTGATCGTGTCGAAGGCGTCCGGTTCACCGTAGTAGCTGACCACCGCCATGGGCACCTGGTCCGCGAAGTCGGTGAGCACCTCATGGGGTAGCCGAGGGGCGGCGAGGACAACACCGTCCGTCCGCAGTTCGAGCAGCGCCTCGACGGCCTTGGTCTCACCCTCGTCGCGTTGCCAACCGGAATTGATCAGCACCTGGAGGCCGGCCTCCTCGGCGGCGTCCGCCACACCTTCGGCCATCTCGGTGAAGTACGGGTTGTGGAGGTCGTTGAGCATGACACCGACGGTGCGGGTCTGGCCGCTGGCCAGATTTCTGGCCAGCACGTTCGGGCGGTACCCCAGCTCGGCCGCCGCAGCGAGTACCTTTTCCCTACTGCTGTCGCTGACCCGCGGCGACTTGCGCATCACCAGCGAGACCAGCGCTCTGGACACTCCGGCCCGTGCCGCCACATCGTCCATAGTCGGTCTTCCCACTTTCGCCACCATACACGTCGATCTGCGGTAGAGCGCTCTATGGCGGCGCTGTGGCACGTCCGGACCGGGCAATCAGCAGGTGAAGACCTCACCATTACGGCCAGGTGAAAGGGATTGACGAGGTGGCTTTGTGTCATCTAAGTTGCCTGGAGGTTGTAGAAGTAGAGCGCTCTATCGCGCTCGTACCGAACACCGTTCGCAGGGGGATAGAGATACTCGTGACTATCGAGACCGGCATTGCTGGCGGCTTCATGTCAAGAATGGCCACCGCCCCCATTTCCTGGGGGATCTGCGAGGTCCCCGGGTGGGGCGTCCAGCTCCCCGTTGATCGGGTCCTCGGCGAAATGTCGGAGCTGGGGTTCCCCTCGACCGAGCTCGGCTCTGACGGCTATCTCCCCGAAGACGTCGCCGAGCTTCGGTCAGTTCTCGGCCGCTACGAGCTGACGCTGCTCGCGGCCTTCGTTCCGCTGGTACTGCACCTGCCGGAGTTCGCCGAGGAGTCCCTCCTTCGGGCAAAGGAGATGGCGGCCAACCTGCAGGCCGCCGGGGCCGAGTACTTCAACACGGCGCTGGTCACCTCCTGGGATTGGGCGCCACGTACCCCGTTGACCGAGGGGCAGTGGGACCATGTCATGGTGATGCTCGGCCGGGTCGACGAGATCGTCGAGGCCCACGGATTGACCCAGGTCATCCACTCCCATGTCGACACCATCATCGAGACAAAAGAAGAGGTCATTCGCACGCTGGAGGGCAGCGATGTCCAGTACGTATTGGACACCGCACATCTGATCGTTGGCGGCTATGACCCGGTGGACTTCGTTCGGGAATGGCCGAATCGGGTGGGCCTCGTGCACGTCAAAGACGCCGATATGGCCGTTGCAGAGCGGTTGAACGGCGGTGAACTGACGCTGATGGAGGCGGTGCAGGCAGGGATCTTCCCGCCGGTCGGTGATGGGCAGATCGATCTCGACTCGGTGATCTCCGAACTCGAGAGCGGGGGCTATCGCGGTTGGTACGTCCTGGAGCAGGATGTAGCAATCACCGGGCCGGAACCAGAGATAGGCTCTGGTCCAATCGAAGGCGTTCGTAAGAGCGTCGACTATCTGAGGGGACTTGAACGGCGGATGAGCAACTAGCCACTGGGCTGGTGTTCAGCGTTGTGCGGCCCCGACGAAACAACACTATGGAGAGAGGTAAACAATGAAGAAGTTGCGACTGCTGGCATTGCTGCTGGCGCTCGTCATGATTGCCGCAGCCTGCGGCAGTGATGACTCTGATGACGCCGCCGAGGACACCGGCGACGCCGACAGTGAACAGACGGCGGATGATTCGTCAGATGACGAAGACGCCATGGAGGAAGATGAGGATGAAGGTTCCACCGACACCGATGACGGTGAGTCGGTCGATCTGACCCAGGGCGGTGACCTCACCTTCCACATGATCACCCACTCCGACGACGGTCCGTTCTGGTCCGTGGTCAAGCGGGGTATGGAAGCGGCCTGTGAGGACGTCGGTGTTGAGTGTGTCTGGCAGGGCTCGGTCAACGACGCCAACGTTCAGGCTGAGTTCATCGACGCCGCAGTCGCCGAAGGCACCGACGGCATGGCCGTCTCGCTGCCGAACGTCGACGCCGTCCGTGGCGGTATCGAGGCTGCGGTCGCCGCCGGTATCCCGGTCTACACCATCAACTCCGGTGTGAACGAGTACCAGGGTCTCGGGGCCACCACCCACGTCGGTCAGACCGAGGTCATCGCCGGTGAGGGTGCCGGTAATTTCTTCAACGAGTCCGGCGCAACCAAGATCCTCTGCGGTCGCCAGGAGCCGGACAACGGCGCCCTGATCGAGCGCTGCGACGGTCTTGCCAACACCTTCAACGGTGAGGTTGTCTCCGAGTTCATGGACCTCGACGCCGACCAGGCTGCCCAGGAAGCGGCGATCAACGCCGCCATGGCCGCCGACCCGGACATCGACGGCTTCATGGGCACCGGCCCGGTCATCACCATGTCCGGTCTGCGTGCGGCTCAGGCGCTCGGCCGTGAGGCCGTCGTCGGTGGCTTCGACCTTACGCCGGAGCTGCTCGACGCCATCGAGGCCGGTGACATCCTGTTCACCGTCGACCAGCAGCAGTACCTCCAGGGCTACATCCCGATCATCCTGATGTTCCTCGAGGTCACCAACTCCAACACCCTCGGTGGCGGTCTGCCGATCCTCACCGGTCCGGGCTTTGTCACCAGCGACAACGTCGCTTCGGTGAAGGCTCTGTCGGACGCCGGTACCCGGTAAGTCGGACATCCGATCGGTGGGCCCGGCGCAAACGGGCCGCCCGACGGCGGTTTTGGGCGGGGCGTGCCCGAGGGCCAGCGGGGGACCCCCCAACCGTGATTTTGCAAAGGCCACAAAAAAT
>JBCCGJ010000048.1:0-23087 GCA_039029335.1 Actinomycetota bacterium | reverse complement strand
TGCCCGGTCGACGGGCCCCACGACTTCATCGACTCCTGGGGATTTCCCCGCTCCGGTGGGCGGCGCCACAAGGGGGTGGACCTCCTGGCGGAGATCGGGGTCCCGATCGTCGCTCCGGTCAGCGGCCGGGTCGAGTTCCGGTCGAACAGCGTCGGTGGGCGCTCCTTCCACCTCTTCGGAGAGAACGGCAACTACTTCTACGGCACACACCTGTCGGCCTACGGCGAGGTCGAAGGGGAGATCCGGGCCGGTCAGGTGATCGGGTACGTCGGGGACGACGGAAACGCAGCGGGCATTCCCCACCTCCACTTCGAGATCCACCCCGGCGGCCGGGGGAATCCGATCAACCCGTTCATCGACACCGCAGCGGTGTGCGACGGGGCTCGCAGCCGCTAGCCCCACTTCACTATGTTGTGGCGATGTCGCTACAGCCGTCGGAACGAGAATCGCTCGAACGGCTGATCGGTGCGTCGGGGACACCGGTCCGCGTCGTGTCGGCCGCCCAGCTCAGCGGGGGAGCCAGCAGGCAGACCTTTTCGATCGAGACCGATGGCGGGGCCGGTCGCTACGTGCTGCAGCGGGAACTGTCAGCCGAACCCCGGCTACCGAACGGCATGGCGGACGAGGCGCTGGTGATCACCGAGGCCGCCCGGCTCGGCGTGCCGACGCCGGTGGTCATCGGTACCAACCTGGACGTTGCGGACGGGAGCGATGCCGCCGCCGGGGAGATAGGACGCAGCTTCTTCGTCTCCGAGTACCGCGACGGTGAGACCATCGCCAGGCGGATTCTCCGCGACGATCGCTTCGCCACGGCCCGGACGGTTCTGGCCGGACAGCTCGGAACGGCGCTCGCCACGCTGCACGGCGGGTTGGACCCGTCGAGGATCCCGTGGCTGGAGGAGACCGACGAGTTGGCCCGGTACCGGGAGGTGGCGGACGAGTTGGACCTGGTCAGCCCGGCGTTCGAGTTGGCGTTCCGGTGGCTGGCGGCCAACACCCCGGATGGAACCCGGACCCGACGAACGGTGGTGCACGGGGACTTCCGGCTCGGCAACCTGATCATCGACGAGGACGGTCTTGCGGCGGTGATCGACTGGGAGCTGGCCCACATCGGTGACCCGATGGAGGACCTCGGCTGGGTATGCGTCCGGGCGTGGCGATTCGGCGGGCCAAAACCGGTGGCCGGCATGGGTGACCATGAGGAGTTCTTCGCCGCGTACGAAGCGGCGTCCGGCACCCCGGTCGACCGGGAAGCGGTGACCTGGTGGGAGACCCTCGGCACGCTGAAGTGGGGCATCATGTGCGGCACCCAGAGCAACCGGCATCTCTCCGGCGATGTGCCCTCGGTTGAGCTGGCCGCCATCGGTCCCCGGGTCGCCGAGCAGGAGTACGACGTGCTGCGGCTGATCGCCCCTCGGCTGATCACCGGCGGAGGAGGCGAACGGGTCGACTCGGCCGTCGGTCAGAGCCTCGGCACCGGTGGCGCCGAGGGCGGTGGTCGGCCGTCCGCCTCCGATCTTGTCGACGCGGTTCGGCGGTTCCTCACCGATGACGTGATGGCCGCAACGACCGGCCGGACCGGCTTCCACGCCAGGGTTGCGGCCAACGCGTTGGCCACCGTCGGCCGAGAGCTGGCGCTCCGGGAGGCCATGACGGCGAACCGCACGGCGCGGCTCGGTGCACTCGGGTTCAACTCGGAGCGGGATCTGGCGACGGCGATCCGCAAGGGCGCGGTCGACGACCGGCTCGAGCAGGTCACCGACGCCGTCTACGACCTGGTCGTCCACCGGCTATCGGTGAACAACCCCCGCTGGATCGAATCGTGATCAGGCGCCGATGGAGTGGTACCCGCCGTCGACGTGGATGATCGACCCGGTTGTCTGGGGGAACCAGTCCGACAGCAGGGCGACGCAGGCCTTCGACACCCCCTCCGACTCGGTCACGTCCCAGCCGAGCGGCGCCCGCTTCTGCCACTCGTCCTCGAAGGCCGCAAACCCGGGGATGGACTTCGCGGCGATGGTCTTCATCGGCCCGGCGGCAACCAGGTTGCACCGGATGCCCCGTGGGCCCAGCTCCCTGGCCAGGTACCGGTTGAGGGACTCCATGGCCGCCTTGGCCACGCCCATCCAGTTGTAGGCGGGCCAGGAGACCGTGGCGTCGAAGGTCAGGCCGACAAGCGATCCACCGTCGGTCATCAGCGGCGCAACGATGTCGGAGAGTGACCGCAGCGAGTAGGCCGACACGTGCACGGCGACCGACACGTCCTCCCAGGCCGGGGCCATGAAGTCGTCCCCCAGGCAGTTCTCCGGAGCGAACCCGACGGCGTGAAGGGCACCGTCCACCCGGCCCCACCGCCGGGACAGCTCCTCCCGAAGCGCCACCCCCTGCTCGACGTCGGTCACGTCCAGTTCCAACACGTCCGGCACGGGGTCGAGTTTGCGGGCGGTCCGCTGCGTCAACCGAAGCGCCCGGCCGAAGCTGGTCAGGATCACCTCGGCCCCCTCCTCCTGGGCCAGACGGGCGACACCAAAGGCCAGGGAGTCATCGGTGAGCACGCCGGTGATGAGCAGTTTCTTGCCGGTAAGTAGGGCCATACGTCTCTGACTATCCGCTTCCGGGGCTGGTTACACCGACGATTGCTGACGCCGTCTTGCGCTCGGTCCGGGCTGGGAAGGTACGCTGCTCGCTGGTGATGAAGCTCTACGACACAGCACGCCAGATGATCGTCCCGTTCGAACCGGGACCGGTCGTGACGCTCTACACCTGCGGGATCACCCCGTACGACGCCACCCACCTGGGTCATGCCGCGGTGTACGTCGGGTACGACGTGCTGCAGCGGCGGCTGCGGGATCTCGGTCACGAGACCCGCTGCGTTCGCAACGTGACGGACGTCGACGACGACATCCTCCGTAAGGCCCGGGAGCTGGACGTCCACTACCTGGACCTGGCGGCCGCGGAGACGGCCCGGTTCGACGATGACATGGTCGCCCTCGGCATGATCCCCAGCTGGAGCGAGCCCCGGGCCACGTCGGACATCGCCGACATCCGCGGCTTCATCGACAAGGTGTTGAAGAACGGCCACGCCTACGAATCGAACGGGGCGGTCTACTTCGAGGTGGCGTCCTGGCCGCGGTTCGGGGAGATATCCGGCTACGACCGGGAGACCATGCTCAAGTTCGCCGCCGAGCGCGGTGGGTATCCGGACGACCCGAACAAGCGCGACCCCTTGGACTTCGTCCTGTGGCAACCCTCCGCCGAGGGTGAACCCTCCTGGGAGTCACTGTGGGGTCCCGGCCGGCCGGGTTGGCACATCGAGTGTTCGGCGCTGGCGCTGCGGGAGCTGGGCACCACCATCGACCTCCACGGCGGCGGTTCCGACCTCATCTTCCCCCACCACGAGTCCGAGGCGGCCCAGTCGTCCGCCGCAACCGGGCAGCCCTTCGTCCGCCACTGGATGCACCAGGCGATGGTTCGGATGGACGGGGAGAAGATGTCGAAGTCGCTCGGCAATCTGGTGTTCGTCAGCGAGCTCCGCAAGACCTACGACACCCGGGCCATCCGGCTGGGCATCGTGGCCAACCACTACCGGACCGAGTGGGAGTGGAACGACCGGATCATGCCGGAGGCCGCTGACCGGCTTGAGCGGTGGCTGGCCGCCGGCTCCGGCGACGCAGCCCTGGAGGAGGTCCGGGCCGCGCTCGACAACGACCTCGACACACCGGCGGCGGTTGCCGCGATCGATGCCGCGACGGCACGGGGCGAAGGCGCATCGACCGCAGCCATGCTGCTCGGCGTCGACCTGAGCGCCGGCCCACCAAGACTCGATCCGCCGACACAACTCGGACAGTCGTGATCCCGGAGGGGATCGGCCGGCACCAGTCGACGGTCCGGCGCCTGTTCAAACCCCTTGTCAACCGCCTCTGGGACTTCGACGTGACCGGGTTGGACAACGTCCCCCGCACCGGACCTGCGCTGCTGTGCCCGAACCACGCGGCGGCAATCGATTCCGCATTCCTCCCCGCCGTGCTCGACCGGGACGTCATCTTCGTCGGCAAGTCGGAGTACCTGGACGACTGGAAGACCCGATGGCTGCTTCCGGCGCTCGGCATGATTCCCATCGACCGCCGGGGCGGCGATCACGCTGCCTCGGCGCTCGACGCGGCCAGGGAGGTGTTGGCCGGTGGTGGTCTCTTCGGTATCTATCCGGAGGGAACCAGGAGCCGGAGCGGGAAGCTGCACAAGGGTCGCACCGGGGCGGCCAGACTGGCCGTCGAAACGGGTGCGCCGATCATTCCCGTCGGTCTGATCGGCACGGCGGCCGTGCAGCCGGTGGATCGGACCGTCCCCCGGTTCTTCCGAACCGTGTCCGTTCGGTTCGGCACCCCGATCCAGGTTGATCGCTACGACAGACGCATCGGCGACCGGGCCCGGTATCGGGAGCTGACCGACGAGATCATGTTCGAGATTCAGGCGCTCACCGGTTTGGAATACGTGCACCAGTACGCCGATGCCGGAGACGAGACCTCCTCACTTCGGGTCCTGTCATCAAAACCGCTGCGACCCATCGGGGAACTGCTGGGCGTATAGCCGGTCCGGCGACCCGGCGGGGTCCGGTGAGCGGACCGTCCCTGGCGAAATTGGCCGTATCAAACGGCGTCCGGATCGTAGAATGACCCCGTGTCACAGATATCGATCATCCTTCCCGACGGCTCTGAGCGTTCCCTGGAAGACGGGGCCACCGTCGCCACCCTGGCCGCCGACATCGGCTCCCGGCTGGCCAAGGACGCGATCATCGGTGTGATCGACGGGCACGAGGTCGATCTCGACACACCGCTCGCGGATGGTCAGAAGGTCGAGATCGTCGTGCCGGACTCCGATCGTGGTCTGCACGTGCTACGGCATTCGACCGCCCACGTCCTGGCCCAGGCGGTCCTGGAGATGTGGCCCGGCGCCACGTTCGCCATCGGCCCCCCGATCGAAGACGGGTTCTATTACGACTTTGAGCTGCCCCCGGGTGAGAACGGCGCTCCCCAGACCTTCACCGACGAGGACCTTGAGCGGATCGAGGCCAAGATGCGGGAGATTGTGGCCGAGAATCAGCCGTTCCAACGGAGCGAGGTCACGGCCGACGAAGCCCTCTCACTGATGGACGGCCACAAGTACAAGCAGGACATCATCGAGCGGGCCGCCGGCCTCGGCGACGACTCCGGCGACTCCGACGCCGCCGGGGAAGCGGACGGCGAGGTGCTCAGCTTCTACCGGAACACGGACGGGTTCATCGACCTGTGCCGTGGCCCCCACGTGCCGGGCACCGGCCGCCTTGGTCATTTCAAGCTGATGAGCGTCGCCGGCGCCTACTGGCGGGGCGATGAGAAGAACCAGATGCTGCAGCGGATCTACGGCACGGCCTGGGCCGACAAGAAGCAGCTGAAGGCCCACCTCCACCGGCTTGAGGAGGCGGCAAAGCGGGACCACCGTCGGCTGGCCAACGAACTGGACCTGCTGAGCTTCCCGTCCGAGCTGGGCGGTGGGCTTGCCGTGTGGCACCCGAAGGGGGCCATCGTTCGCAAGCTCATGGAGGACTACTCCCGCCGCCGCCACGAGGAAGGGGAGTACGACTTCACCTACACGCCGCATCTGGCGAACGCCAAGCTGTTCGAGACCTCCGGCCACCTCGACTTCTACGCCGACGGGATGTACCCGCCGATGGAGATGGACAACGGCACGTACTACCCCAAGCCGATGAACTGCCCCATGCACGTCCTGGTGTACCGCTCCCAGCAGCGGTCCTACCGCGACCTGCCAATCCGGCTGTTCGAGCTCGGCACGGTGTACCGGTACGAGCGGGCCGGCACGCTCCACGGCCTGATGCGGATCCGGGGATTCACCCAGGACGACGCCCACATCTTCGTCGCGCCGGAAGGCCTTGCCGAGGAGCTGGACCGGACGCTGGCCTTTGTGCTGGACATCCTCCAGGCCTTCGGCTTCACCGACTTCCAGGCCAAGCTGTCCACCCGCCCGCCGGAAAAGTCCGTCGGCTCCGACGAGGTCTGGGAGCATGCAACGTCCTGCCTGCTCGACACGCTGAACAAGGTGGAGATGCCCTACGTCGTCGACGAGGGCGGCGGTGCGTTCTACGGCCCCAAGATCGATATCGACGTGCGGGACGCCATCGGTCGGTCCTGGCAGTTGTCGACGATTCAGGCCGACTTCCAGCTCCCGGAGCGATTCGGCCTGGAGTACGTCGCCGCAGACGGTTCTCGGCCCCAGCCGATCATGTTGCACCGGGCCCTGCTCGGCTCCGTCGAGCGGTTCTTCGGAGTGCTCGTCGAGCACTTCGCCGGGAACTTCCCGCTCTGGCTGGCCCCGACCCAGGTCGAGGTGCTTCCGGTTGCCGAAGCTCACAACCAGTACGCATCCTCGGTTGTCGACTCCCTGGTCGAGGCCGGATACCGGGTTCAGATGACCGAGGCCACCGACCCGCTCGGCAAACGGATTCGGCGGGCAAAGACCCAGAAGATCCCGTACGTGCTGGTCGTCGGCGATGATGACGTTGCCGCCGGGACCGTCGGGGTCAACCCCCGGGGCGGCGACGTCGAGCGGGACGTGACCGTTCAGGATTTCCTGGCTCGGCTCCAGGCCGAGCCGGCTCCCTGAGCCGGTGGATCGTGTGGTCGCCGGGTGGCGTCTCGCCGTCCCGCCTCATCTCGGCGCGGACGGCCTGCCTCACGTCGACCTCGAACCGGCGCCAGGCAAGTCCCTGTTCGAGACGCTGGAGCAGTGCGGGCGGCCGGACGAGGAGACCTACGTGGTCTGCCGCCGCCGCTCGGCGTTTGTGATCCTGAACGTCTTCCCGTACACCACGGGCCACGCGATGGTGCTGCCGAAGCGGGCAACGCCGTCCATCCTCGAGTTGACCGACTCGGAGTACACCGATCTGTGGGACCTGGTGCGCTTGACGTACCGGGCTGTCGGTGATGCCTTCAAGCCGGAGGGTATGAACGTCGGCATCAACGAGGGCAAGGCCGGCGGCGGCTCGGTGCCGGATCACCTCCACGTCCACGTCGTGCCCCGGTGGCAGGCGGACACCAGCTTCATGACGTCGGTGGCCAATGCCCGGGTGCTCCCGCTGACCCTGCGGGATTCCTGGGACCGACTGCGGGCCGCCTGGCCTGAGCCGCTACCGTCTGACCAGTGACTGACGACGCCTCAGCCCAACAGCCGGAGGACACCGATTCGGACGCCACCGGTTCGGACAGCGCCGGTTCGGAGGACGTCGAGTCGGATGCCGCCGGGTCGGACGAGTCCCGGTCGGAGGAGGCCGGTCAGGACGTCGAACCGGTCGGCGACGAACTGCCCGAGGATCTGCAGCCCCACCTCGTCGATCCGGAGGACTACGTCTTCCCCAACAACAACCGGCGCCGGGTGCCCGGTTATCTGTACCTGGCGATCGCCGCCGCACTTGTCCTGCTCTACCTGGTTCGGGGTGACGGGGTTTTTGTCAACCGGGGCCTGCTCGGAGCGGCAGCCATCCTGGTGGCGGTCGGGGCCTACAGCATCGTCAGTGGCTGGAACCTCAACATCGACGAGCGGGACGCCCTGGTCGCGGCGATCGGGACCGTCGGTTTCCCGGTCGGGCATGCGTCGGCCCAGATGAGTTGGCGGGGTCTGCTCAGCAGACCGACCTGGCGGGTCCTGCTGTATTCGGCGGAGGAACCGCCGGACAAGCGGGGATTTGCCCTCGTCGACGGGGTCGACGGCACGGTCATCGACTCCTTCGTGGAGTCCAATCCGGAGGATTGGACGAAGCTGAGCGACTAGTTGGTGCGCGGAGCCGCCTCGTCCGCTCCCGCCGCGGTCCAGACCAGCGGGAACCGATCGTCGTCAGCCGGGTATTCGCCCGGCTCGATCGACACGTGGTCCTGGGTGATGATCGGGTCGCTCGACGGGTGGGGACTCCAGACCGCGTCGTCGCCGAGCCATCTGGTTGAGAAGGCGGCGCGGCGGCCGTCGCCCGCGTTGCCGGGGGCGCCGTGGAGTGCCCAGGCGCTGAAGATCAACGCGTCGCCCGGTTCGACGTCAAACCCGACGATGTCGAACGCGTCCCGGTCGTCGTCGACGTTCGGCACCTCGACCCCGGCCGACCCGCGCTCCCACTCCTCGTCCGGGTTGAAGCTCTTCGGTGCGTAGTAGTTCCCCCACCGGTGCGAACCGCGGATGAACTCCAGCGAGCTCTCGGCGACCGTCGCCTGGGTGAGGGACACCCAGCAGGAGGCGATCCGCTCACCCTGGAACGGCCAGTAGGGGATGTCCTGGTGCCACGGCGTCGGCGCCTCGGTCTCCGGCTCCTTGATCAGGAGATGGTCGAAGTAGAGCCGCACCGATGATGAGGCCAGGAGTTGACCGACAAGGCCAGCGACCCCGGACTGGAAGATGAACCGCCGGCGGATCGGGTCGTCCCGCCACCGGTAGCGGGTGGTGAACAGCCGGTCGGTCGGGGCGTCCGGGTTGGTGTCGGTCACCCAGGGCCCCGGTTGGGCGATTTCCTGGTCCACAACCGTCAGCAGTTCGTCGATCCACTCCGGCCCGACAGCCTGGGGAATCTTCACCACCCCGTCGCTGTCGAACGTCCGCCGCTGGTCCTCGGTGATCACTGCTGGCGCCTCTGTGGACATGGCCGCTGCTCCCCTCGACGCTGTTCCTGCCACTGGCTTCAGACCCGTTCCTACCACAGCGGGCGGGACCGCGCCCATCAGCGTTTCCCCGCCGAGGCACTAGACTGGGGCGGACCATGTGAAAGGTTGTTTGATGTTCGACGGCAACTTCCGAAAGTCCTTCGAAAAGGGCATGACCCCCATCGGCAAGAGCCTGCACCAGGCCGGCGTCTCCCCGGACGTCGTCACCGGGTTCGGTGTGCTGATGGCGGGCAGCTGCGGTGTGGCCATCGCCCTCGGACAGTTCCCGCTTGCAGTGCTGCTCCTGGCGCTGACCGGCCTCCCGGACGCCATCGATGGTGCTGTTGCCAAGGCCGCCGGCAAGGCCGGCCCTCGGGGCGCCTACCTGGACTCGGTCTCGGATCGCCTCAGCGACGGTCTGCTGTTCGCCGGTGCCGGCTGGTATCTGGCGGGAACGGACACCCCCCGGATGGCCATGCTGCCGTTTGCCCTCTACATCGCCGCATCCCTGGTGTCCTACCAGCGGGCGAAGGCCGAGGGGCTCGGTTACAACGCAAAAGGCGGGCTCATGGAGCGGGCGGAGCGGTTCATCGCCCTCGGCTTCGGTCTGCTGTTCCCTGCGCTGTTCGTCGAGACGCTCTGGGTGATGTTCATCCTCACCCTGGCCACCGCGATCTTCCGGTTCCGCAAGGTGTGGCTGCAGGCCAGCGGTCGCACGGTCGACGCCGAAGAGGTGGCGGCCCGCCGGGCCCGTCGCCGAAATGCCCGGCCCGTCGCCGACATGCGAGAGCGGGCCAGGGCGCGGGCCGAGGCTCGCCGCCGTCGCGCCCGGCGCTGATCGTCGCTCGTGGCCGGACGCGCACTGACCCTGCTGCGCGTCGGATCGTTCTGGTCCCGTACGCTGCCCCTTGTCCCGCTGACCGCGGTGGTGGAGGCGGCAACGGCTCGGGTCGCGCCGCGGCTCATGGCCGGCAAGGCATCCCTGCTGCAGCGAAACATCGAGCGGGTCGTCAGATCCGGTGGGGCTTTACCCGGAGAGGCCGGATCGGGAGAGGCTGGCTCCGGTGAGCTTGACGCCGCGGCGGCGATGCGGCGCGGGTTTGCGTCCTATGGGCGCTACTGGGTCGAGTTCTTCCGTCTTCCCCACCTGACCGACCGACAGATCGACCGGGGGTTCTCCTTTGTCGGCTACGACAAGATCGAAGAGGTCCGTGCCGCCGGCTATGGACCGATTCTGGTGCTGCCCCACCTCGGCGGTTGGGAGTGGGCCGCAGCGTGGCTCGGCCGGATCGCCAAGGTCGAGGTGACCGCCGTTGTCGAGCGACTCGAACCGGAGGAGGTCTACTCCTGGTTCGCCAGACTGCGCCAGGCCATCGGGGTGGAGGTCGTTCCGCTCGGACCCGGTGCCATGACCGACCTGCAGGCCGCGGTCCGGCGGGGGAGCGTCATCTGTCTGCTCGCCGACCGGGACATCGGCAACACCGGGGTGGAGGTCGACTTCTTCGGTGAGACCACCACGCTCCCGGCGGGTCCCGCTATGCTCTCGCGCCGTACCGGGTCACCGGTCATGCCGGTTGCGGTGTTCTTCCGGGGCAGACAGCGGATCTGCATCGTCGGCGACGCCATCTGGCCGGAGGAGTGGAACGACCCGTCGGTGCCGGGTCGGGAGCGGACCGCCCGGGTCACGCAGTTGCTGGCCACCAGGCTGGAAGCGTTGATCTCCCAGGCCCCCGAACAGTGGCATCTACTGGAAGCGAACTGGCCAAGCGATAGGTCGACCGGCTGACCATCTGCTGGGCGAATCGACCGGTGGCCGGTGAGCGGACCGCCGATCCCCGCTACCGTGACCTCCGTGAGAGTTGGGATGGTGTGTCCCTACAGCCTGGCGGTCTGGGGAGGCGTGCAGAGTCAGGTCCTCGGACTGGCGCGGACGCTACGGGCAAAAGGGGTCGCCACGCAGGTACTGGCCCCGTGTGACGGCCCGCCGCCCGAGCCGTGGGTGACACCCCTCGGCGACTCGATCCCGTACGCCCAGAACGGCTCGTTCGCCCCGCTTGCCCCCGACCCGCCCGCCCAGCTCCGGGTACTCGGCGCAATCTGGGACGAGCGGTTCGACCTGCTCCACCTGCACGAGCCACTCGCTCCCGGCCCAACCTTGACCTCGGTCATGGTCAAACCCGTCCCGCTGATCGGCACCTTCCACGCAAGCGGCAACATCACCCCCTACCGGTGGGCCCGTTTCGGGGTTCGGCGGTTGGCGGCCAGACTCGACCTGCGGGTGGCGGTGTCACCCGAGGCCGCAGGCATGGCCCGTGAGTACCTGGACGGCACCTACGACATCCTCTTCAACGGCATCGAGACCGACCGGTTCGCCGATGCGTCTCCTGCGCCCAAGGGCGGGCCGACCGTGTTGTTCCTGGGACGGCACGAACCCCGCAAGGGCCTCGCGGTGCTGCTCGAGGCGTCCCGTCGGATGCCGTCGGACGTCCGGTTCTGGATCGGCGGGCACGGCCCGGAGACCGAGACGCTCAAGGCGGCCTACGCCGCCGACGACCGCATCGAATGGCTCGGCGCCCTCTCGGAGGAGGAGAAGCGCTCCCGGTTGCGGGCGGCCGATGTCTTCTGTGTCCCGTCGCTCGGCGGGGAGAGCTTTGGCATCGTGCTGCTGGAGGGGATGGCCGCCGGCACCCCGGTGGTGGCCAGCGATCTACCGGCCTATCGGGTCGTCGCCCAGGACGGTGGCGCCGCAACCCTGTTCGACACCGGTGACAGCGACCAGCTGGCAAAGGCCCTTCTCCAGGCGCTGGCCCGGGGGCAGCGAATCGACGATCTGGTCGAGCGCGGTCATCGGCGGGCCGAGGAGTTCTCGATGTCCCGGTTGGCCGACGCCTACATCGCGCGCTACCAGCAGCTGATCTAGTCCCGAACCGTCGATTCGGGCACCGCGGCCGGTCGTTTGGCGACTAACCTGGTCAGCTGTGTCAGACGACGTTCAGAGCGTCGGCTCCGAGTCAGGAGGCGGCGGCCGAGACCTCAACAGAGCGCTCATCCCCGCGGTGCTGGCTCTTGCCGTTCCGGCGATCATCGTCTGTTCCCTGCTCTTCTGGTTGATCCCCGGGCCGTGGTGGCTCGGCATCCCGGTCGGCCTGGCCATCGCCGCGGGTGCGGTCTGGCTACGGGTCAGGCGGGCCGATGAGATCGTCCTGTCCCGGTTGGGCGGTGGGCTGCTCCACCCGGACGGCGCCGTTCGGCTGGAAAACCTGGTCCAGGGGTTGTCCCTCGCCGGTGGAGTCGTTGAACCGGGCATGACCGTCCTGAGCGACCAGGCCCGCAACGCGATGGCGGTCAGGCGGAACGGCCGGAACCATCTGGTCGTCACCCAGGGTCTACTGGAATCGCTCGAGGTCGTGGAGCTCGAGGGACTGGTCGCGGAGCTGCTCACCAGGTTGAAGAACGGTGACGCCGAGGCGGCAACCGTCGGTGCGGCGCTGTACGGCGGACCGATTCTCGACGGGCCGTTGGCGTCGGTGCTCGGACCGGTGGCCCGGACGCTGCTCGGTGGGCTGCTCGATGCCGATCGGGATCTCGAGGCGGACCGTCAGGCGGTCTCGCTCACCCGGTACCCGCCAGGCCTGCTCGGTGCACTGGCCGCCATGCGTCGTGGTGACGTCAGCCCCGCCGCCGACAGTGCCGGTCTGTCTCATCTGTGGATCGCCGATCCGGACGTGGCCGACGCTCCGCAGGGGGCCGCCGCTCGGGCCTCGCTTGGTCTTCGTATCGACATCCTGGCGGAACTCTGAATGAGGCGACTGCGAGCCCGACACTGGCTCGCAGTCACCCTCGCAGTCACACTGATTGTTGTTGCGTCTACCACCGAGACCACGGATCTGGAGTCGGAGTCCGCTGAGCTGAGCGGAGTCTCACCCGGCGATCCGCCCATCGAGCGCACCGCAGACGGTGATGCCTCCGGTTCCGGCAACAGTTTCGGCCGGGCCGTCGGCCGCATCGGTGACAAGTCCTTCACCGTCCCCGCAGCTCCGGGCCTGACCGAGGAGCAACGGGTCGCCGCCGCGACCGCCGATGAGACCGCAGGCGGTGCGTCGGCCGGGGAGGACACCGCGGCAGGGTCCACCGATGACGTCGGGCCGGCCCTCCCGGTCGGTCCGTACACCGGGCTGCCCGTCGAGCCGGGAACCGAGACACGCTCGGCGCTCATCATGAAGATCGACAATCACCCGAACGCCAGACCGCAGACGGGACTTGATCAGGCGGACATCGTGTTCGACATGCGAGCCGAGGTTGTGAACCGTTTTGCGGCCGTCTTCCAGTCGACCATCCCCAACCCGGTTGGTCCGGTGCGGTCCAGCCGAACGTCCGACTTCGACATCCTCCGCGGGTTCGACACACCGATCTACGGGTCGTCCGGAGGGAACGAACGGGTGCTGGCCGGGCTCCGACCGCTGCCGATCGTTGCACTGACCAACTACACCAGGCCGGAGTACTACCGGGACCGGACGCGGTCCGCGCCGCACAACCTCTACATCGACGGCAACGTCCTGTACGACCTCGCCCCCGACGACCTTCCCGTCCCGGAGCCGTGGTTCCAGTATCGGGCCGCCGGTGAGCAGTTGTCCTCGGTCTCCATCCCGGTGAAAGGGCCCGTGGCCATCGACTTCAGCGGAAGCTCCGAGGTCACCCACGAGTGGGATGCCACGGTTGGCGGCTGGCTACGAACCCAGGACGGAGAACCACACCTGACCGCCGCCGGTGAGCAACTGGCACCGGAGAACGTGGTGATCATGATCACCGACTACACGACCAGTGCGGCGGACGCGATCTCCCCCGAGGTCCGTTCGACGGGAGTCGGGGATCTTGTCGTCCTGACGGACGGGCACGCCGTGCTGGGCACCTGGGAGCGGCAGACGCCGGAGGCGAAACCGACCCTGCTGGACCGGGCCGGTGAGATCATTCGCCTGACCCCGGGACGGACATGGGTACTCCTACCCGAACCCGATCAGGTCACGCTGCCGGACGGTCGTGAGGTCACCGGCGGAACCGCCACCACTGGAGCGTCAAACCCCTCTGTATCAGCACAAAACAGGCGGTGTGCGGCCGTTGCAGACCCGGGAAATTGTTGGCCGGTGACCCCAACCGCAGACGTAGACTGAGCGGCATGGCTGAACAGAACAACGCAGGCACGACCGAAAACCGGGCGGACGGAACCGTCCGGGTGAAACGTGGTCTTGCCGAAATGCTCAAGGGTGGCGTCATCATGGACGTGGTCACTCCGGAGCAGGCCAGGATCGCCGAAGAGGCCGGCGCGTGTGCGGTGATGGCCCTTGAACGGGTTCCCGCCGACATCCGGGCGGACGGCGGCGTCGCCCGCATGAGCGATCCGGAGATGATCGAGGGCATCAAGGACGTGACCACCATCCCGGTTATGGCCAAGGCCCGGATCGGTCATTTCGTCGAAGCGCAGATTCTCCAGGCGCTCGGCGTTGACTACGTCGATGAGTCCGAGGTGCTGACCCCGGCGGACGAAGCCCACCACATCGACAAGTTCGCCTTCACCGTTCCGTTCGTCTGTGGTGCAACCAACCTTGGTGAGGCGCTGCGCCGCATCAGCGAGGGGGCGTGCATGATCCGCTCCAAGGGTGAGGCCGGCACCGGCAACGTGGTGGAGGCCGTTCGCCACCTCCGCTCGATCCTCGGTGACATTCGCAAGATCACCCAGGCCGATGAGGCGGAGCTGTTCGACTGGGCGAAACACCTCCAGGCCCCGCTGCCGCTCATCCAGGAGATCGCTGAAACCGGCAAGCTCCAGGTGCCGCTGTTCTGCGCAGGCGGTCTTGCCACCCCGGCCGACGCCGCACTCGCCATGCAGCTCGGTGCGGAGGCCGTCTTTGTCGGCTCCGGCATCTTCAAGAGCGCCGATCCCGCACCTCGGGCCAAGGCCATCGTGGAGGCCACCACCAACTACAACGACGCGGACATCCTGGCCAAGGTGAGCCGCGGTCTTGGTACCCCGATGACCGGGATCGGCATGGACGACATCGACGTTCGTCTGGCCGACCGCGGCTGGTAGTGCACACCGGCGATTCGCCGGGGGCTGCACCGGTCGGGGTCCTCGCCCTCCAGGGGGCGTTTGCAAAACACGTTGAGGCATTGTCACGCTGCGGTGCGAACGCAATCGAAGTCAGGACGGCCGAGCAACTGGAGTCCTGCGGCGCGCTTGTCATCCCCGGTGGCGAGTCCACCACCATCATCAAACTGCTCAAGACGTTCGAGCTTGCTGTCCCACTGTCGAAGATGCTGGCCGACGGCGTCCCGGTGTTCGGGACCTGCGCCGGCATGATCCTGCTGGCCCGGTCGGTGTCGGACGGACAACCCGACCAGCTCTCCTTCGACGCGATCGACATCGACGTGCGGCGAAATGGCTACGGCCGTCAGATCAACTCGTTCGAGGCGTCGCTTGTCATCGACGCGCTCGACGGTCCACCGCTTGACGCGGCGTTCATCCGAGCGCCGGTGGTCGAGCGGGTCGGGGACCAGGTCGAGGTGCTGGCGGTTCACGAGGACACCCCGGTCCTGTGCCGTCAGGGCACCGTGTTGGTGTCGTCCTTCCATCCGGAGCTGACCGACGACGATCGGCTCCACCGCTATTTCCTCTCGCAGGTCGTCACCGCATAACGGCTATCCTCGTCAGGTACTTCGCAGAAGGAGCCACACGTGTCTGGCCACTCAAAATGGGCAACGATCAAGCACAAGAAAGGCGCAGCGGACGCCAAGCGGGGCAAGCTGTTCGCCAAGCTGATCAAACAGGTTGAGGTCGCGGCTCGTTCCGGCGGTGGTGACATCGACGCCAACCCGACGCTCCGGACCATGTTCCAGAAGGCCAGGGACAACTCGGTTCCCCTGGACACGATCGAGCGGGCGGTCAAGCGTGGGACCGGCGAACTCGAAGGTGTCAACTACGAGCCCATCACCTATGAGGGGTATGCCCCCGGCGGTGTGGCCCTCCTGATCGACGTGCTCAGCGACAACCGCAACCGGACCGGCTCGGAAATCCGATCGCTGCTGTCCAAGAACGGCGGTTCACTGGCCGAGCCCGGTGCGGTGGCCTGGCAGTTCGAGCGCAAGGGCATCGTCAAGGTGAACCGAGCCGCCGAGGAGGACGACGTCATGATGGTCGGCCTCGACCACGGGGCCGAGGATCTCGAGGACTACGCCGAGGCGTGGCAGGTCACATCCGAGCCCGGTGAGGTGCTGAGCCTGCGGGCCGCGCTGGAGGAGGCCGGCATCGAGGTTCTGGAATCGGACACCACGATGATGCCGACCAACACGGTCCCGATGACCGAAGCCTCCCAGGTCAAAGCGGTGCTCACCCTGATCGAACTTCTGGACGACCACGACGATGTCCAGGACGTGCACTCCAACATCGACATCCCCGACGACGTCCTCGAATCGATCGGCTGACGCCGGGCCTCAGCCGTCGGCTCCAAGCAGCCGAAATTTGGGCCGACAGCCCACAATCTCTGTGGCCATCCGACCCAAATTTTGCTGCGGTTCAGGTTTCACAACGGCTTCAGCCGTCGGCGACGCCGAGGAGACGTGACCGTTTGACGCTGCGGACACCCCGGTTGAGGCTGATCGCAGCCAGGCCCCACGCCGTTGCGCCGACGAACAGCGGGAGCGATCCGGAACCGAACAGGATCCCCGTCGCCTGGCTGTAGGCGATCATGATCAGCGGCAGGCTGATCAGGCCGGACGCCTGCTGGGCGGCGGCCGTCGAGGTGACCCGGGCCGAGAGCCGGAGCACAAACGACAGGCAGATCGCCAGGAACGGGGGCAGGACCCACAGGATCATGACCCACCACTGCGCCGTTGGGAAGAACCATCCGCCGACCTGGGGGCCGACGATCAGGTTCACCAGCAGCGAGTAGGCGGTGAACCCGACCACCACGGTGAAGTAGCCCGGCACGAGGCTGGCGATCAGTTTGCCGACGTAGATCTCCTTGGCCGACGCGGGGGAGTGGGCCAGGAACTCGCCGGTGCCCCGCTCGCGCTCGCCGACGATGGTGGCCGCGCCGACGGCGGTGGAGATGGTCAGCGGGACGATCACCGCAACCGGGGCGAAGAGGAACACCGCAAGGGCGAATCCGGCCCGTCCTTCTGGGGAGACCTCGGCGATCTGGCTCTGGGCCGCGGGCGGGAGCACCTCAAGGGCCCGGGAGATCTGGTCCACCGCCTCGACCTGGCCGATACGGGTCACGGTCAGCAGCAGGATGGCGGGGACCACCACAAAGAAGCAGGCGCCGAGGATGGTCATCGGCAACCAGAAGTCCCTGGCCTGCACCAGCTGACGGAGGTCGGTTCTGGCCACGGTTGACACGCCGGACCATCGCAGCGCCTGATCACCGCTCGGTCGATCCCTGCGGCCGGTTCGCACCACGGCGCTCATGGCCGGCCGTCCCGCTGTTCCCGGCGGACCGCAAAATACAGGTCCTCCAGGCTCGGTTGGTACGGGACGACGGCTCGCAGCCGGACTCCGTCGGCGGTCAGGCCGGCGATGATGTCGCTCACCGCCCGCTCATCCTGCAGCCGGACCGTCGCACCGTCGGCCGATCGATCGTACGCGGTGATCGCCGGGTGATCCTGCAGACGGTCGAGGTCCGCGCCGTTCTCCGCGATGAGCGTCAGTTCCTGTTCCGGCCAGTACCGCCTGGCCAGCTCGTGCGGCGGCCCCCACATCAGCGTGGTGCCCTGCTCGACCATGACCACCTCGTCGGCCAACCCCTCCGCCTCGAGCAGGAGGTGGGTGCACATGAGTACCGTTCGGCCGGCGCCGGTCATGTCCCGGACCATCTCAAGAACGGACTGGGCGGACTCCGGATCGAGGCCGGAGGTCGGTTCGTCGAGCAGCAGGAGATCCGGTTCGTGGAGGACCGCCCTGGCCAACGCGAGGCGCGTCTTCATGCCGGTCGAGAACCCACCGACCTGTTGATCGAGGGCGTGTCCGATGCCGAACTGATCGGCCGCCTCGTCGATGCGCTTTGCCGCGGCGACACCTCGGCCGAGACCGTACAGCTCGGCGGCGTACCGAAGGTTGTCCCGGCCGCTGAGCCGGTCGTACAGCGATGGCTTCGCGGACACGATCCCGCATCGACGACGGACCTCCTCACCGTCCGGGCCGCCGGGGTCGATCCCGAAGACGGTCACCTCACCCCGATCCGGCAACATGGCCCCGGTGATCATCCGGATGGCGGTGGTCTTGCCCGCCCCGTTCGGGCCGAGCAGGACCGTGATCTTGGATCGGGGAATGCCGATGTGCAGTCCGCGAAGCGCGGCAACCGACCCGAACGTCTTGTCCACGCCGGACACCGACGCAAGCAACGTGTCCCGTGCCGTCGGCGGTGGTGGGGCGATCGGCCGTGCCGCACCGTCGATCGGGTCGTGAACCGTACGGTCAACCACGCCGTGAGCCGGGTCGCGGCGCGGGCCGCGATCCGGAGGGCCGCCGGTAGCCGGCCGTCGGCCGGAACCGTCCTCGACCGTTGTGTTTTCTGCTGTTTCGACCGCCGCCGCGCCGGCTCCCGCATGGTCCATCACGGGTGTATCGGCAGGTTGAGGGTCCTCCTCAAGCCCGATGATTGGCACTACGATCGTACGCATGTTCGTATTGGGAATCGACCCCGGATTGTCCCGCTGTGGCTACGCGGTGGTGGCACCCGCCCCCGGTGGCCGCGGCCGGCCGGTGGCCATGGGGGTCCTGCGGACCTCGCCGGACGATGAGGTGCCGATCCGCCTCGCCCAGCTCCACACCGATCTGACCGAGCTCCTCGACGAGTTCAATCCGTCCGTGGCCTCCATCGAGCGGATCTTCTTCCAGAACAATGTCAAGACCGCGGTCGGCGTCGCCCAGGCCTCCGGTCTGGCGCTCGCTCTTGCCGCCGGTCGGGGAATTCCGGTGGCCCAGTACTCCCCGAACCAGGTCAAGTCGGTGGTCGCCGGGGACGGACAGGCCCAGAAGGTGCAGGTCCAGGAGATGGTACGGGTGCTGCTCGGCCTGGCCGAGCGGCCGAAACCGGCCGACGCGGCGGACGCTGCGGCGTTGGCGCTGTGCCATCTGGCCTACGATCCCGGGCTCCGGTCCACCACGGCCCGGTCCGGGACCGCACCCCAGCCGTCGAGCGTCCGATGATCGGCTCGCTGCGGGGCCGGGTGATCGATCGCGAGCATGCGGTCGAGGGAACCTCGGCCGAGATGACCATCGAAGTCGGCGGGGTCGGGTACCGGCTGATGGGTACGGCGGTCACGGTGTCCCGGCTGCCGACCGACGAAGACCTGCTGCTGTACGTCCACCATCACATCTGGGATGCGGGTCAGCGGCTCTATGGATTCCTGACCAAGGACGAACGAACCGCGTTCGAGGCGCTGCTGTCGGCCCACGGCGTCGGACCCGCCGTTGCGCTCGCGGTGTTGGCCACCCACCCCGTCGACGAGCTCGCCCGTATTCTGGCCGAGGAGGACCTCGCTGCGCTCTGCGAGGTGCCGGGCGTCGGGAAGAAGACCGCGCAGCGGCTCCTGGTGGAGTTGCAGTCCGCGCTTGTCCTGCCGGTGCTTGAGCCGGTCGGTGCGCCGTCCAACGGCGCCCGGGGCGACGGGATCGGTGCCGGTCCCGGCCAGGGCGGGCTGGTCGACGTGCGCGAGGCGCTCGTGAACCTCGGTTACTCTTCGGACGAGATTCGCCGGGCGGTCGCCGGCCTTGCCGGCCAGGACCTGGAGGATGCGGACACCGGCCGGCTCCTCAAGCAGGCACTGCTCAACCTGGCAAACGGATGAAACGGGTGGAACGTGGGAAGCGATCGGATGACGGCGAACCGATGATGCTGACGGCGAACGGATAACGGGAAACGGACAACAATGCCCCGAGACGAAATGCTCGATCCGGCTGAGAGCCAGGAGGAACGGTTCATCGATCGGCTGGACGCGGTCCTTGAAGACACCGGCTCCGACGAGGAGTTCGGGCATCTGGTGCCCAGCCTCCGCCCGAAAACCCTCGACGAGTTCGTCGGCCAGTCGGAACTGAAGGAGCGGCTTGAGATCATTCTGAAAGCCGCAAGGTCACGCCAGGAGGCGGCGGACCACCTGCTGTTCGCCGGGCCGCCGGGGCTCGGCAAGACCACGCTGGCCGGGATCGTCGCCACCGAGCTCGGTTCCCGGCTGCACATCACCTCCGGACCGGCAATCGAGCGGGCGGGCGACCTGGCGTCCGTCCTCACCAAACTCGAAGCCGGGGATGTGCTCTTCATTGACGAGATCCACCGGCTGCCCCGGGTCGTCGAGGAGGTCCTCTATCCGGCGATGGAGGATCTGCAGCTTGACGTCCTGCTTGGCAAGGGGCCTGCGGCCCGCTCCATCCGGTTCGATCTCGAGCCGTTCACCCTGGTCGGGGCGACCACCCGGACCGGTCTGATCACCGGGCCGCTCCGTGACCGGTTCGGTTTTGCGTTCCGGCTGGATTACTACACCGAAAGCGACCTGGAACGGATCGTGATGCGGGCGGGCGAGGTGCTCGGCATCGAGGTCGACCGCGACGGCGCGGCCGAGATCGCCGGCCGAAGCCGCGGAACACCGCGGATCGCCAACCGGTTGCTGCGCCGGGTTCGGGACTATGCCGACGTGCAGCGGGAGCAGGATCGCGGGTCCGGCAAGATCGACCGGGAGATCGCCTCGGATGGGCTGGCGCTGTTCGGCGTCGACGAGCGTGGGTTGGACAAGGTGGATCGAATCCTGCTCAGCAACCTGTGTGAACGGTTCTCCGGTGGCCCCGTTGGCCTCTCAACCCTGGCCATAAGTGTCGCCGAACCGTCCGACACCCTCGAAGAGGTCATCGAGCCGTTCCTCATCCAGCAGGGCCTGATGATGCGCACCCCCCGAGGCCGGGTGGCCACCGCTGCGGCCTGGCAACACCTTGGCCTGCGGCCGCCGCCGGACACCCCCGGCTCCCCGGACGTCTCCACCCTTTTCGACTAGAGCTGCCCGTGACGCACCAGGACGCCGTGTCTTCGGATCCGCTGTCGGTCGACCGGTTCGACTACGACCTGCCCCCGGCGGCCATCGCCCAGACTCCGGTGGAACCCCGGGACCGGGCCCGTCTCCTGGTCGCCCCGGCCCACGATGAGGCGCTTCGGCATCAAACGGTCGCCGACCTCGACCAGCTCCTCCGGCCCGGTGACCTGCTGGTGGTCAACGACACGAAGGTGTTGCCGGCCAGGCTGCAGCTCAACAAGACCACCGGTGGTGCGGTCGAGGTGCTGCTGCTCGAACCCACCGGCGAGCACGGCCGATGGCAGGCTCTGGTCAAACCGGGCAAGCGGGTCCCGCCGGAGACGGTCCTCGAACTGGACGGTGTTCCCGTCGCCACGGTGGGGGAGCGGCTGACCGACGGCCGTCGGCTGGTCACGATGTCGCCGGAGCTGATGGACCGTGCCGGGGAGATCCCGCTCCCGCCGTACATCACCGAACCGCTCGCCGACCCCGATCGATACCAGACGGTGTATGCCCGAAACCCGGGCTCGGTGGCCGCCCCGACCGCCGGGCTGCACCTGACCGACGACCTGCTCGACCGGTTGGCCGGCCGCGGGGTTGACGTGGCCCGGGTCGAGCTGCGGGTGGGCCTCGGCACGTTCCGGCCGATCACCGTTGATCGCGTCGCAGACCATGAGATGCACGCCGAGCGCTACCACGTCGCCCCGGACACTTGGGAGCGGATCCGCAACGCCGAGCGGGTGGTGGCGGTCGGCACCACCGTCGTCCGGACCCTCGAGTCGGCCGCGGCGACCGGTGAACTCTCGGGTGACACGTCGTTGTTCATCCGCCGCGGGTTCGACTGGCAGGTTGTCGACCTGTTGCTGACCAACTTCCACGTGCCCCGCTCCTCGCTGCTGGTGCTGGTAGACGCATTTGTCGGCGATCGGTGGCGCGAGATCTACCACGACGCGCTGGCCGAGGGATACCGGTTCCTGTCGTTTGGGGACTGCATGCTCCTGGAGCGCCGGGTTTCGGACGGGCCGACCGCGGGATAGGAACCCAGGCATGACGCTGACGATGCGGGTCGACAAAACCGACGGCCGAGCCAGGGCCGGGACGATGACCACCGGTCGGGGGGAGATCGCCACGCCGGTCTTCATGCCGGTCGGAACCCGGGCCGCGGTCAAGACGCTGGACACGATGGACCTGGAGCGGCTTGGCCCGCCGATCGTGCTCGGCAACACCTATCACCTCATGGAGCGGCCCGGGGCCGAGCTGATCGCCGACCGGGGCGGGCTGCACCGCTTCATGGGATGGGACGGCCACCTGCTGACCGATTCCGGCGGCTTTCAGATCTTCTCCCTCGAACCGAAGCTGACCGAGGAGGGGGCGACGTTCCGCTCCGTCTACGACGGGTCCTACGTGTCGCTGACGCCGGAACGATCGGTCGCCGTCCAGCAGCTCCTCGGGGCGGACATCGCCATGGTGCTCGACGTCTGCGCCGCCCTGCCGGCCGGCCGGGACAGCCTGCGGGACTCCCTGGAGGTCACGCTGCGATGGGCCGAACGCTCCAAGGCGGCCCACGACCGGGCGGACCAGGCCCAGTTCGGCATCGTCCAGGGCGGAGTCGAAGTCGACCTTCGGGCGGAGTCCGCGGAACGTACGGTGGCGATCGGGTTCGACGGCTACGCCGTCGGTGGTCTGTCCGTCGGGGAGAGCAGGGAGGACATGGTCCCGGCCCTCGCCGCGGCGACCGCGGAGCTCCCGGCGGACAAACCCCGCTACTTCATGGGCCTGGGAGACCCGGTCGGCCTCGTCGAAGCCGTCAACAACGGGATCGACATGTTCGACTGCGTCCTCCCGACCCGCCTGGCCCGTCACGGCACCGCACTCACCGGCGAGGGACGGCTGAATCTCAAGAACCTCCGATTCGCCGAAGACGACGGCCCGATCGATCCGACCTTCGACCATCCGCTGTCCAGTCGGTACTCCCGGGCCTACATCCGTCACCTGCTGGTGACCAACGAACCGACCGCCGGTCGAATCATCACCCTCCACAATTTGGCGTGGCTGGCCGACCTGACGGCCCGCATGCGCCGGGCGGTCATCGACGGCACGTTCGCCGACCTGCGCCGGGAGATATGGCGGACCTGGGCCCCGGACGAGACCATCCCCGGCGGCTGACCGGCGACGCGGCACCGGCAATCCCCGCTGCCGGGCCCACCCGACCGCCGAGGTGTGGGATGCTTCGCTGCGTGTCGATGACAGCCGCCAAAACCCGCCGCAGCAGGGACAGCCACCGTGGGGCGCCCGAGGGCCCGAACCGGGGTTTATGTCGACTTCACGAGTTTCGTCGCCAGGCGAATTTCCAGGCGAGGC
>JBCCGJ010000047.1:0-23089 GCA_039029335.1 Actinomycetota bacterium | reverse complement strand
TCAATGCCTTGGTGAGCCGTTACCTCACCAACAAGCTGATAGGCCGCGAGACCCTCCCAAAGCGATAAATCTTTCCTCCGTCGGCCATTCGACCAATGGAGGGCATCCGGTATTAGCTCAAGTTTCCCTGAGTTATTCCGAACTTTGGGGCAGGTTTCTCACGTGTTACTCACCCGTTCGCCACTCACCCATGTGACCCGAAGGTCGGGTTCGTTCGACTTGCATGTGTTAAGCACGCCGCCAGCGTTCATCCTGAGCCAGGATCAAACTCTCCGTTAGAGAATCGTTTTGACTCCCCCAACCTTGCTGCCTGAGAAGCGAAGCTTCTCAAGCAACTCCGAAGGAGTTGCCAAGATCCGTGTTACCGGCTTGCGACTGCCAAGTCACATCCGGCGGCTCCGCTCGACAAGGAAAAACATCGAGTGATGGAGCCAGGCTTATTCTTTGTGACGGGGTATCAATACTCGACTTGAGCAAGCTCAAGCCGTTGGCTGTACAGATACTCCGCACACGCTGCGTACATCCTCTCTTCCGTTTTCAAGGAGCTGGGAACCAACGCAGGCCGTGCCTGCCGGTTCGTGACCCGCAGCGATAAACGCCCGGGAGCGACATCCGGTCTGCAGATGACTCTGCGTTGCGGTATCGCTCGGAGTGGGACGAACAACTACGGGGCTGGCCTCAGTGCGGTTCCGGGTTCTACAAGCTTGCGCTGGCAGCACACCGTGCCGTTGAGGCGAAGATCAACGTTAACTCCAGAGAACACGGTGTGCAACCTCTACAACAAGGTTTTTGGAGGTTCTTGTGGTTGGAAAGGCCCCGGACCACCGCCATTTTCGCAACGACGTGCCAAGCTGACACCATGACCACCGCCGACCGTTCGAAATCGGACGAAAATCGCCCCGAATCGACCGCATCGGCGAGTGTCACCGCCGATCTGCTGACCCTCGCCGATCTGCCCGCCGAGGCCGTCGACCGGGTGCGGTTCACCGGTCCGGACATCGTGCTCCCCTCCTCGTTTCGCGTGACAGCGGCCGCACGGAGCGTTATCGCCGCCACCAGCGTTGCGGTGGCGGAGGTGGCCGCTCGCCGCGCCGGACGGACCGGCCCCGTCCCGACCATCATGGTGGACAGCATCGAAGCGTGCGCCGCGGTGCAGAGCGAGCGTCACCTGCGGCTTGACCGCCCGGTCGAACTCTGGGACGAGTTGGCCGGCCACTACCGGAGCCGCGATGGACACATCCAGTTCCACACCAACTTCCCCCACCACCGTAAAGCGCTGCTGGAGGCCACCGGGTGCCCCGCCGACGCGGACCGGGAGCAGGTGGCAGCGGAAGTGGCGACGGTCGACCGAAGCGTCATGGAGGAGCGGGTGTCGGCGGCAGGCGGGATCGCCGCTGCGCTCCGAACGCCCGCCGAATGGGACGCCCACCCCCACCGAGCCCACGTGGCGGGACGGCCGCCGCTGCGGATCGACCGGCATGATCGAACGGCGGGGAACGCATCGCCGGTCCCCCTCGGCGCCGCTCCGATCGAGCGACCGCTGGCCGGCATCAGGGTGCTGGACTGCACCAGGGTCATCGCCGGGCCGGTCTGTACCCGAACCCTTGCGGCATACGGCGCGGACGTGCTGCGCATCGGTGCTCCCGACGTACCCGTCGTCGACTCGATCCTGCCGGACACCACACTCGGGAAGCGCTTCGCCGACGCCGACATCACCACCAACGCCGGGCGCGACACGCTCCGCCGGCTGGCGGCCGACGCGGACGTCATGGTGGTCGGGTACCGACCCGGTGCCCTCGACGGGCACGGACTGGGACCGGACGAGCTGTTCGAGGGCAACCCAAACCTTGTCCTGGCGACGCTCAGCGCGTTCGGCGCCGACGGACCGTGGGGCGGGAAACGTGGATTCGACTCGATCACCCAGACCGCCACCGGCATCGTGGCCGCCGAAATGAGGGCGTACGGCACCGATACGCCGCGGCCCCTCCCCTGCCAGCTCCTCGACCACGCCACCGGCTTCCTGCTGGCGCTCGGAGTGCTGCGTGCACTGTCGACCCGCAACAACGAGGGCGGGGGGTGGCTGGTCGAGGCGTCGTTGTTGACCACCCGAAACTGGCTGGAGTCCCTCGGTCCGGCTGACCCGGACGCCGGGCGGCAGCTGTCCGAGGAGGATGTGGCGCCGTTCCTCGAGTCCCGAGCGTCACCGTTCGGGCCGATCACCCACGTCCGCCACCCCGGTTGGATCGACGGCATCCCGGCCCGGTGGGATGTCGGGCCGAGCAAACCCGGCCAGCACGAGCCGAGCTGGCAACCTCGCTACGGGGCCGAGCCGACCCACTGAGATCCCGCCGCCGCGGCGACCCGAACGAGCCCCGGGACCACTGCGGCCCGGGCGCTGCTAGGACCCGAACCCGTCCCGGACCACCACCGCCGCCCGGTGGCCGACGACCGCGCCGGCGATGACACACACGAGTACTCCGACGGAACCGAGCCCGATGCTGAGCCCGACAGCGGCCAGCACGGTGGCGTCCCGCGAGCCACCCGCCGCGGCGACCACACCGGCCGCCGGGATCGAAGCCAATCCCCCGATCACCGCGATGCGTCCGCCGAGCTCGGTCAGCCTTCTACCGGCCACGTGGGCGGCCAGCCAGGCCTCATCGGAGGACATCGTGGCCGCGGTGCGGATCCCGGCAACTTTGTTGACCCCGGTCCGCCCGTCCGCAGCCCGCCGAGCCACCACGATGATCAAGATTCCCGAGCCGACCATGACCGCGGCCAGTAACACCACCAGCACCCAGACGCCGGCCCACGACAGGTCGTCCTCCTGGCCAAGCATCAGCACGAGGGTCAGTCGCGCTCCGAGGCGGCGAAGTCCAGCAGGTACATGGACTTCTTCCCCTTACGGACCAGACAGAACCGATCGTGATGGAGCGAGGATCGGTCGATCACCGCGTCGGCGGCAACCTTGTGGTCGTTGACGGCGATGCCGTTCTGCTTGAGCAGCCGAGCGGCCTCGCTCTTCGACGACGCGGCCCCGGCGTCAACCAGGAGTGGGATCAGGTTTTCGGCCTCATCCAGCCTGGCCCGGTCGATGGTGGTGGTCGGCAGCTCGCCGGCCAGCATCTCGAACGTGGTCGATCGCAGGTCCGCCACGGGCCCGCCGAACACGGCCTCGGACGCCTCGACCGCCGAGGCCGCCGCATCCTCCCCGTGGATCAGCGCGGTCAGATCGTTGGCCAGCAGGCGCTGCCCGACCCGCTTGTGTGGCGCCTCGTTGTGGTTGGCCACGATCGCGTCGATCTCGGCGACGGATCGGAACGTCAGCCACAGGAGAAGCTTCTGAAGTTCGTCATCCTCGGTCTGGATCCACGCCTGGTAGAACCGGTACGGCGACATCAGCTGGGACCCCAGCCAAATGGTGTCACCACCGGCCGTCTTGCCGTACTTCGTCCCATCCTTCTGCAGCAGGAGCGGCCAGGTCAGCGCGTGGGCCTTACTGGCGGTGCGACGACGAATCAGATCGACCCCGAGGGAGATGTTCCCCCACTGGTCGGAACCGCCGATCTGCATCTCACAACCCTCGTTCTCGTACAACCAGAGGAAGTCGTTGGCCTGGAGCAGCATGTAGGTGAACTCGGTGAAGGAGATCCCGTCGTCGCCCTCCATACGGTTCCTGACCGACTCCTTGGCCACCATGTGGTTGACGGTCACGTACTTGCCGACGTCCCGCAGAAACTCCAGAAGAGATGTGGACACCGTCCAAGCCCGATTGTCCAGCAGCTTCCCCGGATTGCCGTCCCGCTCGAAGTCGATGAACTGGCGGAGCAGCGGGACGATCCCCGCCAGGTTCTCCGCCAACTGGTCGTCGGACTGGAGGTTCCGCTCGGCCGACTTGCCGGACGGGTCGCCGATCATGCCGGTTGCACCACCGGCCAACGGCAACGGCTTGTGACCCGCCTCCTGGAACCGTCGGAGGGTCAGCAGGCCGATGAGGTTCCCGACATGCAGGCTGGGTGCGGTGGGATCCACGCCGTAATACACCGTGACCGGTCCCTCGTTCAGGCGGTCGGCAAGTGCGGAACGATCGGTCGTGTCCTGAATGAGGCCGCGAGCATCAAGATCGTCCAGAAGGCGTGGATCGGTGGACATAGCGCACAGCCTAACTTGGTCCACCTGCCTGCCTGACCCAATTCGGGCCCGTGATCCGGCTGTGATCTTGGCGCCCGAACCCCCGGTCGATACCCCTGGCCAAGTAGCCTGGCGTGGTGCGTGCATTCGAGATCAGCTCCGAGGTGGATGACGAGGAACGGAAACCCGCCGGGCCGCTGACCATCATCGGTCGGGTGGTTGCCGGCATCGTCATCGCCGCCAGCTTCGGCGTCTGGGTCTACGCCTATTCCGGCTATGCCGATCGTGAGACCCCGGACCTCCTGGCCGACCGCCCCATGGCCGAGACGGCCGAGTCCATCTGTGCGGCCGCCCTGCGGGACGTCGAGGCCATGCCGAACGCACTGGACGCGGTGGACGGCGCCGATCGGGCAGAGCAGATTCGAGCCACCACGGCACGCTTTTCGGTGATGGTCGACGACCTGGACCGGCTTGATCGCACCACAGAACGGGACGATCAGATCTTCAGCGACTGGTTGAGCGACTGGCGTGTCCTGCTCAACGACCGGCTGATCTACGCCGATGCCATCGCGGTCGACCCGAACGCCCAGTTCTACATCACCGACACCGGTGTCAACGAGCGATTGGATCGACGGGTCACCCGGTTCGCCAACACCAACCTGATCGTGTCCTGCGCCGCCCCGACCGACGTCGGCTGACCGGCCGAGGGCCGGCGCCATCGCAGACCATCCAGGTCGACGGCCTCGGTCAGCGGCCTCGGTCAGCGGGAGGTCAGCTCGACCACTCTGGCCAGGACGTCAACGCCCAGCTGAGACCAGGCGTGCAGGAGGTCGACCAACACCCAGTTCTCCCGGATGAGTCCGTCCTCGACCCGCCAGAAGTCAAGGCTGCGCATGGTGATCGCCGTGTCGCTGGGCGCGATACCCAGCCAGCCGTCCCCGGTGACCGTCATCGCCATACCCGGCCATCCGGTGAACCCGACGAAGTCCCCGTCGGCAAACGCATGACCCGATCCGGACGACCCCTGCCGGTCAGGCATGGCCTTCAGGAAAGGGATCTGATGGTGTCGCCGGAAGCCGTCGATCCCCCGGGCCGTGCCGATGCCGGACGGCCCGTACCAGCTCATCCGCGGATGCCAATACCGTTCGAGCCGCATCGCCTCGACCGGCTCGGTCGGGTGGCGGCCCATGTCGGTCAGCATGTCCCGGACGATCCGCAGGCTCTCGTCAGTCGAGCCCTGGTCGCGATCGAGCTGCAGCCCGTCCTGAGTGGACGGCCCCGGTACGTGCCACTCGCGACCGAGCGTCGGCCCCATCGGCCAACAGCCGGACTGCATCATCAGTTCCGGAACGTCCCACAGCGCCTGCATCTCGACGACCCGACCGTCGACAAGCCGGAAGAACTCGTGGGCCCGCATGCTGAACTGGCGGCCCGTCGGTGGGATCCCCAGGAACGGTCCGGCGAAGGTGCCGGTGTAGTAGGTGCAGCAGCCGACCCAGTCGTTGTCCTCCGCTGTGGTGCCGGCCATGACGATCAGATCCCGCCGCTCCAGGTCGGGAGACGCCTCCTGGAGCGGAACGTAGGCGGCCTCGAACAGGCCGGTCGGCCCGTCGAGATCCTCGAAAGGATGGGCCAGATGGATCTCGGCATCGGGGGCGAAGGCCTGACGGAGCCGGGCCAGAACCTCCTGGCCGTCCCAGTCGTACATGGTGGCCCGAAGGCGGCCGATGACCTCCAGGTTCGTGGCCCGTGTTCCCACGGCCCGGTCGGTCATGCGGCCGCCCAGAGCCGCTCGGAGGCGATCGCCGCTCCTTCGGCCATGGACGTCAGCTTTGCGTAGGTGATGTCCGGGTCGATGCCCTCGTAACCGGCGAATGTGGAGAATCCGCAATCGCTGCCCGCCATGACCCGCTCCCGGCCAACGATCTTGGCGAAGATCTCGATTCGCTGGGCCACCAGCTCGGGATGCTCGACGAAGTGGGTGGTCGAGTCGATCACACCGGGGATGAGAATCTTGTTATCCGGGATGTCCGCTTCGGCAAACGCTTTCCACTCGTGGGCGTGGCGGGGGTTCGCCGCCTCGAAGAGGAGCGCCTGGGGTTTTGCCTTCAGGGCAATCGGCAGCACCTGGGACATCGGCGCATCACAGGTGTGGGGTCCCTCGTAATTTCCCCAGCAGATGTGGAGCCGCATCATCTCCGCCGGGATGTTCTCGACGGCGTGGTTGAGTGCCTCGACGTGCAGCGCCGCCAGTTCCTCGTACTCCGCATCCGAGCGGTCCTTGAACATCATGTGCCGACCGAGCCCCAGGTCCGGCGAGTCCAGCTGCAATACAAACCCGGCGTTGACGATCGCCTCGTATTCGGTCCGCATGGCGTCGGCAAGGTCGAACAGGTAACCGCGATGATCGGCGTGGTAGGCGCTCGGCTGGAACAGGGCGATGACACCGGGGGATGCCGCGTTCATGAACCCCTCGGTCGGGGACGAGGCGTCGATGGCGGCCCGGAAGTTGCCCAGATCGGTTTCACACGGCTCGGTGTCCTTGACCTCGATCGGTCCGACACACTGCGGTCGTCGATACGTCGGCGTGCCGCCGATCCTGGCCTGCCGCTCCAGGAAGCCGGGATACTGCTCCAGGTCAGCGGGCGCCCGTCGCGGGCTGTCGCCCTCGAACCCCGTAATGCGGTCCTTGATATAGGTGGCGTAGCTGAGCTTGCTCATCTCCCCGTCGCTGACCACATCAACCCCGACCGACACCTGTTTGGCCACGACCTCGTGGACCGCGGCTGCCACCGTTGAGCCGTGGGCGTCGAGGTCGATCTCCTCCTCGGCCTCGATGGCAAAGATGCCCTTGGTCACCTCCGGTGACCGGGGGAGGCTGCCGACGTGGGTTGTCAGGATTCGATCGGTACTCGTCTTCATGGTGTGCTCCTTGGGCCAGCCCGGCCGGTGGATGATGCGGCCGGGCCGGTGCGGGCGGGCCGCTTCAGCGGATCGCCAGGTGGCTGGACGGATCGAAGAAATGGATGTTCTCGACATCCACTGCGATCTCGATGGTGTCTCCCACCTTCGCCGCAGACCGAGGGCCGAACCGGCCGGTGCATCGGCTGACCGAACGGTCGCCGAGTTCGTCCAGCGCGTCGGGGTCGCCGCTGTCGACGGCCGGGGTGTTCAGGCCGAAATGCATCAGCGTCTCCGCCCCGAGGGCCTCTCGAACGTCGATCTCGGCCCGGAGCCTGCGGCCGGCCGGATGGTCGGGCCGGAGGGCCGCATCCTCGAGGTCCTCCGGCCGGATCCCGACAACCAGGGTCTGGTCGACCCGATCGACGAGGCCGTCGCGGTCGTCGACGACGGCCGTTGGCAGGTCGAGCGTCTGGTCTCCAAGCCGGAGCTGAAAGCGGTCACCGTCGCCCTGGAGGACACCCTCGACCAGATTCATCGACGGTGATCCGATGAATGCAGCAACAAAGACGTTCGCCGGGTTGGCGTACAGGGTCTCCGGGGCGTCCACCTGCTGCAGCACCCCGTCCTTGATGACGGCAACCCGGTCCCCCATCGTCATCGCTTCGACCTGATCATGGGTGACGTAGAACGTGGTCACGCCGAGTTCCCGCTGGATCCCGGCGATCTCCGCCCGCATCTGGACCCGGAGCTTTGCGTCGAGGTTGGACAGCGGTTCATCCATGAGGAACACGGAGGGGCGCCGCACGATCGCCCGGCCCATGGCCACCCGCTGACGCTGGCCGCCGGACAGGGTTGCCGGCTTCTTGTCCATCTGTTCCATGAGCTCGAGAATGCCTGCGGCCGAGTCGACCTGCTCCCGCCTGGCATCCTTCTTGACCTTCCGGAGGCGAAGCGGGAAGCCGATGTTGTCCTCCACCGACATCTGGGGATACAGCGCATAGTTCTGGAACACCATGGCGATGTCCCGATCCTTCGGCTGGATGTCGTTGACTCGTCGATCGCCGACATACAGATCCCCGTCGGAGATCTCCTCCAGACCGGCAATCATCCGCAGGGCGGTCGACTTGCCGCAACCGGACGGGCCGACCAGCACCAGAAACTCCCCGTCGGACAGCTCAAGGCTCAGGTCGTGAACGGCGTGGAACCCGTTCGGATACACCTTGTTGATCTTGTCCAGCTTGACCTCAGCCATCGAACTTCTCCCATCCTTCGCCGTTAAAGGCGTCTACCCCAAGCTGTGCCATGACGGCCGGGAAGTCGACCATCACCCAGTTGTCCTCGATCCGACCGTCAACGACCTTCCAGAAGTCCATGTAGCGGATCTCCACCCGCTTGCCGGTCGGTTCGATACCCATAAATGTGCCGGCGTGGGTGGCCTCCTGACGGCCGAACGCCGCCGCCCACTCCCCCATGAACAGCCGGGCCTCGTCGATGCAGACCTTGTCGGCGAACGCCTCCTGGAACGGCCGCTGCCAGTTGTCCTGGAACTCTCGAAGGCCGTTCTTGGTGCCGCACCCGGCGTTGCCGATCCATCGGAAGCTCTCGGCGAAGAACTCACCGATGTCGTCGATCCGGTGATCGTTCAGTCCATCGACCATCCCCTCGATGACCGCCCGGGTTTCCTCGGTCTTCGACAGGTCGGTGTCAGCGGTGAGCGCCGCCTGTTGCGGCCGTGCCCCTGCCATCAGATCAGCTCCTTGCCAAGTAGTTGCCGCATCCGCGCCAGCACGTCCAGCCCCTGCATCGAAAGCCAATGGGGAAGGTCGATCAGGACCCAGTTCTCCGCCAGTTTGTTGCCGCTCCGCCGATAGACGTCGACCACCCGCATGTCCGCCGGTGAGCTGGACGGGAGGCCGAGGAATCCGCCGGTGGGTCGGTTGGTCAGGTTCGACCAGCCGAAGAAGCAGGCGTAGTCGCCCTCGGCGAACCGGGCGACGTGCCCGTTGAAGACCTTGTCCGCCAGATGGAACCGGAACGGATACTGGTGCTGCTGCTGATAGCGGTCGATCGTATAGGTGGCGCCGATGCCGGCGGGGCCGTACCAGATCATGTCCTCGTGCCAGGTGGTTGCCAGTACGTCCCGGGGCATCCGGTCGCCGCCGGACTCGGCGGCGACCCGGTTTGCGGTGCTCAGGTCCTCCACCATGCGATTGACCAGTTCCATGGTCTCCCGACCGGCCGCCGGATCGTTCTGGCCGAGCTGCAGGCCATCGTGGGTCTTTGGACCGGGGTAGACGAAGGAGGCACCGGTCTGGGGCGGAAGCGGGTTGTGGCCGGCCTGGGTCATCATGTCGACGAGATCGAAGAAAAACGCCGTCTCGGCGATGGCGCCTCCGGCGACCCGATGGAACTCGGCGTAGCGGATCGTGGTGATCCGGTTGGTCGGGGGGATGTCCAACCACGGACGGTCGAACAGACCGAACAGGTGACCCATCTGGCAGACCCAGACTGACGACTCGTCGTTGGCGTCCCGGGAGTCTTCAGCGGCGTCGTTCGCACCGGCCAGGAAAATGTCCGGCCTGCGGGTCAACGAGGAGAACGACCGGACGAGGGGACCCCAGAACCGGTCGGTCACGGCGTCAGCGCCGTCCTGTTCGTAGAACGGGTACATGCCCCGCCAGCGGTAGTCGTCAGTGGTGGCCGACCGCAGGGCGGCCCGGAGGTCGTCCACGATCTGCTCGACATGATGGCCGGCCGAGGTGGCCTTTTCCATCGCCGCGAGGTGGTCGAGAACGACCGCTTTGGCCGCCTGCAGCTCTCCGGCCGGGATCTGGCGGCTCATGTCAGCCCTTCACCGCCCCGGCGCCGAGGCCCTTCACCAGATGCTTCTGGAACAGGATGATGACAACGATGATGGGCAGGGTGATCGACACCGAGGCCGCTGCGGCTTCGGTGATCGTCCGCGAACTCTCGCCTCCGGTCAGGGACACGATGGCCACCGGCAGGGTCCAGTTGGTCGGGGCCAGCACCCGGACGAAGAGGAACTCGTTGTAGGCGAGCAGCATTGTGAACAGCGCGGTGGCGATGATGCCGGGCCACATCATGGGGATGATGACCCGGTAGAAGGCCTGGAATCGGGTGGCGCCGTCCATCATGGCCGCCTCCTCCATCTCCCGCGGCACATCCATGAAGAACGTCCGCAGCATCCAGATGGTGAACGGCTGATTGACCGCGACCAGCGCCATGACGATGACCAGCCGGGAGTCGAGGATGCCCAGACGTTGCGCGGTGAAGTAGTACGGCAGCACAAACGCCGTACGGGGCAACGCCCGGAAACCGAGGGCGACGATCAGGATGACCACACCGGAGATACCCGTGTAGCGGGCCAGGCCGTAGCCGGCCAGCAACCCGATGGATATGGAGATGAGCACCGTGAGCACGGTGACGATCAGGGAGTTGACGAAGAACCGGTATTCGTCCTCGACCTCGAACAGCCGGGGGAAGACGTTGATGGCGAGGGCGAGGATGGCCACAACCCCCAGGTAGAACGGCCAACCGACTCTGGCTCGCCTGCCGACCTGGCCTACGACGACAGCGATGAGGGCCACACCGACGATGTAGCCGAGGACCGCCCACATGTTGATCTCGTCGTCGTCGAGCCAGAACGCGTTGTAGGCGTTTGCCGTTGTCTCGTAGCCCCAGAGCACCGGGGTCTTTGAGGCGACGTCACGGGTGAATTTGATGGAGGTCTGGAACGTCCACAGGAACGGCAGGACCGACCAGACCACCACGATGGCCAGGACGCCGTGGACCCCGAAACGGCTGAGCAGGCTTTGTTTCTTCATGTCCGCTGTTCTTTCGGTCGCGCACTCATGTCCGCTGTTCTTTCGGTCGCGCACTCATGTCCGCTCGGCCACCTGGTCTTTGTAGCTGGTCCACAGGAACGGGATCAGCACGACAAAGATGCCGATCACGTTGAGGATGCCGATGGCGTTGCCCTTGCCGACCCGGCCGATCTGGGGATCGAGCGCCACCCGCACGTTGTACACCTGCAACGTGTGGGCGTCGGTGAACCGATCACCGGCGAACACGAACACACTGTCGTAGACCCGGTAGGCGTCCATGATCGAAATCAGCGCCACGAACAGGATCAGCACCCGAAGGTGGGGCAGCGTCACGTGCCAGAACTTGCGCCAGTAGCCGGCACCGTCGATCGATGCCGCCTCGACCCGGTCCTCCGGCAGGGTCTGGAGGCCGGCGAAGAAGGTGATCATGGCAAAGGGCATCACGTACCAGACGGCCTGGAGAATGATCAGCCACCGTACGTTCTGGGCCGTGACCACAAACGCTTCGTCGGTGAAGACCTCCCACAGCCAGGCGATTAGACCTCCCCGCTCGAACAGGTCCTTGTAGATCAACGTGCCGACGACCGGCGTGACGATGAACGGCAACAGGATGGCAGCGAGGTAGACCCCCCGGCCCCGCCTGACCCGGTCGAGCAGGAGGGCGATGGCCAGGCCGAGCACCATCTGGATCGGCACCACGATCACCACGAACTGCAGGGTGAAGCGAACCGCGGCCCAGAACTCGGGGTCACTCAGGACCTCCCGGTAGTTGGCCAGGCCAACCCACTCGGGGCTGCGGATGTCCCGCAGAAACAGCTGGTTCATGCTGAGCCAGATGGTCGTCACCAATGGGAAGACCATCAGGACGAGCATGACAAACACACTTGGAATGGTGAACGACCAGAAGGTCCGTCTTGTCACCGCTACCTCACCCCCCTTGAGCGATCTTGGGAATCGGCTCAATGGAGGCCGGGAGCGGGACCACTGGCCCCGATCCCGACCTCTTCATCGAGCAACCGTACTAGCCGTCGATCAGGCCCTGTGCGGTGGCCTCTTCGAGGTAGGCCGCTTCTGCCGCAGCCAGCGCGTCCTCAACCGACGTGCCGTCCAGGATGGTGATCAGCGCATCGCCGACCTTGGCCCGGGCGATCGCAGCCGCCGGGCTTCCGAGATCCGGGCCACGGCCGTTGACCAGGCTGACCTGGGCGGCGTCGCCGTCACGCGGACCTTCGGGGTTCGACACCCCGCCACGGGTCACCAGACCAAAGGCGGCGGCCGCTTCCTGGCTCTCCCGGTCGGCTGCGGCCAGGATGGACAGGAAGATGGCATCGACGTCACCGTCGACGCCGACCGGAATGCCGTAGCCGTCGGTGTAGGCCGGAGCGGCGAGGACGTCGCCGCCGGTGCTCAGCGCCGGGGCGAACTGGATGTTGCCGACCTCGGTCGACGCCTCGGGATCATCCATGGCCGCGGCCCGGGATGCCCAGGTGTGGCCGAGGATGACCTCGCCGGTCTGGAACGCAGCCTGCACGTCGTCGGTCGAGTACGAGCCGGCGGCCGCACCGCCGCACTGCTCCCACATGTCCTTCAGCGTGTTGGCGGCATCGATGCCCTCCGGGCCGTTCCACTGCGGGTTGCCCGCATCGTCGACCAGCCGCAGTCCGTTGGCGCCGAGCACCGAGTTGAACTCGATACCCCAGGCCCAGCCGGCCGACAGCATGTAGAGGAACCCGGCGTCATACCCGGCGTCCTGGATAGCCGCGCAGGCTTCGAACGCCTCTTCAAACGTGGTTGGCACGTCCACACCGATCTCGGCCAGGGCCGGCTCGTTGTAGAACAGGTGCATCGTGTTCGAGACCATCGGGATGGCGTAGATGTTGCCGTCGATCGAGTTGAACTCGAAGAACGCCGGATCGATCTCGTCGAGGCCGTACTCAGCGCCGTACTTGTCGATGAGGTCGTTCAGCGGCATCAGCGCACCGGAGTTGGCCAGTTCGATGATGAAGCTATTCGAGCCCTGGTAGATCTCGAACTCGGGCGAACCGGTCGAGCCGTCGAGCCGCATGGCGTCCTGGGCCTCGGCCGAGTCGAGGAACTGGACGTTGAACGAGTAATTCCCGTCCTCACACTCCTCGAGTTCGTCGGCGTACTGCGTGATGATTGGGAACTCCCAGCCCATCACGTCGACCTCGACCTCTTCCGCCGGGTTCGGGATGTTACAGCCGTCGGAGATCATCGCCGCGGCGGTGTCCTCCATGGCCTCCTCGTCCTCCATGGCGTCATCTTCCATGGCGTCGTCATCATGTGACTCGTCTTCGGCCGCGGTCTCCGACCCCGATGCGGATGACGATGCGTCGTCCGCCGCCTCGTCATCACTGCCGCACGCCGCAGCGGTGAAGGCAAGGGCCATGATCACGGCGACGAAACGCCACCAATTCTTACTCTTCCCCATTTGATCCTCTCCTGTGGTTGTTGGTAGGTAGTTACTGAAAGCAAGTTCTCTGTTGGTTGCGGTCATGGTTGATCGCCTCGATCCTCTTCGGGTCCGCCAATCAGCTCAAGGGGCGCCAGATAGCCGGAGGCGTCTCTGCCCCATCCGGCGGCCGCCGCGGCGGCGACGATGTCCGGTGCCCATTCGATCCTGGTGGGATTGTCCCCATTGTTGACCACAACGGCCATGGCGGGGACATCACCAACGTTTCGCAGATCACGCCAGTGACCGGGCGGGACCGAAACGACCGATCCGGTCTCGGGGACTGCGGTGGCCGATTCCCTGTCCGCCCAGAGTTCAACCTCGCACCGGCCGTCGATGATGAGTACCACCTGATTCTCATCGTGGCGATGGCGTCCGGTACCTGCGCCGGGGTCGAGGCGCAGCCACTCGAGCGAGAAGCCGTGGGGCGTGGTGATCGGCGGTCGATGCGAACGATCTTCGGTCATACCGAAGCCGATAACCGGGGCCAGAGCCAAACCACCGCCGCTCAGGACGGACGAGAGCAGGGCACCGTCCGACCATTGGAGGTCATCCGCGGACACCGCACACTCTGCCAGCTCCTCGTCGGTGTAGTGGTCGACCGATGTCAGCTGGGACGGTTTGAGCGGCTCGATCGCCTGGGAGATGTCGTCACCGGCTGTGGCATCGAGCACGGCGAAGTCGGGGTCGAGGTAGAGGCCTGTGGCCGCCGCCTCGACCAGGATCTCCGGAGCCCAGATGATGCCGCCGGTGTCGTCGCCGCCAAGCACAACAAACATCCAGCCGTCGTCCGGACCGGTGTTCTCGAACCCCCGGAAGACCCAGGTCGGTACGGACAGGACGGTCCCCGGCTCGATGTCCAGCTGCTGATCTGAGTCCTCACCGATGTTCATCCGGAACCGACCCCTCGTGCAGATGAACACCTCGGCGGTGAAGTGGAGGTGCGGGTTGTTCACCACACCGTTCGGCATGGTTGCCGCACCGATCTGGAACCCGTGGGGAACGGTCAGGTTGATCACCTGATCGCTGTTCTGGGAGACGCCGGGCCCGACGAACGAGTAGCTGGCCTTTCCCTTCGAGCGCTCGATCCGCACGTCGACAAAGGCCTCGGTGTCGGCGACGAACTGATCCGGTTCGATGACCCGCTCGTCGAGGAGCCGGGCCGCTCGGTTGTCGGCCGCGCCGGTTGCGGCGGCGGTCACGACTGCATCCCGGAGTAGCGCTCGACCCGGATGTCGGCCTGGGCCTGGTGGCCGGCGAAGTTCTCGATTTCGCAGAGGCGGCTGCAGTACTCGCCGATTATCGCGCTCGACTCCGGGTTGACGATCCGCTGGTGGGTGACGGTCTTGATGAACTTTCCGACCCACAGGCCACCGGTGTAGCGGGCTGCGCCCTGGGTCGGCAGGGTGTGGTTGGTACCGATCACCTTGTCGCCGTAGGAGACGTTGGTCATGGGGCCGATGAACAGCGAGCCGTAGTTGACCATGTTCTCGTAGAAGAAATCGTCGTCGTTTGTCATGACCTGGACGTGCTCAAACGCAAGATCCTCGGCAACCTGCAGCATCTCGGCGTTGTCCTCGCAGAGGATTACCCGGCCGTAGTCGGCCCACGCAACCGACGCGATGTCAGCCGTTGGAAGGGTTGCCAACTGACGCTGCACCTCGTCGATGGTGGCCCGGCCCAGCTCCCATGAGGTGGTCAACAAAACAGCGGGAGAGGTCGGACCGTGTTCGGCCTGACCGAGCAGATCGGTCGCACACATCTGGGCGTCGACCGTGTCGTCGGCGATCACCAGCGTCTCGGTCGGGCCGGCCAGCAGGTCGATGCCGACCCGACCGAACAGCAGCCGCTTCGCCTCTGCGACAAAGGCGTTGCCCGGACCAACCAGGAAGTCGACCGGGTCCATGAAGTCGGTGCCGATGGCCATGGAGCCGACGGCCTGGATGCCACCGAGCAGGTAGATCTCATCGGCCCCCGCCAAGTGCATGGCGGCGACGGTTTCGGCCGGCACCCGACCATCGATCGGCGGGGTACAGGCGACGACCCTGGCCACACCAGCAACCTTGGCCGTGAGAACCGACATGTGGGCCGACGCCACCATCGGATAGCGCCCGCCAGGCACGTAACACCCGACGCTGGCCACCGGTATGTTTCGGTGGCCGAGGAAGACGCCGGGGAGCGTTTCGATCTCAACGTCGGACAACGTTCCCAACTGCGCCTCCGCGAACCGGCGGATCTGAGACTGGGCGAACCTGATGTCCTCGATGGTTCCGGGGTCGACGCCGGCCACGATCTCCTCGATCTGCTCCGGCGTGAGCTGGAACGACGCCGGGGTCCACTGGTCGAACCGCTCGGACAGCTCGCGGACGGCATCGGTGCCCCGCTGCTCGATGTCGGCCAGGATGGCGGCCACCTGATCGGTCAGCTCGGCGTTGCCGCCGTGGGCCGCTTTGCGGTTTGCGTCTTTGAGTATTTCAGCCACGGGACCTCCGTGTGGTTGATCCGATTCGTAGGGCGCCGTCCGCCACCAGCTCCGGGACGACCGTCCGATCCTCCTGGTCGAGGAGGATCTCGACCGCCCGTTGTACGAGGAGGTCGATGTCCTGGACGATGGTTGTCAGGTCGTAGCCGGCCCAGCTGGCCTGAGGCAGACCGTCGAAACCGGTGAGTAACACATCGTCGGGGACCCGGACGCCGCGGGACCGCAGGCCGTCCAGTACGCCGAAGGCCAATTCGTCACCGGACACCATGAGGGCGGACGGCCTGGCCCGGCCTGCGCCGATCGAACCGCCTTCGGCGAGCAGCGCCACCACCTCCTCGGCGATGAAGTACCCGGCCTCATAGGAGAAGGATCCGGCTTCGAGGTAGGCGCAGCCGATGCCGTGTTCGCCGAGCCCCCGGGCCGCACCCTGGTAGCGCAGGCGGTCGGTCGAGGTTGTGGCGATCCCACCGATGAACAGCGCGGAACGGCAGCCGTCTTCGACCAGGTGTGCGGCCAGGGCCCGGGTGCCGGCTTCGTTGTCCACCGAGATGGATGGCACAACGCCGGCCGCCTCGGGCTGGTTGAACGCCACCGTCGGCACCCGCTGGGCCTGCATGACGGAGAGCTGGGCCTGGCTGATCTTGGCCGACGCCAGGACCACTCCGTCCAGTTGGTACTGCAGGACCGATTCCAGCACCTGCTCGACGCGGTCGTCCTCTCCAAAGCTGAACAGCAGCAGTTGGCGATCCTGGGCCGCCAGCTGCCGGGAGAACGCGGTCAATGCATGCTGCCAGTACTCGCCCTCGGCCGGCACGACGGCACCGATCATGTTGGTGCGCTGCGACTTCAGGCTGCGGGCGATGGCGTTGGGGACGTAGCCGAGGCGAGCCGCGGCCGCGTGGACCTTGGCCTGGGTTTTGGGGGCGACCAACTCCGGCGAGGAGAAGACGCGGGTCACCGTTGCCTGCGACACCCCAGATTCGTTTGCCACGTCCATGGACGTGGCCCGTCGACCGCTGTTTTCCACGCTCATCTCTCCCCGCCGAGACAGTAATGACTACGAAGTCATTCTGTCAACGACCTCCGCTCCCACCCTCCGGCGAAACGTGGGCACGCAGGTACCAATCCTTGTGGCCACTGTGCCCAAATTTCGCCGGGGATCGATGGGCTGGGGTCCGGGTGCGGCGCAGCGCGAGGTGCGGGCGGGGTCAGCCGGTGTGGAGCAGAATCTGTTTCCAGACTGCGGTGTCGTCGATGAGTACGTACTCTCGACGCAGGCCGCGAGGACCGAACTCGGCGTGGGAGATGCCCATCACGTGGACCGGGGCGCCCGTTGGACGGCCGAATCTGCCCCAGCCGTCGTGGCTGCCGCTCAGCGACCAGCGGACGGCGGCCCGAGGCGACAGATACGGATCGTCCCGGCCGATACGGTGCTGCACCTCGAACGTGGCGCTCGGCAGTGCGGATCGCAGGCCCAGCCAGAACGTGTCCGCCGCTTCCCAGCCGTGTGCCGTGACACCGCCGGGCAGCTCCAGGTGAGCGGCCCGATCGTATGTGGCGGAGATGGCCGCCAGATCTCCGCTCATTATCCGGGACAGCAGGTCGGTGTACCGGTTGCCGATCTCACTTTCGTTGCCAGTGCCCGTGTACACCACCGGCGCCGTGTCATCACCCAGGAACGGCCGCTGGGCCGTTTCCGGGCCCCCCTCCGCCTGGATCTGCTCAGCCGCGTATCGCCGGGGGTCGATACCAAGTTGGCTGACGATGGCCCCCTGATCCCGAATCAGCCATTCGTCGTAGATCTGGTTCTCCTTCGCCGCGCAATCAGCGATGATCCGATACCGGAACGTGGTCCCCGAGGCGGGACCGTACAAGCCGTCACCGGTGTGCGTCGCCGTGGAGAGGATGCGATGGGAGGACAGGAAACCGGTCTCGTCGTCACCGCTCCAGATCACGTCTTCTCCCAGCAACGTGCGGTCGGGAAACTCGGCGAGGGTTGCCATGGTCGCGCCGATGACCCCCTGGTTGCCGACCACCACACCGGCCGGCGACCGGACGACGATGTCCTGGCTGTAGTACCGGTTCAGCGTCTCGATTCCCCGGTCCTCCCAGATCTCCTTTGTGATACCCAGGATGTAGTCCGGGAGATCGGCGAACTTCGGGTCGAATCCTCGCATGGCGGCGGAGTATAGATGAACTCGTAGTCATCCGCGGTCGGCCCGAGGAGCGGTGCTCATCGGGGCCGGATCCACCGGATCTGTTCGGCGGCCCCGCCCGAAGGCGGGCGCTAGTCCGTTGTTTCGAGGTGTCGGCTGAGTCGATCGAGGTCGCGGCGAATGCCACGACGTCGGCGGCGGGCCAGAATCGGGTTGATGGCGGTGAACCACGCCGGACCGCGCATCCGATGTCCGAACAGCAGGCGGGTTGTGTGGTCATCGATCGGCACAAACACCAGGGAACCCGTGACCGTCACCGGGCCCGACGACCCGGCGAAGCCGAGGACGTGTCCGGGGACGGACTCGACGACCTCGAACGAGGTCCGGATCCTCCGGCCGAGGATGTCCATCGTCTGGTCGTAGCGAGCACCCACCTTGTACGGCTCACCGGCCACCAGCTCGCTGGTCAGCACCTCGGATCGCCAGAGGGAGTCGTTGCCGAAGTCGGCGGCGTAGTCAAAGACGTCACCTGCCGGTCTGGTGATGTCGACACCTATGGTCGTTGTCGCCGGGATCCGTGTCATCGGACGACGTCGACGACCTCAGGCCACCGGAGGATGGTCCCCAGGAAGTCCGGCGGCCCTGCAGCGACCAGCAGTTCGGCGTCGTCCGATCCGGGATTGGTGAGGGCGACCCGCTCGTCGCGGCCGATCAACGCCACGTCGCCTGCCGCGACCGTCGTAACCTCGCCATCCGCGGTGGTGACCTCGACTCGCCCGACCTGAGGAGCCAGGACGATGTCGGAGCCGCCGTGATCGTGTTCCGGCATCCCCCCTCCGGGTGGCACCGTGACCCTGGCCAGACCGACGTGGGCCTCCGTGTTGTCGCCGAACAGCACCTCCACGGTCGGCCCGCCCGGGATGGGTGGTTGTCTCAACGCACCGTCGCCCCGATGTCGTAGTTTCATGATGACCTCCTTGTGGTCACCGTAGAAATCCTCTGGGGCCGCCAACAGGGCCATTGGTCCCGTGGCCACCACAGCCTGACCTCCTCCGGGTCAACGACCGCTCAGGCCGACCGGGTTCGCGGTGAGATCAGCGCATCAGGCCGAATCCGGTAAACGCCCGGGGGTCGCGGCGGTCAACTGACCTGTCCTCAACTGTCCCGGCGTCGTTTGACAATCCGGCTAAATGTACGTATATTCGGACTTATGGACGTATCGTCTGACTGATGATGTATTCGGACCCTCTCCGCAGTCCGGGCCGATGAGACCGCTACGGCAGACCCTCCCTATTCTGCAGTGGGGCCCGGCCTACGACCGACGGGACCTGCGGCACGACCTGGCCGCCGGCGTGACGGTTGGTGCGATGCTGGTGCCCCAGGCCATGGCCTATGCGCTCTTGGCCGGCCTCCCTCCCACCACCGGGTTGTACGCGGCGACGGTTCCGGTGCTGGTCTACGCGCTGTTCGGAACCTCCCGTCAGTTGGCCGTCGGGCCGGTGGCCATCGTGTCGCTTCTCACTGCGACCGCGCTCGCGCCGCTCGCCGAGGAGGGGACGGCGAGCTACCTGGCGGCGGCCGCCCTCTTGGCGTTGCTGGTCGGAGCGGTACACCTCGTGTTGGGGCTGGTTCGCGTTGGCTATCTGGTGAACCTCCTCTCCCATTCCGTGCTGGTCGGATTCACCGCCGCAGCGGCCATCATCATCGGGTTCTCCCAGGTCAAGCACCTGCTGGGGATCGCCGTCGACCGCACGGACCACTTCCACGACACCGTTGCCGAAGTCGTCGGCAACCTGGGCAACGCCAACGGGCCAACGGTCCTGGTGGGTGCCCTCGCTCTGGGTGTGCTCGTTGCGCTGCGGAGATCGGCCCCTCGCCTGCCGGCGGCTCTGCTGGTCGTCATCGGCTCAATCATCGCCGTCGAAGCCCTCGACCTGGAGGCACGAGGGGTCCGGCTGGTCGGCGAGATCCCCGACTCACTGCCCGGATTCGCCATACCCGAGCTGCAGGGTTCGCTCATCGCCGATCTGGCGGCCACCGCGCTGGTCATCACCCTGGTCGGGTTCACGGAGTCGATCGCGGTGGCCAAGGCCTACGCCCGCCGCCATCGCTACAGCGTCGAGCCGAACCGGGAGCTGATCGGGCTCGGCGCGGCCAACGTGGCGTCCGGCCTGTTCGGCGGCTATCCGGTCACCGGCGGCTTCTCCCGAACCGCGGTCAACGACACCGCCGGTGCCCGCACGCCGCTGGCATCGATCGTCACCGCCGCAATCGTCCTGGCCGCCATCGCCTTCCTCACCCCCTTGTTGTCTTCGCTCCCCACCGCGGCGTTGGGCGCCATCATCGTGATGGCCGTCGTCGGCCTCATCGACGTGGCCGAGATGCGGCACATCGCAACGGTCAAGCGCTCGGATCTGGTCGGGTTGTCGGTCGCCTTCGTGGCAACCCTGGCGCTGGGAATCGAGATCGGCATTGCGGTTGCGGTGGTCGCCTCCATGCTCGTCGTGTTCGCCCGGATGTCGAGACCGCATTCCGCGGTGCTTGGCCGTGTGGCAGGCACCACGAGCTACCGCAACGTCGAGCGTTTCCCGGAGGTCATCACCACCGCCGGCATTCGCATCGTTCGGGTCGACGCCGCCCTGTCGTTCGTCAACGCCGACGGCATCAAGAAGCTGCTACTGGGCCACGCAGCCGAGGCAGCTCGGACCGAGCCAAGGGCACTCATCCTCGATGCGTCCGGAATCAACGACGTGGACGCCACCGGAGCCGAGATGCTCGGCGAGCTCCTCGAGGAACTCGCCGAGCGCCGGGTCACACTCCACCTCACCGGTGCCAAGGGGCCGGTTCGAGACGTCCTGCGGCGGGCCGGCCTGTGGGATGCACTCGGCGACCGCTGCCACACCACCACCCACGACGCCATCGCCGCTCTGTCGACCCAACGCCGTGCCCTGCGGGACCAACGACGGTTCGGGATCGATGAGCGACCGCCGAGACCATTCCGCGAACCCCAACCGGCAACGGAGACACCATGACAGAGTTCGCAGACGCGGTGCACACGGTGATCGCCGGACGGTTTGGGCTACACCATGGAGCAGACCCCGTCGATCCCGTTGATCAACACCCTCAAGCCCCGCCGGGACATGTGGTACCTGAAGAAGTACGGCTTGCCCTTCCTCTACTGGAACCTCATGCTTGAGGGTCGGGCGTGAGCCCCCGCCGGAGTGGGGCGAGCGGTGATTCCAGCCGGCCGGTCCTGAGTAGCGGGCTTTTCGAAGTACGTACAACATGATATTTGGATGACTAGAAGAAGGTTCAAGGAGGCAGCTATGCATGTGGTGACCGTCGAAACCCCGTCGTTGGGAGATCGTTCGTACCTCGTCCACGACGGGACGAGCGCGCTGGTCATCGACCCTCAGCGCGACGTCGATCGGATCGTGCAAGAGGCCGACGAGGCCGGAGTGACCATCACCCACATCGCCGAGACCCACGTGCACAACGACTATGTCTCCGGCGGCCTGACGCTGGCCCGCCTCACCGGGGCTCGATATGTCCACGCCGCGGCGGAGCCGCTGCGGTTCGAACACGACGGTGTCGGCGACGGCGACGTGTTTGCGGTCGGCTCGCTCCAGGTCGAGGTGGTCCACACGCCGGGCCACACCCCCAACCATCTCAGCTACCTCGTGACGGACCCGCAGAACGCCGGGTCCCCGGCGGCATTCACCGGGGGATCGCTGCTGTATGGCACCGTCGGCCGAACCGACCTGATCGCCCCGGAGGCGACGGACGAACTGACCAGGGCCCAGTACCGGTCCGCTCATCGCCTCGCCGACCGCCTCCCCGACGACGCCGGCATTTACCCCACCCACGGATTCGGGAGCTTCTGCGCCTCGGCCCAGAGCGTGGGCGACTCAGACGGCACCATGGGTGCCGAACGGTCGGCCAACGTGGCGCTCACGGCCACCGACGAGGATGCCTTCGTCGATCAGCTGGTGGCCGGGCTCGACGCCTTTCCCCGGTACTACGCACATATGGGTCCCATGAATCTGGCGGGGGGCGTGGCCGTCGACCTGTCGGAGCCGACCGAGGTCGACCCGGTCGAGTTGGCCCGGCGCATCCACCGCGGGGAGTGGGTCATCGACCTCCGTCCCCGCCGGGACTTTGCCGCATCCCACGTCGCCGGCACCATCGGCGTCGAGCTCGGCACGTCCTTCTCCACCCACCTCGCCTGGCTCCTGCCGTGGGGTATGCCGATCACCCTCCTCGCCGAGACGAAGGAGGAGATCGCCGAGGCCCAGCGTCAACTGGTCCGAGTCGGCATCGACCGCCCGTCCGGTGCCGCCACCGGCGACCCGGCCGGTTGGATTCCGGATGCCGATCGATCCAGCTACCGGGTCGTCGACTTTGCCACCCTGGCCGCCGAACCGGAACTCACCATCCTCGATGTGCGGCTGGAGGGCGAGTACAAGGCGGGCCATCTGGCCAATGCAACCGGCGTTCCACTGCATGACGTCCTCCGCCGCCTCGACGACATCCCCGACGGTCCGCTGGCGGTGCACTGCCAGTCCGGCTATCGGGCCAGCGTCGCCGCTTCGCTGCTGGATCGGGCCGGACGCGATGTTGTCCTGATCGACGACCACTACGACAACGCCACGGACAGCGGCCGACCCCTCGTCGACGAGTAGGCCGCCACATCGCCGCCCTCGACGGTCGATGGCGAACGGGACCGGCCGTAACCACAAACCCGACGTGCAGACGCCTCGTGAGCGGCGCCTTGGCAGATAGCGAAGATCGGATGACGGGGCTCCGGAACTCCGGTCCCGCTCGTCACAGCTAAGACGTGGTGAGGACCTGGGCGATGGCCAGTGCCCGGGTGACCGCACGGTTCAGCTCGGATGAGCCGACGATCGCCGGGTCGTCCGCGGTGGCCCACCGGGCATCGGTGGCCTCGTGGTTGTGGGCGGCCTCGGCACCCGACGGAGCCAGCACCAGGAACCGCACGTCGAGGTGGAGGTGCTCCGGCTCGCCGGGGCGGGCCGGGATGGCATGTACATCGATGTCCACCGCCGGCACCACCACCCGCAGCCCCTCGATCCCGGTCTCC
>JBCCGJ010000046.1:0-23186 GCA_039029335.1 Actinomycetota bacterium | reverse complement strand
ACCACGGTCAGGTCGGTGACGGCAACACCTTCGACGACGGTTGCCCCCTTTGCTTTTGCCCCTTTTGCCAGCGCCATCGTGGTGTCAACCGGGGAGGTGATCGCGTCGTGGGGGATGTACAGCGCACCGACCAGGTCGTCGATGTTGAGCAGCGGACAGTGCGCCAGCGCCTCGTCGAGTTCGATCTGGTGGATCTCCACCCCGACGGTGCCGGCCATGGACTTGCCCCGCAGCAGTTCCTCCCACCGTTCGTCGTCCGATGCGACCGCAAGGGAACCGGGCGCCCGGTAGCCGGTGGCCTGTCCGGTCTCCGCCTCCAGGTCCTGAAACAGATCGGCGGAGTACTTGGCCAGCCGGGTGAGGCTGTGGGTGGACTTCAGTTGGCTGACCAACCCGGCGGCGTGCCAGGTGGTCCCCGATGTCAACTGATTCTGCTCGAGTACCAGTACGTCGGTGACGCCCCGTCTGGTCAGGTGGTAGGCGATGGAACAACCGACGATGCCACCGCCGACGATGACAACCTGGGCCCGGTCCGGGACCGCGCGGGAGCGACCGGCGGCCGCCGCGGTCACAGTCCCCCCATTGGAACCTGCGATGCTCATGGCGGATCAACGTACATCGTGTCGGCGGATATGTCGATGAATGCATGAATCGTATGTATGGCATGCTCATCACGTATGCCTGGCCGGGGCGCCTCCGGTACCGTGAACCGATGGACTGGACCGCACGTCAGCTTCGGGCGATCGTCACCGTCGCGGAGCGGGGAAACATCTCCCACGCCGCCGTACACCTCGGTCTGACCCAGCCGACCGTCAGCCGGATGCTCTCCCGGGTCGAGGCCGACCTGGGGACGCCGCTGTTCGAGCGGAGCCCCGGTGGTGCCTCGCTGACCGAGGCAGGCGTCGGGTTTGTCGCCACCGCCGCCGAGGTGCTGCGGGCCATGGAGGAACGGACCGACGAGATCCGGTCCCGGGAAGGCCGCCTGGTGGGCAAGATCTGCGTGGCAATGCCGGACACCATCGGCCACACCCTCTTCATTCCCCTGATCGATCGCTTCAGCGAGCAGCACCCGGACGTCGAACTCCGGGTGATGGCACTTCACCCGAACAGCATCCCGCTGGCGCTCACCGCGGGTGACGCCGATGTCGGGGTGGTCTCGAGCGCCCACCGTCTGTCCGGCGTTCGGCCGACGCCCCTGGCCGTTGAACCGCTCCACCTCGTTGGCGCCGGTCCGTCGGCGGACGGCTTCGGTCGGGCAGGCGTTGTGCCCGGTGGCGAGGTCTCCCTCGACGAAGTCGCCCTTCGGCCACTCCTGCTCCCGGCGATCCAGCCCGGACTGCGGTCCCTCATCGATGCGGCCTTCGCCCAGCGCCAGCTCCGGCCGAACGTGGTGCTCGACGTCGATGCCGAGGACGCGATCATCGAGTTGGTCAGCTCCGGCCGGGCGTTCTCGATCATGAGCTACGCCGGGATTCAGCGCTTCGTGGCCACCGGTCTGCTGGCCGCCGGCCGCATCATCGACCCGCCGATCGAGCGGGTGCTTTCCACCGCGGTACCGGACAACCGACCTGTCACCCGGCTCATGGAGGCAGTCGACGCCGCGGTCAGACAGCTCACGGTCGAGCTGCAGGCCGAAGCCCGCTGGGTGCCTCGCGACGCCTGACAACCGCTCCGTTCGGGGTCGGACGCCAGCCGGTCGGTACCATCGCCCATCGGTCATCGCCGCCGTTTCGAGCGGCATACGGCACACTGTCAGCCGTGAGTGAGCAGATGTCCGCACAGTACAGACAGGTCGTCCAGGACCTCGAACAGGGACGGACCGTCCTCATCGACGGCGGCACCGGGACCGAGATCGAACGCCGAGGGATCAAAACCGTCACCGAGGCGTGGAGCAGCAGCGGCGCACTCGACGGCCCGGAGATCGTGCAGGAGGTCCACGAGGACTACCTCAGGACCGGCGCCCGGATCGTCATCTCCAACACGTTCGCCACATCGCTCCACGCGCTGGTCGATGCCGGCATGGAGGAGCACTTCGAGAACCTGAACCGCGACGGGGTCAACCTGGTTCACCAGGCCATCGAGCGGAGCGGGATCGGCGCCGTCGTCGCCGGCGGCATCACCGACTGGTCGTGGACCAGGAGGCACCCGCCTCTCGACGTCCTGCGACTCGGCGTCGAGGCGCAGGCGAAGATCATGGCCGACGCCGGGGCGGAACTGTTGCTGCTGGAGATGATGGCCGACGTGGAGCGGATGCTGACCGTGCTCGATGCGGCACAGCAATCCGGCCTGCCGGTGTGGGTCGGTTTCAGCTGCACCACCGGGTTCCTGGAGGGCGAACCGGGCTATCAGCTCGGACCGGGGGAACCGGTGCCACCCCACCCTGCCCCCGGGCAGGTCCGCCTGCTCAACGGCCCAACACTGGCCGAGGGCCTGCAGGCGCTGGCGGGGAAGGACGTTCCGGTGGTCAGCATCATGCACTCCCAGGTTGAGGACATCGACGCCGCCCTGGACGTGACCGATCAACACTGGTCAGGGCCGGTCGGCGTCTACGCCCACAGCGGCCACTTCGTGAAACCGAATTGGATCTTCAACGACGTGATCTCACCCGCCGACTATCGGACCGCTGCTGCGGGCTGGGTGGATCGTGGGGTCCAGGTCATCGGCGGGTGCTGCGGTATCGGGCCCGCCCACATGGAGTTGCTGGCCGGGGAGCTCGACGGGCGCTGAGCCGGCCGATCTCGGCTCAGCGGACGCCGATCCCCATCGCGGCAAAGAGCTGATCGGAGCACGCCGCAAGCTCCGGGCCGTCGGCGGCCACCGCCGCGACATAGCGATCGGGGCGGACAACGACAACGTTGGTCGCGCCGAGCAGCGCGTCCACTGCCGGGATCGGATCGCCCTCGTCAGTGTTGTTGTCGTCGGGGTGATGATCGTCCAGGGACACCACCCGGCCGCCGATGCCCTCCCAGCGAGCGGCCAGCTCGCCGGGTATGTTGCCGCCATGCCTGGCGAGCAGGCTGAAACCGGGACCGAGCAGCTCGTCCAACCGCAGTCCGCCCACCATCGGTTGGACCAGCGGCTTGCCGACCGCTGGATGGTCACCGGCCAGGACACCGTCGGTGAGAAACGGGAACGGTCGCCCGCCTCCGTAGCCGGAGTCGAGGCCGACCCCGCTGTCCTCCCGGCCGGAGAGTTGGTCGATCAGGCGGCCGGTGTCGACCGCATAGGCCACCATGTCGACGGCATGTGGCCTGCGCTCCCGCTCGTAGGTGTCCAGCAACGCCGGAGGTGTCAGGCCGCGAAGGGTCAGGTCAAGCTTCCAGCTGAGGTTTGCCGCATCCCGGACGCCGCTGCACATGCCCTGACCGAGGAACGGGGGCATCTGATGCGCCGCGTCGCCGACCAGCAGGACCCTCCCAACCCGGAACCGGTCGGCAACGGTGGCGTGGAACCGGTAGACGACGGCCCGGTCAAGGGTGGCGTCCTCCGGGCCGAGCCACGGCGCGATCAGTGCCCACACCTGATCCGGTTGGATGATCCGCTCCGGATCGTCACCGGGCTGCAGCTGGAACTCCCACCGCCGCCGACGTCGATGGCCGGGGACAAAGGTGGCGGGCCGCGCCGGGTCGCAGATTTGCTGGGCGAACACGGGGAGGTCCGGCACGGGTCGGGTGAGCTCAACGTCGAACACCAGCCAGGCCTGGTCGAACCCGAGATCAACGAAGTCAACACCGAGCGCCTTGCGGATCGGGCTTCCGGCACCGTCGGCGGCGATCACCCACCGGGCCGACACCTCGCTCGACTCGGCCGGCCCGCCAGGTCCATCGTCCGGTCCATCGACAACAACCGTGGCGCGGTCATCGTCGGTCCGGACCTCGGTCACCGTCCGACCAAGATGGAGCGCCGCGCCGGCCGCGGTGGCGGAGGCCCGCAGCCACTCCTCCAACTCCGGCTGGTGGAACATGACGGTCGGGTGGTGACCCTGGGGATACGACCGGTCGACCGGCAATTCCCGCCCGACGATCCGGTTGCCCTCGATGTCGATGAACTCGGCGCCCAGGATCGGGGTGGTGCGTTCCGCCAGCTCGTCCAGCAGCCCGGCGTTCTGAAAGACCCGCTGGATCTCATCGTCCAGTCCGACCGCCCGGGGGAGCCGATAGACCTCGGTGGCCTTTTCGAACAGCTGAACCGACCAGCCGCGCCGGGCCAGCAGGAGTGCGGCCGTGACGCCGACCGGTCCCCCGCCGACGATCACCACATCACTGTCCGGGTCCGGCCGACCCCCTTCGGCCGTGTGCGAGGAGCTCACCGGCAGGTGTTGGTCATCGTGCCGATGCCCTCGATGGTGGACGTGATGATGTCACCCGGCTTGAGAAAGGTCTGAGATGCCGCACCGACGCCCGCCGGTGTACCGGTGAAGATCATGTCCCCGACGTCGAGCGTGAGGATGCCGGACAGATAGGCGATCAAATCCGCAACCGAGAAGATCAGGCTGGATGTCCGGTCGTCCTGCTTCTGCTCGCCGTTGATGGCGCAGCTGATCGCCAGGTCCGTCGGATCGGCGAAGGAGTCGGTCGAGACGAGCACCGGACCGATCGGGCCGTACGTGTCCCGGGACTTGCCGAGATCGAAGTGCGGTGGCTTCGCCGCAAACTGCAACCGCCGGTCGCTGATGTCCTGACCGACGGTGACCCCGAGGACGTGGTCCCAGGCGTTCTCCGCCGCGATGTCCCGGCCCGGCGTGCCGATCACCACCACAAGCTCGACCTCCCAGTCGGCCGTTTCGGACCGAAGCTCGACGTCCGCCCGGGGGCCGGTGATGCAGCTGGGGAACTTGGTGAACACCAGCGGCCGCTCGGGAAGATCCATGGCGGACTCCTCGGCGTGGGGCCGGTAATTCAGCCCAACCCCGAATACGTTTCGAGGTGTGGGCACCGGGGCATGCGCCTCGGCGTCTGCCATGGCACCGTCTGGGGTTGCACCATCGAGTTTCGCCGATGCGGCGTGCAGCCCCGCAGCATCGTTGATGGCCCGCATTGGATCAGCGGACACCCCGCCGTCGGTAAGCCGCTGCAGGTCGTACCAACGGTCCTCCCCGTCGACCAGCGCGGCGCGACCGGCAATGTTGGCAAATCGAAAGGCCATGTTCCTCCTAGTTGGCGGGGTCGAGGGCGACCCCGTCGAGCGTGATCCGGTGCATCAACCGGCGGTAGCCGTGATAGTCGTTCAACGCCTTGTGATGCACGGCACGATTGTCCCAGATGGCCAACGAGCCGGGCTCCCACCGGAATCGACAGGTGAACTGCTCCTTGGCCGCATGCCGGTAGAGGTACTCCAGGAGCGGCGCGGACTCCTCCTCCGTCCAGCCCTCGAACCGGATGGTGAACGCCCGGTTGACGTAGAGGCAGGGTCGACCCGACAGGGGGTGTTTGATCACCACCGGGTGGACCGCATCCTGGGTTGCCGCCTCCGGGTTGCCGATGCGTTTGGTCGCATCCGGCGTATTGGTGTCGAGTGTCGGTGCCTGGCGGCCGAAGACCCGGCGGCTGGTGTGTTCGGCTCGCATTGTCAGCAGCTGGGCCTGCAACCCGTCCGACAGTGCATCGAACGCGGCCGCCATGCCGGCAAAGAGCGTGTCGCCGCCGATGGGAGGCACCTCCTTCGCGTACAGCATCGATCCCATGGCCGGGATCTGGTCATAGGAGTGATCCGTGTGCCAGCCCTCACCGATGTTGCGGGTCTGTTCCGGTTCCTTGCGGACCTCGGCGATCAGCGGGTGACCGGGCACCGCGGCGAAGAATCGATTGACGTTGATCGGCGCCCATCGCTCGGCGAAGTCGATGTGTTGATCCGGTCTCAGATCCTGGCCGCGGAGGAAGATGACCCCATGGTCGGTGAACGCCTGTCGTACCTCGCCGAGCTGTTCGTCCGAAACCCCTGCGGCGATGTCGACACCGTCGATTATCGCGCCAACGTCCGGGGACAGTGGGCTGACCGTGATCGTTTGGTATCGGTCCGGGTCGATCCCGGCAGTTGTCGGCGCAGTCATCCGGAGCCACCTTCCATCACGGCCTGTCCTGCTCATCGTGCCACACCGCCGAGATGCCGACCCAGTTACCCGACGCTACTGTCGGGGCTCGACCGGAGCGCAGACACGGGGAGCACTGCCATGACGGAACAACAGAACGGGGACCAGCCACGGACCGTGCTGCGGAACGGCACGGTCTTCGACAGCACCGGCGCCGAACCCTCGGTGGCCGACGTTGTGGTGGCCGGCGACCGGATCGTGGCGATCGGCCCAGACCTTGACGGGGATGCCGTCATCGACTGCACCGGCAAGCTGATCACCGCCGGTCTCATCGACTGCCACGTCCACTTCATGGGCGACGGGGACTTCTCGCCGACGACCCACGCCAACACCCCGTTCTCCATGAACTTCTTTCACGCTGCGGAGCGGATGAAGCGGACCCTGAACTGCGGGATCACGATGGTCCGCGAAGCGGGCGGCACCGACCTCGGGGTGAAGGAGGCCAGGGAGCGTGGTCTGATCGCCGGGCCACGCATGCAGCTCTCCATCACCATCCTGTCCCAGACCGGCGGGCACGGTGACAACTGGGAGGTCTGCGGGGCCCACATGCCGGGTCTGATGGACCGCCATCCCGGCCGGCCGCACAACATCGTCGACGGGCCGGAGGAGATGCGGAAGAAGGTCCGGGAACTGGTCCGGGCCGGCGCGGACGTGATCAAGGTCTGTACCTCGGGGGGTGTGCTGTCGCCCCGGGACGATCCGCAGCATGCCCATTTCATGGCCGATGAGCTGGATGTCCTGGTGGCAGAGGCGACCGCCGCCCACCGGTTTGTCATGGCCCACGCCCAGGCCACCGACGGCATCAAGAACGCGATCCGGGCCGGTATACGCTCCATCGAGCACGGCATCTACCTGGACGACGAAGCCATCGAGATGATGTTGGCCGCCGGCACCTATCTGGTCCCAACCCTGATCGCCCCGCAGGGTGTCCTGCAGGCCAGGGAGCGGGGAGTCGAGATCCCGGATGTGATCATGGACAAGGCGCTTGCCGTGATCGATGTGCATCGCGAGTCGATCGCCAAAGCGATGGCGGCCGGGGTGAAGATCGCCATGGGCACGGACTCCGGCGTGACCCCCCACGGCCAAAACCTGGAGGAGCTGAACCAGATGGCGCAGCTTGGCATGTCCCCGGCAGACGTGTGGATCGCCTCCACCAGGACCGCCGCAGAGTTGCTGGGGATAGAGGACGAAGCGGGGACCATCGCCGTCGGAAAGCGGGCCGACCTGGTCATCTGGGATGGTACTGACCTGGACTGCGCCGATCTGCGGCCCCGGGTCGACCGGGTGATCCAGGACGGTGCGGTGGTGAGCGGCTGACCGGGCGGATCAACCGAGCCCGTGGCACGTCGTCCCGGCCGAGGCCGGGTACGGTTTCGGCGTGAGCCGCGCCTGGATAGAGGTTGATCGATCGGCCATCGCCGAAAACGCCAAAACGTTGCGAGGACTGACAGACGGTTCGCAACTGTGTGGGGTCGTCAAGGCAAACGGTTACGGGCACGGTGCGGTGACCGCCGCCGAGGGATGCCTGGCGGGCGGCGCCGACTTCCTTGCAGTGGCCCAGGTCGCCGAGGGGGTCGAGCTTCGGGCGGCCGGTATCGACGGGCCCATCTGGATCCTGTCGGAGCCCGAGCCGCAGGAGTTCGCCACCGCCGCGGCCAATCGGCTCGAACCGGCCGTGTACTCCGAGCGCGGCATCACCGCCGCTGAGGACGCCGGTCCGATGACCGTGCATCTGTTGGTTGACTCCGGCATGAACCGGAGCGGTCACCGGTGGGAAACCGCACCGCCGATGGCCGAACGGATCGACCGTTCCGGCCGGATCACCTTGGGATCGGTCTGGACGCATCTTGCCGTGGCCGACGAACCCGGCGAGCCCTTCACCGACACCCAGCTCGACCGCTTCGACGAGGCGGTTGCGGCGATCGAGCAGCGCGGGATTGCCATCCCGTTCACCCACACCGCCAACTCGGGGGCCACCGTTGGTGTCCCCCGGGCCCACCGGGACGTCGTCCGGCCCGGGCTGTCGCTCTACGGCATCGAACCGAGCCCGGACATGTCCGGCCTGGTGCCACTGCGCCCGGCGATGCGGTTGGTGACCCGCGTTGCCTACGTCAAGCGGATCGATGCCGACGATGTGGTCGGCTACGGGTGTAAAGGGCGCGTCGACGGTCCGACCACCGCAGCAACGATCCCCATCGGCTACGCGGACGGGATACGTCGGGAAAGCTGGGAACGAGGTGGGGCCGCGTTGGTCAACGGCGAACGCATGCCGTTCCTCGGGCGGGTCAGCATGGATCAGATCGTGTTGAACTGTGGCGACCATGACGTGGCCGCCGGTGACGAGGTGGTGCTGATCGGGTCACAGGGCGGCCGTTCCATCTCGGTCGAGTCGATCGCCGCCGACCTTGGCACCATCAGCAACGAGGTGGTCTGTGATCTGGGTCGCCGCCTCGACCGGGTCCCGATCGACCGATAGCCGCCGTCCGCCACCGGTCTCCGCCCGGCCCCTCCCCGGCGTCCTTCGCCCGCCCCCGGCGAAATTTGGGCATCCAGCCCACAAAGATCGTGGGCTGCGAGCCCAAATTTGCGAGGGTTTTGGTCCGGCGTCAGTGTCAGGGTCAGTGTCGGCGCAGGTGTCAGCGCCCGGCGCCTGGTGCCTTCGACGCCGTGGCCAGCTGGTCGGCCACCCAGCTGATCTCCCCGGCAACACCATGATCGATCTTGGTCACGGTGACCCGAATGTGCTGCCGGTTGTCGGCGACCCGGAACGGCTCACCGGGAGCCACGCCGATCCCCTTGGCCGCCAGCGCAACCGTCGCCAACTGCTCGTTGGCCACCGGAACCCAGATGTTGAACCCACTCCCCGACTCAACGGCGACGTTACGATCGGCCAACGCCTCGACGAGGGCGTCACGGCGGGCCTGATAGACCTGGGCGGCATCCGCAACGGCCCGGTCCACCGAGGGGTCGCGGAGCATCTCCAGCAGAACCCGCTGCAGCAGTCGGCTTGTCCACCCCGGGCCGAGCTGCCGGCGATGCTCGACCGTGTCGATCAGATCGGCCGGGCCGGACATAGCGGCAATCCGGAGATCCGGACCATGGGTCTTTGAGAAACTGTGGATCCGGACCACCTGGTCCGGTGCGACGTGACCGACCGTGACGTTGGACCGCGGCCCCGGCATGCCGGGATGGTGATCCTCGACCACGATCAGTTCGCCCGGAACGGCGAGGTCGGCGATGGCCGCCGCCCGTTCGGCGCTCAAGCGGATGCCGGTCGGGTTGTGTGCGCCGGTCTGCAGGAACAGCGCCTTCGGCGACCGACCCATCGCCGCCTGCAACTCCGGGAGCCGCGGACCGTCGGCGTCCATCGGAATGCCGATGATCTCCGCCCCGATCAGCTCGAGCTGGTCGAGCAGCAACGGGTAGGTCGGATCCTCGACCAGCACGACATCGCCAAGACGCACCACGGCACTGATGACGCGGTCCAGGCCGTCGTTGGCGCCGTCGGCGATCATCAGCGCCTGCGGTTCGAACGGCCAACGCTTCGTCAGCTCGACCTCCAGTTCGGGAAGGATCGACGGTTCCAGATAGGAGGTGACGTCAAGCTTCGTGTGGATCAGACCGAGGATGGGTTCGAGCTTTGGGAGTAGCTCCGGGTCCGGTGTCCCGGTGCTGAGGTCCAGATGCAACGTGCCGGGCTCCATCGGGACCCGCCAGTACCGGGATCGGCCGTGTCCCGGATGATCCCGCACGGTTGTACCCCGACGGCGGTCGGTGGCGATCAGTCCGTGGTCCCGAAGGATCGACCAGGCGTCGGCTACCGTCGCCGTACTCACCTGCAACTCACGAGCCACGGTCCGGATCGGCGCGAGCTTGTCGCCGGGCGGCACCTCGCCTGCGGCGATCATCGCTCCGAACGCCTTGGCGATCCGTGCGGCGTCCCAGTCCCCACCGTCGGTTGTTCCCCGCGTGCGGAGAAGCTCCATTTGTTTTGTGAACAACAAAGAGGCCCTTGTTCTAGTCGTGTCCGATCAATAATGTACGTGCACGTCGGGCATCGCAACGAACCGGCCGGGGTGACCAGGCCGATCGCCCGGAACGAACGCCCGACGTGACAACCGAGGGACCCGACCGGAAGGACTGGCGATGTCCAACATCGTGACCGCAGCAATCGTGCAAACCGCATGGACCGGCGACAAGGAGTCGATGATCCAGCTCCACGAGCGCTACGTGGAGGAGGCGGCGGCCAAGGGGACGCAGGTGATGTGTTTCCAGGAGCTGTTCTACGGCCCCTACTTCTGCCAGGTGCAGGAGGCCGAGTACTACGAGTACGCGGAGTCCATCCCCGGACCGAACACCGAACGCTTCGCCGCGCTGGCCGCCAAGCACAACATGGTCCTGGTGCTGCCTATGTACGAAAAGGAGCAGGAGGGGCTGCTCTACAACACCGCAGCGGTGATCGACGCCGACGGGACCTACCTCGGCAAGTTTCGCAAGACCCACATCCCCCAGGTCAAGGGGTTCTGGGAGAAGTTCTACTTCCGGCCGGGAGACATGGGGTATCCCGTCTTCGACACCGCCGTCGGCAAGGTCGGGGTGTACATCTGCTACGACCGGCACTTCCCCGAGGGCTGGCGGGCGCTGGGGTTGAACGGTGCGGAGATCGTCTTCAACCCGTCGGCCACCAGCCGTGGTCTCTCGTCCTACCTCTGGAAGCTCGAGCAGACCGCGTCGGCCGCGGCCAACATGTACTTCGTGGGCGCGATCAACCGGGTCGGCATCGAGCCGCTCGGTGACAACGACTTCTACGGCACCAGCTATTTCGCAAACCCCCGGGGTCAGTTCGTCGGGGAGGTGGCCTCTGACCAGGAGGAGGAGCTGGTCGTCCGGGAGCTCGACCTCGGCCTGATCCGCGAGGTGCGCGAACAGTGGGCCTTCTATCGGGATCGTCGCCCCGATATGTACGGTCCGCTGGTCGGGGACTGACAAGATAGCCCAATGACCGATTCGATCGCTCCCGCCACCGGCTCAGCGGCCACGTCGGCCGCCGAGCTCCACGCCCGCTACAAGCGAGCGCTGCCGTCGTTCCTCAACCCGTACTACGCCGAGCCGATCTCCATCGATCGGGGAGACGGCAGCTACGTGTTCGACATCGAAGGCAATCGGTATCTCGACTTCTTTGGCGGGGTGCTGACCACGATGGTCGGCCACAACAATCCGGTGGTGACCGCCGCGGTACAGAACCAGGCGGGCAAGGTCATGCACACCTCGTCGCTCTATCTGTCGGAACCGATGATCAGTTTGGCGGAGAAGATCGCCGCACTCTCCGGCATCCCCGATGCCCGGGTCTTCCTGACCCCGTCTGGCACCGAAGCGAACGACACCGCCATCCTGTTGGCCACCTCGTTTCGGAAGTCCAACCAGATCCTGGCGATGCGAAACAGCTACCACGGCCGTTCGTTCACCGCCCAGGCCATCACGTCCCACAGCTCGTGGTCGTCAACCAGCCTCTCCGGTCTCCAGGTCACGTTCGTCCAGGGTCCGTATCGGCTGCGGAGCCCGTTCGGATCGCTGGGTGACGAGGAGTACACCGAGGCCTGCGTCCACGATCTGAATCAGCTGCTGACCATGACCTCGGCCGGCGACGTCGCGGCGATGATCGCCGAGCCCATCCAGGGGGTCGGGGGGTTCGCCACCCCGCCGGACGGCTTCTTCGGATCGATGCACAAGGAACTGGACAACAACGGCATCCTCTTCATCTCCGACGAGGTGCAGACCGGTTGGGGTCGGACCGGTGATCACTTCTGGGGCTATCAGGCCCACGGCATCGTCCCCGACATGCTGACGTTCGCCAAGGGCGTCGGCAACGGGGTAAGCCTGGCCGGCGTGGTGGCCAGAGCGGAGATCATGGACACCATCGACGTCCTGAACTTCTCGACTTTCGGTGGCAGCCCCATCACCGCCGCGGCGGGCAACGCAACGATCGACTATGTCCTGGCCAACGACCTCCAGGCCAACGCCAAAGCACAGGGAGACCGCTTCCGGGCCGGGCTGGACCGGATCGCGGCCGAGACCGATTGGATTGCCGAGGTACGGGGCAAAGGGCTGATGCAGGCGTTCGAGACGGTCAGTCCCGGTGGGGACGAGCCGTCACCGTCGCATGCCGGTGAGGTGTTGGAAGCCACCAAGCGGGCCAACCTCCTGGTCGGCAAGGGCGGGCTCTACGGCAACGTCATCCGGATGGCGCCGATGCTGAACGTGACCAATGACGAGATCGACGAGGGCCTTGCCTCGTTGCGTACCGCAGTGGCGGAGATCGGATGATGCCGACCGCGGTTGGTGACGCTGTCGGTCGACGCCGACCGTTGCGGACATCGATTTCGGTGCGCCGATCCTGGTCCGACCGGGTCGGTTGAACCGAACGGGCAGATCCTGCCGCCACCGGACGGCAACAAGCAGGAAACGCCCGTGTAATGGAAATGAGGAAAATTTGAAGGGGAACAGGAGCACATCATGACGGTGATGATCAGTGGGGGGACGGTTATCAGCGCCACGGGCGCCGACCCTCAGGACGTGTTGATCGACGGGGAACGAATCGTTGCCCTGCTCGAACCGGGCAGCGACATGGCCACCAGTGCGGCGGCCGGCGCAGATCGGGTGATAGACGCAACCGGCAAGTACGTGATACCCGGTGGCGTCGACTGCCACACCCACATGGAACTGCCGTTCGGCGGGACCTTCGCCTCGGACACGTTCGAAACCGGGACCAGGGCCGCAGCGTGGGGCGGGACAACAACCGTTGTCGACTTTGCGGTGCAGAGCTTTGGTCAGAACGTACAGGAGAGCCTGGACACCTGGTTCGCCAAGGCCGAAGGCAACTGCGCGATCGACTACGGCTTCCATATGATCATCGGCGACGTCAACGAGGCGTCGCTCAAGGCCATGGATGTCCTCGTTGACGAAGGCATCACCAGCTTCAAGCTCTTTATGGCCTACCCCGGGGTGTTCCTCTCCGACGACCGTCAGATCCTGCTGGCCATGCAGCAGGCAGCGTCAAACGGCGGCATGATCATGATGCACGCCGAGAACGGCATCGCCATCGACCTGCTGGCCGAGCAGGCGGTCGAGCGGGGCGAGACCGATCCGATCAACCACGGGCTGGTTCGGCGGGCCGAATTGGAGGGCGAAGCGACCCACCGGGCCATTCAGCTGGCCAAGATCGGTGCCTCCCCGCTGTATATCGTGCACCTCTCCGCTTCCGAGGCGCTCGAGCAGGTGGCGATCGCCCGGGGCAAGGGGGCGAACGTCTTTGCCGAGACCTGTCCGCAGTACCTGTACCTCAACCTTGAGGACCACCTGGGCGCCCCCGGGTTCACCGGAGCAGGCTATGTCTGCTCAACCCCGCTGCGCTCGAAGCACGAACATCACCACGCCGATCTATGGACCGGGCTCCGGACCAACGACTTGAGCGTTGTCGCCACCGATCACTGCCCGTTCTGCATGAAGGATCAGAAGGAGCTCGGCCTCGACGATTTTCGGGCCATCCCGAACGGCATCGGCGGGGTCGAGCACCGGATGGACCTCATCTACCAGGGTGTGCTCCAGGGCGAGATCACCCTGCCGCGCTGGGTCGAGCTGTGCTCGACAACCCCGGCCAGGATGTTCGGCCTGTACCCGCAGAAGGGTGTCATCCAACCCGGGGCCGATGCCGACATCGTGCTCTACGACCCGGCCGCCAGTTGGACGATCAGCGTCGACAATCACCACATGAACATGGACTACTCGGCCTACGAGGGTTTTGAGATCCAGGGCCGGGTCGACACCGTCCTGTCCCGGGGCCAGGTCGTCATCGAGAACGAGCAGTACCTCGGCCAGAAGGGAGACGGGAAATACCTGCGCCGAGGCTTGAGCCAATACCTCGTCTGAGCGCCCACCGCCATCCCGTGCCCGTTCCGGAGTACACAACCTCTCCCCTTCGCAACCAGGAGCATCAGCCATGAAGCAGATCCATCAACTGATCGACGGGAAGCCGTTCGAGTCCACGTCCGGGCTGACCAAGCCCGTGTTCAACCCGGCGTCCGGCGAGCAGACCGCCGAACTCGGTATGGCATCGGTGGCCGACGTTGACGCCGCGGTCGCCTCGGCGGCCAGGGCCTTCGAGGACTGGAGCCGGGTCTCGATCGCCCGGCGGACCAAGCTGCTGTACAACTTTCGGAACATCGTGGAAAAGAACGAGTCCGAAATCGCAAAGCGGCTGACCGCGGAACACGGGAAGGTCCTGTCCGATGCGGCCGGCGAGGTTGCCAGAGGGCTGGAGAACATCGAGTACGCCTGTGGTATCGCCGAGCATCTGAAGGGCGGCTACAACGAGAACGCGTCAACCGGGGTCAACGTCCACACCGTGCGGCGGCCGCTCGGGGTTGTTGCGGGCATCACGCCGTTCAACTTTCCAGCCATGGTTCCGCTGTGGACCATCCCGAACGCGATCGCCTGCGGGAACACCTACATCCTGAAGCCATCCGAGCGGGATCCATCGGCCCCGATGTTCCTGGCGGAGCTGGCGCTCGAGGCTGGGTTCCCCGAGGGTGTCCTGAATGTGGTCAACGGCGACAAGGTGGCGGTCGACCGGCTGCTGACCCATCCGGACGTGCAGGCCGTCTCGTTTGTCGGGTCGACCCCCATCGCCAAGTACGTGTATGAGACCGGTTGCGCCGCAGGCAAGCGGGTCCAGGCGCTCGGCGGGGCGAAGAACCACATGCTGGTCATGCCGGATGCGGACATCGACTTGGCGGCGGACGCCGCGGTGTCAGCCGCATTCGGTTCGGCCGGCGAGCGGTGTATGGCCATCTCGGTGCTGGTTACCGTCGGCGACGTCGCCGATCCGCTCCTCGAGGCGGTCGAGGCCCGCATGGCCAAGCTCAAGGTCGGCGCAGGCGACCAGCCGGACTCGGAGATGGGGCCACTGATCACCGAGGAGCACCGGGATCGAGTGGCCGGGTACGTCGACGCCGGCGCGGCCGACGGTGCGACCATTCGGGTCGACGGCCGGACGGCAGAGTTCGACGCCGAAGGGTTCTTCTTCGGGCCGACCCTGGTGGACAACGTCACCACCGACATGTCGGTCTACACCGACGAGATCTTCGGCCCGGTTCTGAGCGTTGTCCGGGTCGACAGCTTCGACGCCGCCATCGCCATGATGGACGAGAACGTCTGGGGTAACGGTGCGGCGATTTTCACGAGGGACGGCGGAGCGGCCCGGGCCTTCGAGGACCGGGCGGACGCCGGCATGATCGGCGTCAACGTCCCGATTCCCGTCCCGGTCGGCTATCACAGCTTCGGTGGTTGGGGGGACTCCCTGTTCGGCGACACCACGATGTACGGGCCGGAGGGCGTCCGCTTCTTCACCAAGCCGAAGGTCATCACATCCCGGTGGCCGGAGCCGGCAAGCAGCTCCGTCGACCTCGGCTTCCCGACCAACAACTGAGGCGGCGAACAAGACAGGGGCGGTACCGGGCACCACGTGGTCGGGAACCGTGGCCCGAAGCGGGAGACAAGCAGGCACCGACGGTCCGAAGGAGAGGGCAGCGATGGATTTCGGAGTAGTACTACAGAACGACCCGCCGGCGTGGCGGGTTGTCGAACTGGCCCGACAGGCCGAGACCCTCGGGTTTCGCTACGGGTGGACGTTCGACAGCCACGTGCTGTGGCAGGAGCCGTACGTCGTCTACTCCCAGATGCTGTCGGCGACCAACCGCATGATCGTCGGCCCGATGGTGACCAACCCCGGGACCAGGAACTGGACGGTCACCGCGTCGCTGTTCGCCACCCTCAACGACATGTTCGGCAACCGGACGATCTGCGGAATCGGCCGGGGTGACTCTGCCATGCGGGTGCTCGGCCACAAGCCGTCGACGCTCAGCACCCTCGGCGAGTCGATGACCGTCATCAAAGGTCTGGCGGAGGGAGGCGAAGTGACCTACAACGGCACGACGCAGCACTTCCCCTGGGCCCAATCGTCTGAGCTGCCGGTCCTGATGGCGGCCTACGGACCGAAGGCCCTACACCTGTGCGGAAGCCAGGCGGACGGCTTCATTCTCCAGCTGGCCGACCCGCAGATCGCCGCCTGGACCATCGGCGCGGTCCGCCAGGCTGCGGAAGAGGCGGGGCGGGACCCGGACTCCCTGCACATCTGTGTCGCCGCTCCGGCGTACGTCGGCGACAACATCGAACATCAGCGGGAGCAGTGCCGCTGGTTCGGTGGCATGGTCGGCAACCACGTGGCCGACCTTGTGGCGCGGTACGGGGAACAGACCGACCTCGTCCCCCGAGCCCTGACCGACTACATCAAGGGCCGGGAGGGATACGACTACTCCGGCCACGGGAAGTCCGGCCATGATCACACGGACTTCGTTCCCGATGAGATCATTGACCGGTTCTGCATCCTCGGTTCCGAGGACCAGCACATCGCCCGGCTGGAGGAACTGGCCGCGCTGGGGGTCGATCAGTTCGCCATCTACCTCATGCACGACCAGAAGGACGAGACGTTGAACGCCTATGGCCAACGGGTGATCCCCCACTTCTCATGACCCCGGTTCCGGCGCTGAGGTTCGACCGGTGAGTCGCCTGGTACGTCCGCTGATGATCGCGGCGGTGCTGATCGGCTTCGCGGCGCTCTGGGAGGGGTACAAGTTGCTCGGCGGGGCGACCGACGGGAACTGGCCGGGCACGTCGACCGAGCTGCCGGTCGGGCCGGATGACCTCACGATGCCCCACACCTGGACGATCGTCGGCGCGCTGTTGGACCCGGTGCGGCGGGGCAGCGACGAAACCCTGGCGCTGTTCCTGCTGAAGTCGGCGTGGTTCACCTTCCGCGAGGCGGCGATCGGCTTCCTGGTCGGGGCAGGGGTCGGGCTCGGTCTTGCCCTGGTCATGCTCCGGTCCCGATTCCTCGACCGTGGGCTGGTGCCGTGGATCAACATCAGCCAGACGGTGCCGCTGATCGCCCTGGCCCCGATCGTGGTCACGTGGGGTCGCACCACATTCCTCAGCGATGTGCAGGCCGTGTCGCTCATCGCCGCCTACCTGACGTTCTTCCCGGTGGCGGTCAACGGGCTTGCGGGATTGAAGTCGCCGGATCCGGCCTCGCTCGAGCTGATGCGGTCCTACGCAGCGTCGTGGTGGTCGACCCTCTTCAAGCTTCGGCTGCCGGCAGCCAGACCGTATCTCTTTCCGGCGTTCAAGCTGGCCGCGACGCTCAGCGTCGTCGGGTCGATCGTCGGTGAGATATCCGCCGGGGTCAGCGGCGGTCTCGGGCGGGTCATCCTCGATTTCGCCGGTCGGTACACGACCGGTCCGGAGAAGCTGTACGCCGCAGTGCTGGCGGCGGGCCTGCTCGGCTTTTTTGTGTTCTCTCTGGCGACAACCGTCGAGCGGCGTCTGGTGCGCACGCCCGGTGACGGGATTGAGGTGGTGTCATGACCCAGGCGGACGGTTCTGCGGACCGCGGCGTGAGCGAAACCTCTCGGGGCGAGCCTGCGGTGCGAATCTCGGGGGCCACAAAGACCTTCAACCAGGGGTCGTCCGATGCGCTCACCGCCCTGGAAGGCATCGATCTGGACATCGCCCCCGGAGAGTTCCTCTCCCTGATCGGGCCCTCCGGCTGCGGCAAGTCGACCCTACTGCGGCTCATCGCCGACCTCCTGCCCCTGACGGACGGCTCCGTCGAGGTCTTCGGCAAGACGGCTCACCTCGCGAGGCTGGAGCAGGACTACGGCATGGCGTTCCAAAGTGCCGGCCTGTTCGACTGGCGCACCGTGGCGGGCAACATCGAGCTACCTCTGGAGCTCATGGGCTGGTCGAAGAAGGACCGCCGTGCCCGGACGGCGGAGATGCTGGACCTGGTCAAGCTTCCGGAGTTCGGTCGGAGCTATCCGTGGCAGCTGTCCGGTGGCATGCAGCAGCGGGTGGCGATCGCCCGGGCGCTCTCGTTCCGACCCCGGCTGCTACTGATGGACGAGCCGTTCGGCGCACTGGACGAAATGACCAGAGAGCACATGCAGAACGAGCTCCTCGGGATCGTGGCCGAGCTCGACACCACAGTTGTTTTTGTCACCCACTCCATCTCTGAAGCCGCCTTCCTCTCCGATCGGGTGGTGGTGCTGTCCCCGCGGCCGGGGCGTATCCACTCGATCGTCGACGTGCCGCTCGGTTCCAGGACGGCCGAGGTCCGGGAGCACCCGGAGTTCTTCAAGAAGGCGACGGAGATCCGAGAGGCCCTCCGTGCCGTTGAGGCATCCGCGTGAGCCGGCTGTTCGGTCGAGCCGGCGGTTTGGTGGTGGCCCGGCTGCGTGGCGCGTGGCCTGCCGTGGTCGTCGGCGCGGTCTTCTTCGGCCTGTGGGAAGGGCTGGTGCGGCTGTTCGACGTCCAGGAATTCCTGCTGCCCCGGCCGACGTCCATCGTGGCCGCGCTCTCCGAGCAATGGGCGGGCCAGGCCGAGACCCTCGGGACGGTGCCGCTTCGCGAGGCCGGGCTCAACACCGCATGGATCGCGGTTTCCGGTTTGATCCTCGGGGTTGCCCTCGGCGCCGCACTGGCGCTGATCGTCACCCGCTTCGTTCGGTTCGGCGGTGCGGTCACTCCCCTGGCCGTTGCCATCAACGCAACGCCCATCGTTGCGCTGGCCCCCATCTTTAATGCCTGGTTCGGCCTGACGAGTACCTTCAGCAACCAGGCGGTGGTAATCGTTGTGGTGTTCTTCCCGGTGTTCATCAACACCGCCAAGGGCCTGACCGAGGTCCATCCCGAGCAGCTCGAACTGCTCCGGTCCTACGGCGCATCGGAGATGACCATCCTTCGGAGGGTCCGAGCGCCGAATGCACTTCCGTTCTTCCTGACCTCGCTCAGGATCGCCGCGCCGCTGAGTGTTATCGCCGCCATTGTCGCGGAGTATTTCGGCGGGCCCCAGAACCGGCTCGGCCCGGTCATCACCCAGAACGCCAGCTTCGCCCGCTACGACGCCGCATGGGCCGCCATCACCGTGGCCAGCGCGGTTGGGCTTGTCCTATTCCTGCTTGCCATCGCCGCCGAGTGGCTGGCGATGCCGTACCGGCGAAAGCGGGAGGCACCGCAGTAGCGGTCCGGAGGGACCTGCCGCCGACGAACTCACCAACCAATACAACAGGAGGAGCATCACCAATGGGAGAGACAGCGGAGAGCGTGAACCGACCGAGGTCACGATGGCGGATCGGCCTGATCGGCTCATTTCTGGCCCTCATCCTCATCGCCGCGGCCTGCGGGTCAGACGATGAGTCGGCGGAAGCCGGATCGGGGGACGGCGGGGACGATGCGGCGTGTGAGCAACTGGACGAGGTGACCCTGCAGCTGCAGTGGTTCGCCCAGGCCCAGTTCGCCGGATATTACGCAGCCCTCGATGAAGGGCTCTACGAGGCCCGATGCCTGGACGTGACGATCCTGGAGGGCGGTGTCGACATCGTGCCTCAGCAGCAGTTGGGTTCCGGCGCAGCCGACTACGCCATCGCCTGGGTACCGAAGGCCCTCGTTTCCCGCGAATCCGGGATCGACATCGTCAACGTGGCCCAGATATTCCAGCGCTCCGGAACCCTGCAGGTCTCCTTCGCCGATGCGGGGGTCAACGCGCCTGCCGACTTCGCCGGACGAAAGATCGGCAGCTGGGGCTTCGGCAACGAGTTCGAGATGCTGGCGGGAGCCAGGGCGGCCGGTCTGCAGGAGAACGCGGACTACGAGATCGTGCAGCAGAACTTCGATATGGCGGCGCTGCTGTCCGGCGAGATCGACGCCGCTCAGGCGATGATCTACAACGAGTACGCCCAGGTGCTGGAGAGTATCAATCCAGACACCGGCGAGCTGTACACCGCGGATGACTTCACCATCATCGATTGGAACGACGTTGGCACCGCGATGCTCCAGGACGCCATCTGGGCCGACGGCACCAGGCTTGGCGACGAGGCCTACGACGACCAGACCACTCGGTTCATCGCCGCATCCATCGAGGGTTGGGCGTGGTGCAGGGACAATCCCGACACGTGCGTAGACGTTGTCCTGGACAACGGACCGACCTTGGGCACCTCGCATCAGACCTGGCAGCTCAATGAGATCAACGCGCTCATCTGGCCGTCCCCCGGCGGCGCCGCCGTCATGGACAAGGAGCTGTGGGACCAGACGATCGAGATTGCGACCGGCGAAGCCGTGTTGGCCGGCGCACCGGACGACGATGCCTACACCACCCAGTACGCCGAGGCGGCCATCGACCTTCTCGGCGACCTGGACGTGAATGGATCCGGGTTCTCCAAGACCACCGTTGAACTGTTGGAGGGCGGCGAATAATCACCTGAGGGACGGGTTCGGGGGTCGATCGCCGGAAGGCGATCGGCTCCCGAACAGACCCGCACCACCGATAAGACCGGCGGTTCGCCGGACCGTCAGGTCGCTTCGGCACCCCGCAGTGTGGCTGCGGTTTCAAACGCCTCCGCCGCGTCATCCGAGCGACCGGCCGCAACCAACGCCTGCCCGTATCGCTGCCAGGTGGGAACGGAGTTGGGCCAGCGCCGGGTTCTGGCCCGCAGCTGATGGAGCGCCAGCTCAACCTCGCCGGCCGTCAGTGTCATGTCCGCCAGGACCAGGTCGAAAAGGTCCCGCTGGGCATGGCTGCCGCCGATCGGGGCCAGGTCTCCCCTGACCGCACCGAGGAGTTCCGCCCCGGTTCGGTGGTCTCCGCCTGCGGCCGCGGCCAATGCCCGGGAAACCTGGATCGCGATGGGGAGACCGGGCGTCCGGCCGCCGTCGTCCTGCTGATGACGCTCGAGCGACTCGACGAACGCACCGAGCTCCTCGATTCGATCGGTCCTGGCCAGGGTCAAGGCGCAGTGCACGTCGGTGAACGTCAGCACATGGTCTCCGGTTCTGGCCGCCGCGTGGTCGGCCAGCTCGCCCCACCGATCGCCGACGTCAACCCCGGACAGCTCCAGCCTGGTCAGCAGCGACGAGAGGTTCTGGATGTCGAGGTAGAACTCGGTACTGGCGGGCCTCAGCCGGTTGTCGTACAGGTCGAGGACCCGGTCGTAGTCACCGCTGTTCCACGGGAACAGCGCGGCATGCCACCAGATGTGGCCGAGGAACGGGTTCTTGGAGCCCCATCGATCATCGTCGACCTGGAAGAACCGATCGCCTCGCTCATTGGCTCCCTGCATCTCCAGCGCATGGGCCACCGCATGGATCGACCAGAGATCCTCCGGGTTGGCGGCAACGGCCTCACGACCGATCTCCTCGGCCTGTTCGTGGCGACCACTCTCGTTGAGTGCAAAGGCCAGCATGCCCAGCACGTGGTCATACCCCGGCGTCGCCGGGTCCCACGTGTCAACGACGCCTTCAACCGTCGACCGGAGCACGTCGGCCCGTCCGGTCCAGAACGTGGTGTAGTGATGCATCTTCAGCGCCAGCACATCTCGAGGATCCGCGGCCAGGATGTGGTCCCAAACCGTCGCCGCGGCCAACACGTCGGCGTTGGCCCAGTGGCGAAGGGCGTCGAGATGCAGCCGCTCCCGGCGGTTGGTGTCCCGGTCGTCGGCGATGATCTCGGCGACCATCGCGTCCACCTTCGGGTACACCCCGCCGGACTCCAGCATCATCAGCATGTATCCCCGCAGCACCGTGCCCATCACGGTGTCCGGATGATCGGTGAGCAGGGCTTTTACCGCTCCCCCGGCGCTCCGTTCGTAGTTCAGGAACAGCTCGAGTGCGTTGTCGAACGCGTCAACCTCGGCCTGGTCGCCGGTGGTCATCTCGCTGCCGCGCTGATCGGTCAACGTCATGGGGCTGTCCGTACTCCTTCTCCACCGGGCTCTTCGGTAGCCCATCGTGCACGATGCGGACGGTTGGCACCAGCCGGGCCGATCACCAAACCGGGTATCTCGCCCGGCTGCAACCCGGCCTTGAACCCGGCGTCGGTCAGGCGCCTCAATCGTTGTCGGTGGCCCCGGCCCCGGCCCCCGCCGACCGGCTCGCATCGGTCGCCGGGGCGTACACCCGATGGGCGTAGCGTTCGAGTGCGCCGAAGTCGGCATCCGTGACCCGGACCCGTCCGAGAGACGGCCCGGTGCGTGGGCCGTCCGTCGCCGTCCGAATCGTCACGGTGGTCGGATCCGGCGGCGGCGTGCCAAGCAGCGTGATGGCGGCCGAAGAGACCAGACACGACGCAGCACCCCACTCGAGGTCAAACCCGGATCCGGGTTTGTCGACGGCAGCCATCGTCGACAGAAACGGGGCGATGAGCAGCGGTTCAACCGTCCGTCCGATGGTGAACTGCTCGTTCGCGTCACGCCCCCGCCCGATCGCACCACCGTCGACGATGGCGGTTCCGACGCAGATCGGGCACAGCGGCGCCGAGTTCGCCGACCAGTCCGGGTTCGGCATCCGTTCCGCGACGGGCGTCCCGTCCACGGCCCGCAGGAGCCGGACGACGGACGCGGCTGACGCCAGACCGGCCTCCGCCAGGCGGCCCGCCGCAAACGCCGCATCCTCGGTGAGTCCCCAGCTGTATCCCACACCACGAAACGCCTTGGCCACCAGCGCCGCGAACTCTCCGTGGGAGAGATCCAACGATTGGGTCATGCGGCGACGTGGTTGTCCGGATAGGTCCAATTGTCCGGATCGGCGGTGGCCAACTCTCCGGGGAACGGGGCCCCCTGAAACATGGTGATCCTGACCCACCGGTCGGATCGGGGATCGAAGTGGGTGGCTCCGAAGAAGCTGAGCTTGGCTCGCAGCAGGTCGATCGGGAGCATCGCTCCGTCGATGGTGTTGTCCCGCACCTCGGCGTAGGGCGCGGTCTGAACCACCCCGAGGCGGCGAACGGTGTGCCGGTGCTCGGGGTGCGCCCGAAGGAATACACCAAGGTGGTCGTGGCCGGCCCATCGGCCGAGGTCGGCGAACAACCGGGCCGCATCCCGGCCCGGCTGCAGCGGCTGCTCGTACGGGCCGACCGGCTCCTCGTGCCGCTCGCCGAGGCGGGGTTCCAACTTCTCCTCCGAGACGTACCACGCCCGGGCATCGGCGGTCGGTT
>JBCCGJ010000045.1:0-23240 GCA_039029335.1 Actinomycetota bacterium | reverse complement strand
GCTCGGTCTGGTCGGTCGGTTTGTTGTCGGAGCCGCTGCGACGCTTCCGGTTCCTGGCCTGCTTCCGTTCCTTGCGCGGCGTCAGCAGCACCGAGACGGGCACCGGGTCCGCCTGTGACGCCTGGTCCGCCAAACGACAGAACGCACACAGCTCCCCCTCGGCCGGACTGCCGCAGCTGGTGCAGGTCCCCAGTCCGTCCGCATCCTTGTCCTCCGACGCGAACCGCTCAACGGCTCTGGCCAGGAATCCGTGATAAAAATCGGCCTTTGCCCCCGGCGATTGCAGCTCCATCTCGTTGAGTGCGTTTTTATAGGCCATGTGCTTGTTGCCGACGGCCATCGGACACTCTTCGACCAGGTAATCGATGCCGCGGAGCACGCAATAGGCCGCCGTCTCCCGCTCGGTCAGCCGGATCAGCGGTTTGACCTTCCGGGGGAAGCCGTTGGCCGCAGCCAGGACCGGTCTCTGCCGACCGAGGTAGCCGGTTTGCCATCGCATCACGTTTCCGTAGAGCACCGCCGCCTCATCGTCGAGGTTGTGGCCCGTCACCAGTGCGTCGTAGCCGCCGTCGAGCGCAGCGGCGTCGAACAGGTGCCGTTTCGACAGCCCGCAGGCCGAACAGGGAACCCGCTTGGTCACGGCGGCCGCGGTCGGCACGTCGTAGCCGTGGTCGGCTCGGAGGTCGATCTCGATGAGCGTGAGGCCTCGGGCGTCCGCAAAGTCCCGGGCATAGTGGCCGGACGTCTCGGAGTACTCCCCGATGCCGAGCCCGATGTACAAACCGTCGGCGTCGTACCCGAGATCGTTCAGCAGGTCCCAGACGGCAAGGCTGTCCTTCCCACCGGAGACGGCAACCAGCGGCCGCTCCCCCGCTTCCAGCATGTGGTGGTCGTCGATCGCCTTCTCGACCTGCTGACGGCAATAGCGCAGAAAGTGATCAACGCAGAAGTTGGCGTTGTGTCGACGCAGGTCTATCACCGCAGGGCCGCGACAGACGCGACACTTCATGGCGCCGCACCACCGCTGATCACCGGGCGGATCTCGACCTGCTCGTCATCGCCGAGCATGGCGTCCCCCGGTACCAACGTGCCGTCCTGGATGACCAGAACGGACTCCCGGTTGAGCTCCAGCTGCTTCAGCAGCTTGACGACCGAGATGGGACCCGGCACGTCGAGTTCTCTGGTCGGGTTGCGCAGCAGGACCTTCACCCCACCAGCATGCCAGCAACCGGGCCGTTCCGGGCCGGGGGTCAGCCATGCGGGCCGCCGGTTCGACTTGTGTCGGGTCCTGGTCCGCAGCGCGGCCGACTCGCCGGGGGTCGGCCAGGCGGGCTGCCGGTTCGGCTGGCGACGGATCCCGGTCCGCAGCGCGGCCGATGTTCGGGGTCAGGCCTTGGCGGTCTGCCGTGCGGCCTTGCGCTCCTGCCGCTTCGATCGCCGGATGTCGCGGATCTGCCGCCGGTGGGATATCGGCAGGTGCTCGATCGTCAGTGTGTCCCCCGGCTTCACCGAGGACAGGTCGATCAGCTCACGACTACCGGTCACGGACCGCACCAGCCGCACCGCCAGCAGCGCAGCGGACGTGAACACCCAGGATCTGGCCGGGCCGCCGATGTAGGACCGAACGGCCCAGACGAGAAGGCGGCGAAACATCAGAACCGGCGGATCTCCAGCACGGAACTGCGCCGCTTGCCTGCCCGTCGGCCGAGCACGTACACCAGCAGCATGATGATCACCGCCGCCGCGGTACCACCGATGGCCAGCCGCTTCTTGGAGTCCTCGGCGACCACGTCGACCTGGCCCTGAATGTCGCGGAACTTGGCTTCGATGTCCGCCGGGGTGATTCCTGCGGTTTCGGTCATGACAGCACCTTCCTCCTCGCCCGGTTCAGGGACATGAAGATCAGTATCAGAGCGATGATCAGAACACCGACCGATGCGCCGTAGGGGGCGAGCGACGCCCAACTCGCTCCGCCGAACACCTCGAAGGTCTGCAGGAGCCGCAGTGTGGCCAGTCCGGCGAAGAACACGCCGAGGAAGACGAACAGCGAGCCGGCCAGCCCGAAGCCGAGATATCGGCCGAGCTGCTTGAGCGGCGCAAGCGTCTCCTGCTTTGCATAGGAGACCAGCATCTCCTGAATTTCCTGAGCGCCCTCGAGCGGATTCGGTCTTGCCACCTGGCACTCCCTTCGAGCGGTTGGTGCTTTGGAGTGTAGGAGGCAACCAGCCCGATTTTGGCGCTGACGGCGTTCCCTTTGTTGGTTCGGCCCCGGCTCTGGACGGTTGCCGGGTCCGCCGGGGTGCCTCAGCCGCTCTGCAGCTTGATCTCGATCAGCTCAAGGGTCTCGTCAAGGGCGGTGTCGAGACCGGCCAGCCGCTCAACGCAGGTCGGCGCACCGAGGAGCCGCTGTTTGTCGAACGGGCCGACCGGGAGCATGGCCGCCATCTGCATCGTCCCGATTTCGTCCGGGGAGATGACGTCCGGCACCGGGCCGACGTCGACACCCGCTTCGGAGGCCATGGCCATGCAGCGACGGAACTTGGTTGACACCGCGTCGAACTCGCCGGCGGGCGGGGGAACGTCCGTCTCGTCCGGCCAGCGTTCGATGTCGGCCCGGGGGTACGGGTCGTCCGGCAGCCACTCGGTGATTCGGAAGCGTTCCGTGCCGACGCTGACCAGTCCCCACCGCCCGTCCGGGAACTCCTCGGCCTCCACCACCTTGGCGATCGTGCCGTAGTCGGAGCGATGGTCCTCGCCGCCGGTATCTCGGCCCCGCTCGATCATGACGACCCCGAACTCCCCGTCGCCCTCCAGGACGTCGTGGACCAGCGCCCGGTATCGAGGCTCGAAGATATGCAGCGGCAGCACCATCGTCGGGAAGAGGACCAGGTTCAACGGGAACAACGGCATGGCGGTCATGTCCCCTCGAAACTAACAACCCCGGGGCCGCAGTGGAGAGTCATAGCCGGGACAAATCGTCGGAGATCCTTCGATTTGCCGGTTTTGGCCGCCGGTCCGGTGCGGCAGCGCGGCTCGGAGCTAGCTGCGGACCGGGTCGAGCGGTGAGAGCACGCTGACGTTCGGCCCGGATGGGTACGTGGTCAGGGCGGTCACCAGCGGGGTCTGGAGGAACACGTCGACGTCGCCTTCGATGACCATGTCATCGTTGACGATGTACGCAAAGCTGACGTAGGCGCCCGGATCGGTATCGACCGCGGACTGGACGTAGCCGGACAGGGACCGCACGTTGCGAAGGGTTCCGGTCTTGGCCAGGACGTTACCCTCGGCGACCGTGTCGACAAAGCGGGTCAGCAGCGAACCGCGGCTTCCGGAAATCGAGAGTGATTGGCCGAACGGCGTGTTCGGTCCCGCAGATGCCAGGATCTCCGTTATCGCCGTGCAGGTCAGCCGATTGGTCTCGGCCAGGCCGGAGCCGTCGAAGATCTGCACGTCCTCCATCGGAATGCCCGCCTCGGTGAGGTAATTGATCACGGCTTCGGTTCCGGCCCGGGTTGTTCCGGAGCCGAACCGCTCGAACCCCAGGCGCTTGAGCAGGAGCTCCGCGCCGATGTTCGAGCTGTAGCTGTTGATGTGGGTCACCGTCGCCGACAGCGGCGGAGACTGTACCGCGGCCAACTCCACCGAGCCGGGGAGGTTGACCCCGACGGCGGGGGCGCCGGCCACCGAGACCCCTCGCTCCGCCAGCAACTGGCCGAAGACCGCTGCGGCGTTGAGGGCGGGATCGGCGGCGCTCGACCGGACCCGGGCCGTTCCCGGGAACTCGGCGGGCCACTGGGTGAACCCCTCGTTGAGAGACAGCGCCGACAGCGGCCCGGACTGCTTCTGTTCGATCAGGCGGGAGTCCCACGGCCCCGTCCGCTCCTGGTCGAACAGGGACTCGTCACCGAAGATGGTTCCGGTCACCTGGGTCAGGCCGGTGGCCGCAACCGCGTCGGCGAGGTCCTCCAACCGGGTGCTGCTGCGGCCGTCCAGATCCGGGTACTGGGTCAGCCAGTCGTCGGTGTAGAGGAACGGATCGCCGGCACCGATGAGGTACAGGTCGCCCCGGACGACGCCGGCCTCGATGGGGGCGGTTGCCGTGACCCTGGTGCTGAACACGAAGTCCGGGCCGAGGATGCCGAGCGCGGCGTAGGTTGTCAGCAGCTTCTGGTTCGATGCCGGGACCAGCCCGCCGACAAGCTCACGGCTGTCCCCGAGCGGCCGATCCCCGAAACGGACGCTGATGCACATCTGGGGGAACGTGGTGTTGGCGATGGTCTGGTTGATCGGGTCGGCGATTCGGGCGTCGCTGACCGGTGCCCGGAGGGTCTTCGGGATGCGGCGGGCCGAAAGCAACGGGGTTTCCGCCGACAGCTCGTAGTCCTCCGGGACGTTGGTCGCCTGGTCGAAGTCCGCGTTGTTGGCCGCCCGCCAGGAGACCAGCGCGATGACCGCCAGAATGACCGGCAGAATCCACTGCTTCACCAATCGACCGATTGACACGGGCAGTAACCTAGTCCGATTCCGACCGGAGGGTTGTGGCGCCTTCCGACGTACTCTCGCCGCGCGGTGAGTTGTCCGGTTCGAGGGCGGCCCTGACGAACATCCGAATGTGTTCGAACCGTGCCTCGAGTGCGTCCTCGTCGAAGGGGTCCCGGTTGAGCAGACCGGTCAGCATCCAGTGGTCGGAGAAATAGCTCAGCAGCGCGCCGTACCCGGTGACCACCAGGTTCTCGGCGTCATGCCGTCGGAAACGGCCCGCGTCCATCTCACGCTCGAAGAACGCAACCGCCCGGAGGAAGAACGGCCGGAGGGCACCACCGAGGTCGAACCCCAGGTGGCCCTTCTCGGTGAGGGCCTCCCGCCGCACGATCCGAACCAGCTCCGGGTTACCACGGAAGAACTCGAAACTGACCTCCAGAATGTTGTCGACCAGTTCCCAGCCGTCGAGCGGGGCCAGCCGGGCCTCCCTGATCCCCCGGTCCCAGTCCTCGAGGGCATCGAGGAGGACCTGCTGATAGATGGCCTCCTTCGAGGCGAAGTAGTGGAGCAGGCTTGGTCTGCGGATGCCGACGCCGGCCGCGATGTCGTTCAGCGACGTGCCTTCGTAGCCCTGGTTGGCAAAGCAGAGGCGGGCTTCGGAGAGAATCAGGTCCCTCGTCGATGGGTCGGACACGTAACCGAAGATAGCGTCCAATCCATGGAGATTATCGCTGCACTGTTCATGGACGACATCGCCCTCCGATCGGTGCCCGGCCCGTCGACCAGGATCGATCTGTCCGGCATTCAATTCTCCGCTCCGGCCCCGTCGCCCGTACCGGTGACCGTCGGACCCCATCTTGTTGTTCTGGTGTGGAACCCGCCGGACGGCAAGGACGTCGGCGCCCTTGAGGTGGTCTTCACCCCGGAGGGCCCGTACGACCCGGAGGCCGAACCGTTGGCCAGGAACGTGCAGGCACTCCAGATCGAGCCGGGCAAGTTCAACTACCGGCTGGTCCGGGCCGAGCTCCCCTTCTCCGACTACACAACCGTGCTGGCCCGGTGCAGCATCGACGGCGGTGCCCATCAGGTGGTCCCCTACACGCTGCTCCCTCCCGTCGAATAATCCCCCTGTCCGTGGCCGTCTGTGTGTCGGGGTACTCCCAACATCCCGTGGTCGCGGAAGCGGTCGGCGAGGTGGTCGGCGACGTGCTGGCCAGGATGGATCCCCACCCGGACATCGTGGTGCTGCTGGCCTCCGGGCGGTACGCCGCGGCTCTGGGGGAGGTCGTCCCGGCGGTGCGCACACTGCTTGCGCCCCAGGTGCTGATCGGTTCCGACGTACCGCAGGTGTACGGCGGCAGTGACGAGCGCTCGTCGGCCGACGGGCTGCTGCTCTTTGCATCCCACCTGGACACCGAGGAGCCGGTCATCCCGGTCCGCTACGACCCGGCGGGGCAGGAGGCGGCCTGGCGGACCGGCGACGGATCTCCGATTGCCGCCGACGGGGTCTGCCTCACACTCACCGAACCGGCATACGTTTCCGTCGACCCGCCTGGCCGGGTGATCGGCGCCGCGTGCTCGCTGGGTTCCGGGCTGATCCTGGACGATGCGGGTTCGCTCGACGGCGGAGTCGGGATTCGGTTTCCGCCGTCGGCGGTGGAGCCGTTCGACGCCGTCCACCCGGGGTGGGAGGACGTGGCCAACACGGCGTGGGACGATGAGGCGGGGGCGCACGTGACCGAGCACACCGTCAGGTTGCGGGGCCAGCCGTTCGATCCCGGCCCGGGAACCGGGCTGCTGGTGTTCGCCGCCCGGGGCGCCGGCTCGCCGATGAGTCAGCAGTCCGCCATGGAGATCGTCTTCGACCGGTACGGCGGAGCCGTGGCGGGCGCACTCGCCCCGGCGGTTCGTTCCCCCGGGAACCCGGTCCCGGCGGCCGACCGCGACCGCTCTATCTGCGGGCTGATTGTCCCCTGATCGGCGGCTGGAGCATCGCCCACCTGCGCCGGGTACCGGGTAACGTGTTGGTATCGGCCGAGCGGGCTGGAAACGGCGCCGTTCCAACGGTGAGCAAGGCCTTTTAATCTCCGTCGAGCAACGCGGCCACCAACCCGCAACGTTGACGACTCGGATGAAAGGCCGGTCGACCGAGCCGACACGTACACCGACACGTTTAGCGGTACCCGACTGCGGTACCGGACAGCGACCTACCCCCACTCTCTCCCCCTCGATTCAGACACGATTCGGTCGTCGTCACCGGCCGGTCATGTCCCGGAAGGAACAAATGACCGATGTCGTAGGCGATCAGACGGCCTCCGCAGAGTTGGAACAAAAGGGAATCAACGTGATCCGGGGCCTGTCCATGGACGCCCCGCACGCGGCCAAATCGGGCCACCAGGGAACGGCGATGGCCCTTGCGCCGCTGGCCCACGCCCTGTTCACCCGGGTGCTGAACTACGACGCCGCAGATCCGTCGTGGCCGGACCGTGACCGTTTCGTCCTGTCCGCCGGGCATGCGTCGATCCTGCACTACGCCATGCTCCACCTGACTGGGCAAGGTCTTGAGCTGGAGGATCTCCGGCAGTTCCGGCAGTTCGGCTCGAAGACCCCCGGCCACCCCGAAGCCGACCACACCGACGGCATCGAGGTCACCACCGGCCCGCTCGGCCAGGGTCTGGCAAACGCGGTCGGCATGGCGATGACCGAGCGCTACCTGCGGACCACCTACGGCGAAGAGCTGTGTGACCACTTCACCTACGTGATCGCCGGCGACGGCTGCCTCTCGGAGGGGATCAGCCACGAAGCGGCGTCCCTTGCCGGCCACCAGGGACTCGGGCGGCTGATCGCCGTCTACGACGACAATCACATCACCATCGACGGGCCGACGGAGCTGGCCCTCTCGGACGACGCGCCTGCCCGGTTTGCGGCCTACGGGTGGGACGTGGACAACATCGGCGAGGTGGCAAACGACGTCGACGCGCTCACCGCGGCGCTCGAGCGGGCGAAGGATCGAACCGACCGGCCGACGCTCATCGTCCTGCGCAGCCACATCGGGTACCCCTCCCCGACCCTGACCGACCATCACAGTGCCCACGGGTTGGCGTTCGGAGACGAGGAGATCACCGCCACCAAGCAGGAGATGGGAATTCCCGACGAGCCGTTCTGGGTTCCCGAGGATGTGCTCGACATGTACCGGGCCGCCGGAAGCCGCGGCGGCGCCCGCCGGGCCGCCTGGTCCGAGCGCCTGGCGGCCTCCCCCCACCGCGACGCCTGGGAGTCCGCCTGGGCGGCAACCCCCCGGTTCGACCTTGACGCCGTCGCCGGCGGCTTCACCAGAGGCGACAGCGTGGCCACCCGGAAGGCGTCACAGAGTTGCGTGTCGGCCATCTCCGACAACAACCCCGGTTTCATCGGCGGCTCCGCCGACCTGACCGGCAACACCGGCACCAAGGTCTCCGACGACGCCCAGGGCTCCACCAGCGGCGCGGGCCGGCAGGTCTACTTCGGAGTCCGGGAACACGCCATGGGGTCCGCGCTCGTCGGTGCCGCCAAGCACGGTGGGGTCGTGCCCATCGGTGGCACGTTCCTGGTCTTCGCCGACTACATGCGCCCCGCGGTCCGCCTGGCCGCCATGTCCCACGCCAAGTGCGTCTTCGTGTGGACCCATGACTCGCTCGGTGTCGGCGAAGACGGCCCGACCCACCAGCCGGTCGAGCAGATCATGAGCCTCCGGGCCATCCCCGGCCTCCGGGTCATTCGTCCCGGCGACGCCATCGAGACCGCCGGCGCCTGGAAGCTGGCCATGGATGCGGACGGGCCGTCCGCCATGATCCTCAGCAGGCAGAACCTGCCCGTCCTCGCCGACACGGACGCCGTCAAGGTGGCTGCTGGGGCCTACGCCCTCAACGACGTTGCCGCGCCGAGCCTGAACCTGATCGGCACCGGCAGCGAGCTCGCGCTCTGCGTCGACGCCGCAGAACGGCTCGGTGGGGACGGCATCGCAACCAAGGTCATCTCGATGCCGTGCTGGGAAGCCTTCGAGGCCCGCTCCCCTGCCGAGCGCGCCGCGGTCCTCGACCGCTCCGTGCCGACGATCTCGGTCGAAGCCGGCGTTTCGCTCGGTTGGGACCGGTACGCGGACGTCTGCATCGGCATCGACCGTTTCGGGGCGTCCGGTCCGGGAGGCCAGGTCCTCGATCGCCTCGGCATGAACGTCGACAACATCACCACCGCAGCAAAAGAGCTGCTGTCCACCACCTCGACCACCAGCAAGGAGTAGCGCCATGGGAAAACTACAGGACCTCTACGATCAGCAGGGTCAAAGCCCCTGGCTGGACAACCTTCGCCGCGGGTGGATCACCTCCGGTGAACTCCAAGGCTGGATCGACCGCGGCGTCCGTGGCCTCACCTCCAACCCGTCGATCTTCGCCAAGGCGATGATCGAGACCGATGACTACGACGCCGAACTCGGTTCGCTGGCCGCCTCAGGCACCTCGATCGAGGACGCATATTGGCAGCTGGTCGTCGGTGACATCCGCCAGGCGCTGGACATCCTTCGACCCGTCCACGACGCGTCAGGCGGTGAGGACGGATACGTGTCGGTCGAGGTGTCGCCGGAGCTTGCCAACGACGAGGCCGGGACCGTCGTCGCCGCCCGCGAACTGGACGACCGGATCGAGGCGCCGAACCTGTACATCAAGGTGCCGGCGACGGCCGAGGGCGTGCCGGCCATCAAGACGTTGGTATCCGAGGCCCGGTCGATCAACGTCACCCTGATCTTCAGCCTCGAGCGGTATCAGGACGTCATGGAGGCCTACATCTCCGGGCTCGAGGCGGTGGACGCCGATGATCTCTCGTCGATCTCCTCCGTCGCATCGTTCTTCATCAGCCGGGTCGATGTCGAGGTCGACCGTCGATTGAACGAGATCGGTACCGAGCAGGCGCTCGCCCTACGGGGCAAGGCAGCCGTCGCTCAGGGCCAGCTGGCCTACCAGCGGTTCCTGGAGACGTTCTCCGGGCCGCGCTGGGACGCCCTGGCGGCAAAGGGGGCCCGACTGCAGCGGCCGCTTTGGGCCTCGACCTCAACCAAGGATCCGTCGTACCCCGACACCCTCTACGTTGACACGCTGATCGGACCGAACACGGTGAACACCCTTCCCGACAACACCCTGCTGGCGTTCGAGGATCACGGCATCGTCGCCAGGACGGTCGATGCGGACCCGGAGGAGGCGATGAGCGTCGTCGCCGACCTCGCGGCGCTCGGCATCGATCTGGAAGAAGTGGCGGTGAAACTGGAGGCCGAAGGTGTGGGAAGCTTTGCCAAGAGCTTCGAGGACGTCCTGGCAACCCTCGGCTCCCGGGCCGAGGACATGACGTCCTGATCGTCGCAGCGGGTGGCGGTTGCGGTCGGTCGGACGACCGGCCAAAACAACGCGGCTGAACACCCGTACAGTCGTTCGAAAAATTCACCGGTTTTCGGAATACCGGTCACCCCCAACCTGTTCTCCTATGCAGAGGGAGTGATTCGTTTTGTCTATTCTCAACCCCACGGGCGACGACACCGCAGGTCTTGATCTGCAGGAACTCGGGAACGGTACGCCGGTAGGCCCGGAAGCAGAGCACCAGATCGCCCCGGAGGAGGACGCAGCCAGTCTGTCGGCCCGCTACCAGGACGTTCGGAGCACCACGGAACGCCTGGCGGCTCCGCTTTCCCCGGAGGACCAGGTGGTCCAATCAATGCCGGACGTCAGCCCGACGAAATGGCATCGGGCCCATGTGACCTGGTTCTGGGAGACGTTTCTGCTTGCTCCCTATGCCGCCCGCTATCAGGCGGATGAGACGTTCGGCTTCCTGTTCAACTCCTACTACGAGGCCGTCGGCGCCCGGCAGCCCCGGGCGGAACGGGGCCTCATCACCCGGCCCTCCGTCGCAGACGTGACCGCCTATCGGGCCAAGGTCGATGAGGCCATGACCGAGTTTCTGGCCGGCGACCGAATGGAGTCGTCGACGGTGCGGGATCTTGTCACGCTCGGCCTCAACCACGAGCAGCAGCATCAGGAGCTGCTGCTCATGGACATCAAACACGTCCTCTCCTCCACGATCGTCCGCTCGTCGTACCGCACCGGAAATCCGGAAGCCGCGTCCGGCAACCCCGTGTGGTCCTGGATCGATTTCGACGGTGGTGTGACCGAGATCGGTCACCGTCGACCCGGGTTCGCCTTCGACAATGAACTCCCGGTGCATGAGACCCTGCTGCGGCCCCACCGGATCGCCGATCGGCTTGTCACCGTCGGGGACTGGCTGCTGTTCATGGAGGACGGCGGCTACGACCGGCCGGATCACTGGCTCTCCGACGGCTGGCACACGATCAACCGGACCGGCTGGCGGTCCCCGATGTACTGGCGACAGGACGACGACGGATCGTGGCTGATCTACACATTAGACGGTGAACGCCCGCTCAACCCGGCGGAACCGGTGGTGCACGTCTCCTTCTACGAGGCCGACGCCTACGCCCGTTGGGCGGGCGCCCGGCTGCCAACCGAGGCGGAATGGGAGGTCGCCGTCGGGACGACGCCGATTGCCGGCAACCTGCTCCCGGCCGACAACCTCCATCCGGTCCCGGCCTCAGAGCCCACCGGTGCGCTCCGGCAGGTCTTCGGGGACGTCTGGGAGTGGACGGCAAGTCCCTACACCGCATACCCCGGCTTCTCGGCCGCCCCCGGCGCCGTCGGCGAGTACAACGGCAAGTTCATGATCGACCAGCAGGTACTGCGCGGCGGTGCCGCGGTCACCCCCGGCGGCCATGTCAGGCCCAGCTACCGAAACTTCTTCCCCGCCAACGCCCGATGGCACTTCGGTGGCCTCCGGCTGGCGTCAGACCAGTAAAGGAGATCACCCATGGCTGACGAACAAGTAGATCGCGGCGCGCCCATAGCCCCGATCGTCGACGTCCACCTCAGTGAGGACGACCTGGACAAGGCACTCAGAATCGACGTGGAAGCCGGCTTGACGGCATCACCCAAGTCCCTCCCGCCGAAGTGGTTCTACGACGAACGCGGCAGTGAGCTCTTTGATCAGATCACCAACCTGGTCGAGTACTACCCCACCGAGGCCGAGCGGGAGATCCTTCTTCGCCACGCCCCGGAGATCGTCGACGTGGCGAACGCCGAGACAATCATCGAGCTCGGTTCCGGCACATCGGACAAGACAAGGGCCATCCTCGACGCCGCCACCGATCGGGGAACCCTGCGGCGGTTCGTCCCGTTCGACGTGTCCGAGGCCTTCCTCCGTCAATCGGTTGACCGGCTGGCGGCGTTGTACCCGGCGACGGCGGTCCACGGGGTTGTCGGAGACTTCGACCATCACCTCGCCTACCTGCCCAGCGGTGATCGGCAGCTGATGATGTTCCTCGGCGGCACGCTCGGCAACTACGGGCCGGTTGAGCGCAAGACGTTGCTGGCCACCATCGTCGGTCGCCAGGAGCCCGGAGATCACGTGCTGCTCGGCGTCGACCTGGTCAAGGACATCGATCGGCTGGAGCTGGCCTACGACGATCCCCACGGTGTGACCGCAGCGTTCAATATGAACGTGTTGCACGTCGTCAACCGCCAGCTCGACGCCGACTTCGACGTCGACCGGTTCGCCCACGTCGCCCGGTTCGACACCGAGCACGAGTGGATGGACCTGTCCTTGCGGTCGCTCGACGATCAGCGAATCCACATCGGTGCCCTCGGGATCGATATCGACTTCGCCGCCGGCGAACTGCTTCGGACGGAGGTGTCGTGCAAGTTTCGGCGGGCCCGATTCGAGAACGAGTTACGGTCGGTCGGGCTTGAGCCGGTTATGTGGCGCACCGATACCGCCGGAGACTTCGCGGTCAGCCTGTCCAGGGTGCTGTAGACGGTCCGCGGCGAGGCGGCCCGGTCCGGTAGGGAGGGTCACGCCGGTTGGAGCCCCTCCAGCCACGTTTGCCACGCCACCTCGTCGCGGGCCGCCGCTGCCGCACCCGCTTCGCCGTACAGGTACAACCACACCGACGCCTGGTTCCGGTCGCCGATCGTCTCCAGCGCGAACAGTGCAGTCCCTCGCTCCGGCTTTTCGGTGACGACGGCAAACCACTGCTCGCTGACGCCGGCCACCGTGCCGGCGACGGCGAGTTGGTCGGTGGCCTGGAGGGTCACGTCGTCGCCGGGTTTGGGATCGGGCGGGAAACCCAGCTTGTCGGCCAGCATGGCCCACAGCTCCGCCCGGTCGCCGGTGAACGTGGTGCCGGGCAGCGCCGCGGTCGCCGCCTGGCCCGGGAAGTGGGTGAGGTGGAGGGTCAGATTTCGGAGGAACATCGGCCAACCGGATCCCATACCGTCGTACATCTCGTCCCAGTGGTCGCCGGTCCCGAACCCGGAGTTGACCAGCCGCACCACGCAGGTGCCGCCGTCGCGGGCCTCCACCAGCCACTCGTAGGCCATGCCCGCCTCGTCGCCGGCGTCTTCGAACACCACCCGGTTCGGCGGTTCCCATGCCGCAACCCGGCCTGGCATCTCCATTCCGTCTCCCGGACCGAAACGGGCCACGGTTGCACCGCCCTCCTGTTCCGCCACGGTGTGGGGCACGAACCAGGACGAGATGCCGGGCCCGGTTGCGATGGCCTCCCAGACCTGCTCCGGGGTGCCGGGGACCTCGACCTCGAACTCCAGCGAGCGGGTTCCGTCCGTGGTCGGGTCGGGCGCCGACGCGTCCGGTCGGCCGGCTGGTTGGTGATCTGATTCGGTCATGGCTTGTGTTGCTCCTCTGGTTGGTTCTGGTCCGTGTGGGGTTCGACGGTGGTTTCGGTCGGGCTTGGGTGGGCGGCGACAACCAGCCGGTGCCATCGGCCGTCGACGGCGTCTTCGGTGTGGTATCGGGCGGCCAGCGATCGGACGGTGGCCGCCAGCTCGTCGGTGAACGCCGCCCGGTCCGCCGGCGATCGGAATCGGATGTCGGTGTCGATGGCCAACGTTGCCACCGTCCTCCCCTGCTGGTCCGCCAGGTGGGCGAGCTGGCCGACCTCCCGGATCATCCTGGCGGCCAGCGCTATCAGGTATCGGGCCGAGAGCCGATCGGTCCGGTTCGGGTCGACCGCGTTGCGTCCCAGTACGTCCGGTGAGAGGGCGTACGACCGGGCCGATGCCTTCACGATCCGTTCGGTGAGTCCACGGCGTGGTCTTGTCTCGACCAGGGAGACGAGGCCGCTCGCCTCGAGTGCCCGCAGGTGGTAGTTGACCTTTTGCCGGGGCACATCGATCGCCGCGGCGACGGAGGATGCGGAGCCGGGGTCCCGCAGCTCGGTCAGAATCCGGGCCCGCATCGGGTCGAGGACCGATGCGGCGACGGCCGGGTCGTCGATGACGGCCACGTCGACCTGCGGATCGCCGCCCGTTGCGGTGGTGTCGGCGGCCGTCCGGCCTGGATCGCGGTCCGTATCGCCCCCTGCAGCGCCGGCCGGCCCACTGGGCGGTCTGTTGTCGGAACGGCTCATCGACGACCATTTGAGTATTGACAAATCGATTTGTCAATAGGGTGCAAAAGCCGATGGCGAACCATGGAACAGGCGGCTGCGCCGACGGGGACGGTTGCAGATCGAAACCCATAAGTTGCAAAAATAAACCCACTCACCTAGGTTTGACCGGGTCATGACCAGCACGGGCGCAGAGGCGGAATCGACCGAGGGCGGCATCCCCGGGACCGACGATCCGATTGGCGGCGCACCGGGCGCTGCGGAGGACGTCTGTTCCATCGCGGCAACCCTGGACGTCATCGGTGACCGCTGGTCCCTGCTGATCCTTCGTGACGTGTTTCGGGGCGGCCATCGCTTCAGCGAGATCCAGGCGGACCTCGGCATCGCCAAGAACCTCCTGTCCGACCGGCTGTCCCGGCTGGTCACCCATGGCCTGCTCGAACGGGTGCCGTACCAGGAACGACCGGTTCGATACGACTACCGGCTCACCCAGAAGGGGGCCGATCTTTCGCCTGCGCTGATCGCCCTGATGCGCTGGGGTGACCGGTGGTACGCCGACAACGGAGCCCCGACGGTCCTCGTCCACGAAACCTGCGGCCACGCACTGGAACAGGCGGTGCGATGCCCGGACTGCGACGAGATCGTCAGCCCCGGCCAGATCCGCAGCAGGCCGGGCCCCGGGAGGCGGACATCATGACCACTGCCCGCACGAGCCAGACCACCACCACTACGACAGACCAGACTGCGACCGGACAGTATCTGCACCGGTCAACCGTAACCAAGGGGGAACCGCGGTGATCCACGTCAATGTGACCGATCCGACGGAGGCGCATGCGCTCCGTGAGCTGTCAACCGCCGAGCTCATGCAGCGGGCGGCGGCGTTACGGTCCGTGGTGTTCGGCACCCGGGTGACGTATTCACCAAAGGTGTTCATCCCGCTGACCATGCTGTGCCGGGACAAGTGTGGCTACTGCACCTTCGCCCAGCCGCCAGCCCGGCTCGAGACGCCGTACCTCTCACCGGAGGACGTCCTCAAGATTGCCAAGAAGGGGGCTCGGGCCGGTTGCCACGAAGCGCTGTTCACCCTCGGGGAGCGTCCGGAGCTTCGTTTCCCGGTGGCCCAGGAGTGGCTGCGGGATCACGGCTATGAGACCACCATCGACTATCTGGCCGCCATGTGTGAGCTGGTCGCCACCGAGACCGGGATGCTCCCCCACGCCAACGCCGGTGCGCTGTACCCCGACGAGCTTGCGCTGCTTCGGGAGGTGTCCCCAAGCCAGGGCATGATGCTGGAGTCGCTCCGGGACGATCTGAAGACCCACCGGGGAGCTCCGGACAAGGAACCGGCGCGGCGCCTGGCAACGCTCGAGTCCGCGGGTGAGCTGGCCATCCCGTTCACCACAGGCATCCTGGTCGGGATCGGTGAGGAAGAACCCGACCGGGTCGATGCGCTGCTGGCAATCGCCGAGTCGCACCGCCGCCACGGGCACGTGCAGGAGGTCATCGTTCAGAACTTCCTACCGAAGCCCGGGACGGCTATGTGGCGCGACGCACCGTGCCCGGACGACGACTACCACCGGGCCATCGCCATGGCCCGGCTCATCCTGCCCACCGACATCCACCTGCAGGCGCCACCGAACCTGACCGAGGACTTCGGTGTCCTCCTGGATGCCGGTATCGACGACTGGGGCGGCGTTTCGCCGATCACCGCCGACCACGTGAACCCGGAGCGTCCCTGGCCGGACCTGGACCGGCTCCGGGAGGTCACCGAGGCGAAGGGATTTGTGCTCGGCCCCCGGCTCACGATCTACCCGGAGTTCGCCACCGACCCGGACCGCTGGCTCAGCAAGGAGATGCGGTTCCGGGTGATGGACCGCTCGGACAGCGAGGGCATGGGCCGGGACGATCCCGGGGCGGTGTTCCCGGAGAAGACCGAGTTCGTCAAGAAGGGCGATGACGGCGCCGACGTGGTGCAGATCGGTGACCGGTCAACGCAGTGGTACTCCGGTGCACCGGTCGAACCGATCGATCTGATCGACCCCGACGCGGTGGCCACCGGCGCGATCGCCGAAGTGATCGATGGTGTGCGGGCCGGCCAGGAGGCGGGCTACGACGAGCTGCTCACGCTGTTCAAGGCCCGGGGTCCGGAGGTCGCCGCGGTGGCCAACCTGGCGGACGAGCTTCGCCGGGACATCGTCGGTGACACCGTGACCTACGTGGTGAACCGGAACATCAACTACACGAACGTCTGCACCTTCAAGTGCCGGTTCTGCGGGTTCTCAAAAGGTCCGTTGAGCCTGAACCTCCGGGGCAAGCCGTACCTGCTGAGCCTCGAGCAGATGCAGGAACGGGTGGTCGAGGCATGGGAGCTCGGCGCGACCGAGGTCTGCCTGCAGGGCGGCATCCATCCGGACTTCGACGGCGACTACTACATCGACGTCTGCCAGGCGGTGAAGGACGCCGCACCGGACATCCACGTGCACGGCTTCACCGCCCTCGAGGTGACCGAAGGGGCGAAGCGGCTGGACGAACCGCTCGCCGACTACCTCCAGCGCTGTATGGACGCCGGGCTCCGGTCCCTTCCCGGTACCGCGGCGGAGATTCTGGACGATGAGGTCCGGGAGATCCTCTGCCCGGACAAGATCTCCACCGAGGAGTGGTTGGAGGCCCACCGCATCGCCCATTCCGTTGGCCTGCGGTCCAACGTGACCATGATGTTCGGTGCGGTCGAGCGGCCGGACAGCTGGGTCAAGCACCTGCTCCTGACCAGGGACCTCCAGGCCGAGACCGGCGGGTTCACGGAGTTTGTCGGTCTGCCATTCGTACACATGGCCTCCCCGATCTATCTCCAGAAGCGGGCCCGTCGTGGTCCGACGTTCCGGGAGAACCTGCTGATCCATGCGGTCGCCAGAATCGCCTACCGGGGATACATCGACAACATCCAGTCCGGCTGGGTCAAGATCGGCTTCGGCAGCGTTCGCCAGCTGCTCCGGGCGGGCTGCAACGACGTTGGTGGCACGCTGATGGACGAGAACATCTCCCGGGCCGCGGGCGCCGCGCACGGCCAGGGTGTCGGCCCGGACGACTTCCGCCGGGTGACCGACTCGATCGGTCGGACGCTCGCCCAGCGGACCACGCTCTACGAGCCGATCGACGATCAGAACCCGCTGGCGGTCCGTTCCGCCTAGCAGGGTCTCCTCCGCTTCAGGCGGCGTGACGGGACGGGGTCGATACCATCGATTCCTTGATTCGGTCGACCTGGAGGTCCGATGCCCGCTCCAAAACCACGAGCCCACTTTGGTGATGAGATTGTAGACCGGCTCCTCAGCGAGGCCATCGGGGCCACCGGCTCCGACAGCAACGATGATCTTGTCCGGTCGCTCATGGTGACGGCCCTGGACATGGACCATGCCGAGATCGACCGGCTGGAGCTGAAGATCGCCAACCAATCGCTGGCCGAGATGCTCAACGCATGGCGGGTCTTCTCCCCATGGGGGGACAACGCAAAGGCCACGATCTTCGGCTCGGCCAGGACAAAACCGGGCCACCCGGACTACGAACTGGCCAAAGTTTTCGGGGAACGGCTGGCCGAGCGGGGATGGATGGCCATCACCGGCGCGGGGCCGGGCATCATGACCGCCGGCATCGAGGGAACCGGTCGGGAGAATGCGTTCGGGGTGAACATCGTCCTGCCGTTCGAACAGGCGGCGGCGGACATCATCGAGGGCGACGAGAAGCTGGCCACCTTCCGCTACTTCTTCACCAGGAAACTGACGTTTATGAAGGAGACGGACGCGTTCGCCCTGTTTCCCGGCGGGTTCGGGACCCTGGACGAGGCGTTCGAGCTGATGACCCTCATCCAGACCGGCAAGAGCTACCCGGTCCCGATCGTCCTCCTCGACCATGAGGACTCCTCGTACTGGGACGGTTGGCAGCGGTTCGTCGACACCGAATTGCTGGGGGGCGGCATGATCTCGCCCCACGACACCAGCCTGTACCTCCACACCCACGATCCGGACGAGGCGGTCGAGTACATCTGCTCCTTCTACTCCTGCTACCACTCGATCCGGTTCGTCCGGAACCGGTTGGTGATCCGACTCCGCAGCCAGCTGAACGACGACGCACTGAACGCGCTCAACGAGGAGTTCGACGACATCGTCGCCGAGGGAACGATCGAGGCGATCGAGACCACGTCGGCCGAGGTGCGGGACAACGACCATGTCGAGTTGCCCCGGGTTGCGTTCCGGTTCGACAACCGATCGTTTGCCAGGCTGGTCGCCCTGATTCGCCGGATCAACGAACTCGGCGGTTCAACCGGGGCGAAGGCCGCACCCGGCCTGGTTCACGACGTCCACCCCCAGGTCGAGACGGACTAGCGGGCGGGGGTCTCCAAGCTTTCCGGCGGGGATGCGGTGGGGTGTCGGCGAGGCTGCGGCGTCGCTTCGCTCCGAGTCCTCGCGTTCGCCGCACCACCGCATCCGCGCCTCGCGCTCGGGCCGTTGACGACTTGACGACCCGACCGTACGCCGATCCAAGCCGGACCGGTCAGGCGAAGCCGTCGTCGACGGGGTCCGAGTCGACCGGGGCGAGGGAGCGAGCCGCCTTCTCGACCGCTCGTCTGGCCTGGGAGAGTTTCTTGTCGATGGATGGTCGCGAACGCTCTCCCGCCGCGACCGCCTCTCGGAGTACCTCGACGGACAGCTCGGTCAGTTCCTCGGCGATCGACTCCAGCCTGGCCCGCACGTCGTCGATCCGATTTTCCATATGTCACCTGCCGGGGTGGCTAGAAGAGGCAGGAGATCAGGGTAACCTGCGTCGGTGCGACCGCCCCAGAACCAACATCAGTGGTTCTCCATCGAGGACCCCGATGGCAACGCAACGTGGCTGTTCGACACCACCTTTCTGCTCTCGGACTACCAGTGCATCTACGGTTCCGGTTGCTGCTCGATCGAACCGGAGCCGGACCCCACCGGAACGCTGGGCTGCTGCACCCACGGCGCCCACTTCGTCGACGACGAGGACCGGGAGACCGTTGCCGAGTATGTGGCACTGCTGACCAAGGAGGAGTGGCAGTACCAGGAACGGGCGGCCAGGAAGGGCGGACCGCTCAAGCGGAAAAAGAATGGGGACTGGGTCACCAGAAAGGTCGACGGCGCCTGCATTTTTCTGAACCGGTCGGAGTTCCCCGGCGGCTCCGGGTGTGCCCTGCACATCGGAGCGGTGAATCGGGGCCACCGCCCGCTGGACTGGAAGCCCGACGTCTGTTGGCAGGTCCCCCTCCACCTGGACATCCACGAGGACGAGTACGGCCACGAGACGATCATGGTCCGGGCCTGGCAGCGCCGGGACTGGGGCCCCGGTGGCGAGGAGTTCCACTGGTGGTGCATCGAGGACGACGGTGCGTACCGGGGTGCGGCGCCGGTCTACCGTACCTCCGCCGACGAACTGATCGAGATGGTCGGCGAGGACATCTACCAGCAGCTGGCCTGCGAGTTGGACAGCCGGCGGGCGGAGACACCGGTCAGCATTGGTTGAACGTTCGCCGCGCCGCCTCAGGGACACCCTGCTCTCGCTGCTGCCGGAGGGACGGCCGAGCAGACTCCTCGCCGCGGCGATCGGCGTCGGGGTCATGGTTGGCGTCGCCGTTGCCGTCCTCGACTATTTGGTGGTCATTCTCCTACTGGAGAACGTGCTCGAGCTCCCCCTGTACATCCAGGCCGGTGCGCCGCTGGTCGGCCTGCTGCTCACCACCCTGCTGCTGACGACCCTCGGCCAGAACTGCGGACCGTCCACGTCCGAGGAATACGTCAAGGCGTTTCACGCACGCCACCCGTCCTTCCCGATGGGTCCGCTGCGGGCCAGGCTTCTGGCCGGAGCGGCGACCATCGGGCTCGGCGGTGCCGTCGGGCTGGAGGGCCCTGCGGTGTACATGGGGTCGGCCATCGGGCTGCAGGTCCAGAGCAGGCTCGAGCGGCTCCTCGGCAAAGACGCCGGAAAGCTGCTGCTGACCGCCGGTGCTGCGGCCGGTGTGTCCGCGCTGTTCCAGGCACCGGCGACCGGGCTCATCTTCGCCCTCGAATCCCCGTATCGGGACGACGTCGCCCACCGGGCACTCCTCCCCTCCCTCATGGCCTCGGCGGCCAGCTTTCTGACCTTCGCCTCCATGCCGTTCATCGAGCGGGGGACGGACTGGGGGTTCGCGTTTAATCCCGGGATCGGCGCCGGTGAGCTGGCCGGAGCCGTTGCGCTTGGTGTCGGCGCCGGTTTCGGCGGCCGGGGGTTTGCATGGGCCACCAGGAGGGCCAAGGACCTCAGCGCCGGTCGATCGCCGTGGACCACGGCGGTGGCAGGTGGGGTCGTGCTCGGCGTCTTGGCGGTGATCGCCGACCGGCTGTTCGAGGAGCCCCTCACCCTCGGCCCCGGCTTCGAGGTCGTCGAATGGCTGGACGAGGATCACTCGCTGATGCTCATCGTCGTGCTGTTCTTTTTCCGGGCAATCGCCACGCTGTCAACGGTCGGCGCTGGCGGCGTTGGCGGGCTGTTCATTCCGCTGGCGGTGCAGGGGGTGATCCTCGGCACGATCGTCGGTGACCTGCTCGACCGTATTGGCTGGGGTACCGATGGGGCGCTCTGGCCGATCCTCGGCCTCGCGGCGTTCCTTGCCGCCGGTTACCGAACACCCATCGCCGCGGTCATGTTCGTCGCCGAGTCGAGCAGCAGCGGTTCGGTCGTCGTGCCCGCCTTGGTCGCCGCTGCGGTCTCCCAGCTGGTGGCCGGCACCGCGTCGGTGTCCGCCGCACAGCGGGTCGAGCGTCGCGGCCACCTCGAGGAACGGTTTGCGCTCCCGCTCGTGTCCGCGCTAACCACCGACGTCCTCACGGTGCCATCGGACGCAACGATCTCCGAGTTCGTCTGGGGCCATGCACTCGGGCGTCGTCAGCGGGTGGTGCCGGTCGTCGACGGGGCCGAGTATCGGGGGCTCTGTGCGGTGGACGACGTGTCGGCAGTCGAACGGGACCGCTGGGAGGCGGAGGCGATCGAGACGATCATGGTGGCCGACATTCCAACGGCCAGACCGTCGTGGAACCTGCGCGACGCCGTGGCGGCAATGGACGCCGCTGGCACGGACATGCTGGCCGTCACCGACGAACAGGGGAACTTCGTCGGCGTGGTCTACGAGTCCGAGATCGTCAAACTCGGGGAGATCCTGGACGAGACGGAAGGAAAGTAGGGATCGGGAAATCCGGTCGAGCAAAAACGAGGAGCCAGCCGGAACGCGGGTTACTCGACCGCTTCGACGTCCTCGGCCTCTTCGCCGGCCTGGGTGGCTTCTGCAGTAGTCGGCAAGTCGAACGGATCGTCATCGAGTCGATCCATCAGCGACTCAATGTCATCTCCGTCGTGCGAGCGCTTCAGCGCCCTGGCTTCTTCGTACCGACGATGACGCCCCTTCTTCATGGGACACTCCTGCAGTTCATTGGGGCCGAGGTCGGTGTTCCACCGACAATGTTCCACCCGTGGCCTCGGCACACTCGATCTTGTATCAAGTCTAGGCCATTCCAACGCACTTTAGCGAAACGTGACCAGCAACCATTGTAGCCGCCAAAAGGGGCTTCTGGGGTGATGTTTACTTGGGAAGAGCCTGCCTGCTGCGGGCTTCGAGGACCAAATGACCGTCGCCGTCGAACGCCACCGCGGCGTCCCCTCCGACAAGCTGCGCGATGGGCGTTCCAACCAGTTCCTGACGCCATCCCCTGGTGAGGCGGCAGCTCGGATCCTGCTTCAGAAGCGATTCCACATCCGATCGGGTGGCCAGCAGCGCAGGATCGAGACGGTGATCCCGTGCCAACTGGGCGATCCACGCCGTTACAAGCGTGACGACCGGCCGCAGATGACGGGGCAGTTCCGGCGCCCGGGCCGGGTGCCGCTCGGAGGGGGCCATGCGTATGCCGACCTGGACCGCCGTCAGAATTTCCTTGTCGGCGCCGTCGCGGAGGTGCCGGCTCTCCACGCCGCGCAATCCTCGCAGTTTCTCCGCCGATGTCGGCGCTTGCTGGCCGATGGCCACGATGCCGAGGTCGGAGAGGACCTGACGGACCGGCGTGTTGGCCTCGGCGGCCCGCTGCTCACGCCAGGCGGCCACGGCGGTGGCGACCCGGAACGCCTGGCCCTTGAGCGACCGGGCCTCCTTGATGCGGAGGATCGCCTCCTCCGGCACCCGACGGTTCCTCGGCCGGTCCTTGAGCAGCTCACACTCCTCGACGGCCCACTGGGTCCGACCCTCCTCCCCCAGTTCGTGTTCCAGCACGTCGGTCAGCTCCAACAGGTACTCCACGTCGGATGCGGCATACCGGAGCTGGTCGTCGGTGAGCGGACGTCGGAGCCAGTCCGTCAGCCGGTCACCCTTCGGAAGGCTCACACTGAGGAAGCGATCCAGGAGGGAAGCCAGCGAGCCGGTCGACACACCGAGGAAGCCGGCGGCGATCTGGGTGTCGAATATCTTCTTCGGGATGGTCCCGCAGCTGAGGTCCAGTACCTCCAGGTCCTGGACGCCGGCGTGCACGATGCAGGTGCCCGGTCCCTCGAGCAGCTCCGCCAGCGGCTTGAGGTTGACCTCGAGCGGATCGATCAGGACCAGCCCGTCCTTCCAGGCGAGCTGAATGAGCGCCACCTGCGGGAAGTAGGTCCGCTCCCGATGAAACTCGGTGTCTATCGCATAGCGGTCGACGTCGAGGACGGACGCTATGACATCATCGAGTTCTTTGCCTGTTGATACGAGTGTGTGCACGTTGAGGTAGGTGGTGAAGTTTGAGCCGCCGGGACCGGAAGTGGTCCCACACAGAGTCCTAACAGTACGTCAACAGCGCAAATCCGGCCGGTTCGGCCTGGATGAGGTGGCGGCGCGTGAATCCGTACCCGAACGCCACCCTACCAGATTGAGCTAATCCGTGCCCTTGGCCAGGAGGCGGGTCAGGTCCTCCGGGGTGTCCGCGTCGGCCAGCGCGGAATCCGGAAGCGGGACGCCGACCCAGTCGATGATGTCCAGCGCGGCACGAAACGCCCGTACGCCCTCGTCGACCAGACGGAGCAGTGCCCGGCCCCTCACCGCCGGCCAGACCGCCAGCGACACCTGTGGTTCGCCGTTCCTGGTGGCCACCGCAGCCCGCTCCGGGTTGGCCATCGCCGCATCGATCAGGGATCGAACGTCGTCGCCCCGCAGCAGCACATGATCACACGGCGCCACGACCACAAGGCCGGTCCTGGC
>JBCCGJ010000044.1:0-23960 GCA_039029335.1 Actinomycetota bacterium | reverse complement strand
CTGGTGATCCGCCCTCAGAAGAGCATGTTCTGACCCCGATGACCGTGACGTCGCCCATGGACCGGCTCTGTCAACGGAACCGCGTGATGGGGGGCAATCTCGGCGATGCTGCGGTGCTTCGGATCGATCATCGACTGGCGGCGGGCGATCCAGGTCTTCAAATCTCAACACATCCGATGTGCCGCATTCGCGAGCGAGACGTGCCTTCGTCCGTCTTCTGTCCTCACTGGTCGTTGGCGGGTTTGTTGAGGAAGACGACAAGTCCGTGGACGGCGATACCGAGGCTCCAGCCGATGAGGGCCCAGACGGACCACCATGCCGACCATTGACCGGCAATGCCGGCGGAGAGGTTCACAGAGAGATTCACGGCAAAGATGACCACCATCGTGACCGCGAACACACCGGCATGGGCTTGCAAGGCACGGACCTGGTGCGGGTACTCGTTGGTCGTGTGTATGGAGTCGATCTGATCGTGGGTTGACATGAGGATTCCTTTCGTTGGGTCGATGGCGGGTTTCGGGCCGGGTGAAACCGATGGGGATGGCGTTGTGTCGGTTGGTCCGGAGGAACGGATGGGTTCGGTCGGGGGCGTCGGATCGGTCAGGTGAGAGGTGACCGAGCCTGCGGTTTCGCAGAGGCCGGGGTCGTGGTGACAACGTGGCGTGGCCGTGGTGCTGGTTCCGCTCAGCCGGCGGTGCTTATCGGCGGCCGGCTCGGAGGAGGAGCCAGAGGCCAAACCATCCTTCGGCGATGACTGCTGGGACGGCGACCATGGTGATAAACGCGCTCTCGTAGTCGGTGTAGTTGCTGAGGAGGGTGTGGGCGACGGTGTCGATGACGTATGCCGCGCCGGCGGTGATGAGGATGTAGCCCAGTGGTCGTGGGGCGCAGCGCGACGCGAGGACGAGGTAGCCGAGGAAGGCGAGGTGGACGCCGAAGGCGGTGAGGCCGATGAGCCAGGTCGAGTTGAAGGTGTCGAGGGCGACGAGTGCTTGGGCGTTCACCTGATCGGTGGTGAAGGAATTGAGAAAGTCGGCTCCGCTGAGGAGCTGGAGGGCCTGGAAGAAGTAGATGAGGGCGACGCCGAGGAAGACGGTGTAGACGAGCCGTGACCAGGCGGCGACGAGGGAAAGATCTCGGTTGGCGGGGCGAAACACGATGTAGAGAGCCCAGGCGACGATGATGTCGAGCAGAAAGATGGCGAGGAAGCTGAGCATGCCGAGGCGGAACAGGCCCTCGGACTCGGCGATGTTGGCGGCGGTGGCTTGGGCGTCGTCGGTGACGATGAGTCCTTCTCGGACGAAGAAGTTGGCGAAGAGTCCGAGGGCGAAGAGGACGACGTAGCCGATACCGGCCACGACGGCTGCTGTTCGGGGTGACACCTCGGTCTTGATCTCGGCCGTTGTCGGTGTCGCTGTCGCTGTCGCTGTCGTTGTCGTTGTCGTGGAGCGGTCGGCGATCGAGGCGGTGGTCATTGGATACCTCCTGGATGGTCGGTGTGAATGAGGTGGACTGGGCCGCGATGGCGTCGGCCGATCGAGCGGTGCGGTTCCGCCGTGAGCGGCGGAAGGTCGGATGCGGCGGTGGTGTCGTCTCCGGCTGGCGTGTCGGCCCCGGCGGTGTTCGTCGTGACCCATCGGGAGTGTCTGGTGACGGGCGCTGTCATGGCTGGACGTGGATGACGGACTTGGCGGTGAGGGTGCCTGCGTCCATGGCTCGGAGTGCGTCGGGCACCTGGTCGAGGGTGAAGTGTTGGCCGATGGACGGGACGATGGTCCCGTCGTCGAGGTGGCCGGCCAGCGGTTCGATGTAGTCGAGCGACTCGGCGCTGATGAAGAACGCCAGCCGCTGTTTGACGAACAGTGACAAGACTGCCGCCCGAAGCTGGCGGCCGATGCCTCCGGTCAGGCGGTCACCGTCCTCGCCGCCGACGATGACCAATGTGCCATCGGCGGTGAGCGCTCGTCGGATCCGGGAGAGCGGGTTGCGACCCCCGGTGTCGATGATGAGGTCATAGCGGTGGCCGGTGTCGTCGATGGCGGTTGTGGTGTAGTCGATGACGTGGTCGGCGCCAAGCGAGCGGACAGCGTCGACCTTGGAAGTGCTGGCGACACCGGTGACCGTCCCACCCAGGACCTTGGCCAACTGCACGGCGAAGGAGCCGACACCGCCCGAGGCGCCGATGACCAGGACGTTCTGACCTGCTTTGATCCGGCCGACGGTGGTCAGGGCTTGCAGGGCGGTGATGCCGGAAATGGTGGAGGCGGCCGCCTGCTCGAACGACAGACGGTTCGGCTTGGCGACCAGCTTTGATTCCTTGGCCGTTGCGTACTCGGCAAAGGAACCGCTGGCGATGCCAAAGACCTCATCGCCGACGGCGAAGCGAGTGACCTCGTGTCCGACGGCAACGACCCGCCCGGCGACGTCGGCGCCTGGGACCGGATTCTTCGGCTTGGCGAATCCGTAGCCCATGAGTCGGATGAGGTATGGGAGGCCGGTCATCAGGTGCCAGACCCCTCGATCGAGCCCGGCGGCGACCACCTGGATGAGCACTTCGTCGTCGGCCGGTGCCGGCCGATCGATTGTCTCGATCGAGAGAACCTCAGCCGAGCCGTATGCCCGTTGGGTGACCGCTCGCATCGTCGTAGCACCGGTCGGTGCCATCGTTGCGGTGGTTTCGTGGCTGGGTGTGGTGGTCATCGGTCTTCTCCGTAGTCCGTTTCGTACTTTGTACTAACTTGTTGCCCACCCTACTCGTACTATGTACGATATGCAAGGACAAGTTCGGAGGAACGACCGATGCCACCCCAAGTAGTGCCGAAAAAGCAGCGCCTCAGCGCCGAACGCGTCCTCAACGGCGCCATGGCTCTGGCCGACGACATCGGCATCGAGGCCTTCACCATTCGCAAGCTGGCCGATGCCCTCGACACCAAACCGATGACCATCTACCACCACATCCCAAACAAAGAGGCGATCATCGACGGCCTGGTCGATCGAGTCTTCGCTGAGATCGACCGACCTCCTCCTGACCTCGACTGGCAAGAGGCCATGCGCCACCGATGCCAATCCGCCCGAGCGGCCCTGCGGCGCCATCCATGGGCCACACCGCTGATGGAGTCCCGGACGAACCCTGGACCCGAAACGCTCGGCCACCATGAGGCGGTCCTCGAGTGCCTCTTCGCCGCCGGATTGCCGATCGAGCTGACCGCCCACGCCTACGCCCTGCTCGACAGCTACATCTACGGTTTCGCGCTCCAAGAGGCGAACCTTCCCGCAACCGGAGGCACCGAGATGCACGAGCTGGTACATGCCATGTCCGCCCAACTCGCCGACTACCCCCACCTGCTTCGGTTCAGCGTCGACCATGTCCTGCAGCCGGGCTATGACTTCACCGATGAGTTCGAGTTCGGCCTCGACCTGATCCTCGACGGCCTGACCAAAGCCGTAACTCGATCATCGGACAATCGACAGAGCCACCCGCCAGGCGGCTGAACGACGAACCAACCAGCGGTCGGCCAGGACCTCCACCGCATCGAGGCCCGCCAGGCCACGCTCCCGACTCCACGACACGCCGGGCTCGGTGGAGAACCTGACCGATCGCGAACAGGCCGTGGTCCATCGCGAGTGGGCCTCAGGGAATCAGGTTGATCTCCCGGGCTCGGACCGTCGCCTCCGTTCGGTTGGTGACCCCCAGTTTGTCGAAGATGTGGGTCACGTGTTTCTTGACGGTGTTGAGGGAGATGAAGAGTTCGTCGCTGATCTGTTTGTTCGGCTTGCCCTCGACGAGTTGCGCCAGCACCTCCAGTTCGCGTTCGGTGAGGGGCACAACGAGTTCTTCGTTGGGTGATCGTCCTTCTGCCTCGGATCTGGCTCTCGCACGACAGGCGGTGGCAATCGCTTCGAGCATTGCCTGGTCGCCGCCGGCCCGATTCGCTGATCGCAGCTGGAGTTGCTCGATCAGGTCGGCCATCTGAGGGCCCTCATCAGCGAAGACCCTGATGTACCCGCTGGGGGCTGCGAGGTCGACCGACACCTTCAGGGTGTCAAGCGCGGCGTCGTCGTTCGTGGCGGCGAGTGCGAGCGCTCGGAGCGCTTCGATCTCGAGGAGGCTTCCCTGGCGTTGCTGCTTGGCGGCGAGTCTTCGAAGCGGGTCAAGTCGGCTGAGCGCCTGGGAGGGCTCGCCCTTGGCCACCGCCAGCCGGGCCAGCGCGAGCTCAGCGGGCTCGCACTGGTGTGTCGGTTCCGTGTTGAGTTGGAGTGGCCGTTCGTGAGACCAACGTTCGGCGGCATCCAGGTCGCCCTGGGCGATCGAGATCCGGGCCATTTGGGCCGGGATGGGGTTGAGCAGTTCGGCGACATCGCTCCCGGGGGCCAACTTGAGCGCGGTCCGCATGGCCTCCCTGGATTCGTCCGGGTCGCCCTTGGCGTGGTGGATCCGGGCCAGCAGCGCCCATCCTGCTGCCAGGGCCAGGGTGTAGATGAAGTCACCGCCCTTCGAGATTCCGAGTCTGGCGTGCACTCGGGCGGTGTCGAGGTCGTTGCGTTGGTAGGCGACCTCGGCGATGCCGATGTGGGCGAGACCGGCGGCGTTGGAGTCGGGGCCGGTGTTGGGGGCGTCCAGTTCGAGGATCTGATGGTAGGTGTCGAGTGCGGCGTCGAGGTTGCCGCGAGCTGATTGGACTCGACCGAGCCGGTTGGCGCTGAGCGCGGCCCGGTCGTGTTGGCCGACGAGGCGCCAGTCGGTGGCGTTGGCGGCCAACGCCGGTTCAGCTTCGGTGACATCGCCGCGCAGCCAGGGGCCGGCGGCAATGTGCCAGCGGGCGACCAATCCGATCGTTGAGGCAGCGTCGGTGTCGGCGGCGACGCCTTTTGCGAGATCGATTGCGGTCTGGGCGTCGCCGCGCATGTGGGCGAGGTAGGCCCGGAGCAGACCGGCCGTACGCTCCGGCGTGTCGAGCGGGCCGCTCGATCGGGTTGGTGTCGGTTCGGCAGGCTGCGACTCAGCACCATCTCCATCCAGCTGGTCAGCCTGATCGAGGAGCGCTTCTGCGGCTTCGAGGCGTCCGCCATAGATGGCGATCCGGGCTCGAGCCAACGTGAGCCGGCGGCTGTCGACGAGGCCTGCTGGCAAGAGTTCCAACCACCGTTGGAGGGTGACGCCTTCGCTTCGGAGGAGGAGCGGGTCTGCGTTGCTCTCGATCAGCTCTGCTGCCTTGGCACCATCTCCGGCGGCCCAGGCATGGTGGATGGCCCCGTCGATCTCACCGTTCTCGCGATACCAGTCGGCCGCTCGACGGTGCAGCTCCGCGACATCGTCGTCTTGTTGCTGGAGCCGTACGCGAAGGAGGTCAGCGAAGAGGTGGTGATACCGCCACCACCCCCGGGTGTCGTCGAGGGGTACCAGGAAGAGATTCGAGGCTTCGATCGCCTCCAGTTGCTGTTGACAGTCACCGCGGCCGGTCACGGCGCCGCAGAGCGGACCGCTCAGCCGATCGAGGATCGATGTCTGGAGCAGGAAAAGCCGCTGCTCGGCGGGTTGTTGGTCGAGGACTTCTTCTGTCAGATAGTCGAGGACGAAGCGATGTTCGCCGGTGAAGGCCGCGGCGAACGCCTCCGGCTCCGTACCGCCGTTGACCGAGAGACCGGCGAGTTGCAGTCCGGCGGCCCAACCCTCGGTCTTGTCGGCCAGCGTGGCGGCCACCCGATCGGTGATCGTCACGTCGGTCAATGCGCTGAGCAGCTGGCCGCTCTCGTCGGCGTCGAATCGGAGGTCGGCGGCTCGGATCTCGGTCAGCCGGCCCTGTGAGCGCAGGCGCGGGAGCTGGAGCGGTGGATCGGCCCTGCTGGCGATCAGGACTCGGAGGCCAGGAGGGGCGTGCTGAATCAGGTAGCGCACACCGCCATGGATGGCCTCGTTCTCGATGACGTGGTAGTCGTCAAGCACCAGCGCGAGGTCGCCGATCGCAGCCGCAGAGGCATTGATGAGCGCGGTCACCACCGCCTCGCCGTCGGCGACCTGCCCCCAGGCCCCAACCCGATCAAGGGACTCGACGATCGACGAGTCGTCGCCGCCGGCCTGATCGAGTGACGCGGCGAGGTGTCGCCAGAATCTGATCGGGTCGTTGTCGGCATGGTCGAGCGACAGCCACGCGGTGCCTTCGGTGGCGCGATGGCGACAGGATTCGGCCAGTAGTGCCGACTTGCCGAATCCTGCAGGGGCGCAGAGCAGCACCAGTCCCGGTTGCCTGAGGCCCAAGTCGATCTGGCCGATCAGTCGGGGCCGGGCGACGTGACCGGCGGTGGGTTGAGGGACGTGCAACTTGGTCCAGAGCACGTCCTCGGCCTGGGTAGACACCCGTTGTTCCTCCTCTCGATGCACACGCCGTGCCGCCGTCCAAGGTCCTCCAAAAGGCTAGTCGCCCTTCCCGAAGTCGGCGGGCTCCGGGGGGAGGGTGAGGCCGATACCACCCCCGAATGGCACTTCTGGGTGACGACCGATCACGGGCTCAGGCGCAGGATTCGAGCATGGAACACGACACGAAAACGCAGAGCTCGTGAGGTACGAGATCCACGTGGCCGCCGGTCTCGACCGGAACTGGTCGGACTGGTTCGACGGCTTGCAGGTCAACCGGGTCTCAGACACCCGGACCCGTTTGGCCGGCCCGGTCGAGGACCAGGCCGCCCTGCACGGCGTGCTCAACCAGGTCCGTGACCTGGGTCTCGAGATCATCTCTGTCTTTCGTGTCGACGACGACACAAGCGAGGAAGCACCATGACGCACAACAGCAACGACGACACCTTGGTACTCGGCGCCACCGGCAAGACCGGCCGCCGCGTCGCCGATCGGCTCCGCCGACGCGGCCTCTCGGTCCGGGAGGGGTCCCGCAACGGCTCCCCCCGCTTCGACTGGGAAGACCCGTCTACCTGGGGACCCGTCGTCGACGGGGTTCGGGCCGCCTACATCTCCTACCACCCCGACCTCGCCGCCCCCGGTGCACCCGAGGCGGTCCGAGCCTTCGCCGAGGTGGCCATCGATCGAGGCGTCCGCAAGCTCGTGCTCCTCTCGGGCCGGGGCGAGGAGGAAGCGCAACGGGCCGAGCAGGAGGTGCTGGCCACCGACGCCGACGTGACCGTCGTGCGTTGCGCCTGGTTCATGCAGAACTTCAGCGAGGACTTCATGCGCCAAACGGTCATGGACGGCCAGATCATCCTGCCCGGCGGCGACGCCAGCGAACCCTTTGTCGACGCCGACGACATCGCGGACGTGGCGGTGGCGGCCCTGACCGAGGACGGCCATCAGGACCAGATCTACGAGCTCACCAGCCCTCGGCTCTACACGCTGACCGACGTGGCGGCCGAGCTCAGCCGGGTCACCGGTCGCACCATCGGCTACGTGCCGGTCACCGTCGACGAGTACGCCGCCGGCGCCGCCGCAAACGGCGTCCCACCCGAGCTGGTTACGTTCCTCACCTACCTGTTCGGTCAGGTCTTCGGCAACAACGCCTACGTCACCGACGGTGTCCAGCGAGCACTCGGCCGCCCGGCCCGCGACCTGGCCACCTTCGCCGATGCCGCCGCTGCCGCCGGCGCCTGGGAGCCGGCCCCGGCGATCTGAGCCGCCCGCTCCCCTACCGACCACTCCTCCACCAGCCGGGCCCGGGCCCCTCGACGGATACCCCGGGCCCGGCCCACCCAAGCGCACCACCCACCTCCACCCCGACCCACCTCCACCCCAACCCACCTCCACCCCAACGAAAGGCTCCTTCCATGAATCTCCCCAACGCCCTCCTCGGCACCAGCATCATCGTCACCGGACTCATGTCCGGCCTCTGGTACGGCTGGACCGTTTCGGTCATCCCCGGCACCCGCCGAGTGGCCGACACCAACTACGTCGAGACGATGCAGCACATCAACCGGGCCATCATCAACCCGGCTTTTATCATCCCGTTCATGGGCATCCCCGTGCTCCTCGGCGTCGCCGCCCTGGTGCAGTTCCGCTCCGGCGATACTCGCCGAGGCTTGCTCCTCGTCGGCGCCACCGGCACCTACCTCGTCGGTGTGCTCGGCGTGACCGTCGGCGGCAACGTCCCCCTCAACGACGCCCTCGACGCGTTCGACCTCACCGGATCAAGCGACCAGGCCATCGGCGATCGCCGCCACTCCTACGAGACGCCGTGGAACCGCTGGCACTACCTGCGGACCCTGGCCAACGTCGGCGCCTTCGCACTGACCGCCGCCGCAGCCCTCGTGGCCGCCACCGAAACCGACTGAGTCCTCGCGCCCGGAGGAGACGACCCGATGGCCACCACAACCCGACCGAACGACCCCGCAACCACCATCGTCGGCCCCACCGAACTCCAACCGCCCAGCCGATCCTGGACCAGACGTGTTCTGCGGCTGGTTGTCGGGGTGGTGGCGGTGGTCGCCCTGGTGGCGCTCGCCGGGATGACCTACCAGGCGGCGGCATCGTCGATCGACGACCGTAACCACCCGGCACCAGGCGTGCTGGTTGACGTCGGCGGGCATCGTCTCCATCTCTGGTGTACGGGATCGGGTACCCCGACCGTGGTCCTCGAGTCCGGGCTGGGCGGGTTCAGCCACGACTGGAGCCACCTGCAGCCTGACATCGCCGTCCAAACCCGAGTCTGCTCCTACGACCGGGCCGGCTATGGCTGGAGCGAGGACGCCGATTCCCCCCTGCGCTCGGCTGAGGTCGCCACCGGTCTCCAGCGTTTGTTGAGCAATGCGGGAGAGGAAGGACCGTTCGTGCTGGTCGGCCACTCGCTTGGCGGCCTCCATGTCCGCAGCTTCGCTCGCCAGTACCCCGACGAGGTTGCAGCGATCGTGCTGGTCGATTCCTCGCACGAGAACCAGGCGGGTCGGCTGACCATGCTCGACCCGCTCGATGACCTCACGCTGGCCGGTCTGCGGACCTGCACCCGGCTCTCCCCCCTTGGTCTTCCCCGCCTCCTCGGCGCCCACGGCAACGCCATCCCTGACAGCCTCGACGTCTCAGCCGAGATACGAGCAGCGTGGGAGAGCCGCCTGAATCAGACCCGATTCTGCTCCACGGTCATCGGCGAGCTCGACGCCATCGAGGCCGATATCTCGCAACCCCGCCCACCGTCAGGCCTTGGCGACATCCCCCTCACCGTGCTCAGCAGCGGAACGGGTGCATCGATCGAGGACGGGATCGACGTCGACGGTGTCACCGACGACGACCTGGCAGAGGCGACGCTGGTCATGGCGGACCTTCAGCGGGAACTGGCAGAACTGTCAACCACCAGCGTCCATCACGTCATCCCGGATGCCGGCCACTACATCCATTGGGACGCCCCTGAGGCGGTGGCCGGCGCCGTCCACGACACCGTCGAGATCTGGCGCACGACCGAGTCCACCGGTACCTGACCGTCCGCGTCCACCAACCCCGAGCGACGAGCCCACATCCACCAGCAGAACGGCCACTCATGACAACCATCGATCTCGACACCACCCTTCGCCGACCTGGCCCCGCAGCATCACCGAGCCGCATCGCCTTCTTCGTCGCTGCGGTGCTCGGCCTCGGTTGGCTTGGCCCGGCCATCGACAGCGCCGTCGGCACCGATACCAACGGCGGGCCCGGCCAACTGCTCTGGCTGGTCCTGCCGGTCGGGGTGGCGATGTTGCTGCGCTGGAGGGCCGGTGACGGGTTCGGCGATACCGGACTCCGACCCCACTACCGAGCAAACCGCCGCTGGTACGACCTCTCGAGTGCGTTCTACCCCGTCACCATGCTCACCGCCATCGCCGGCGGGACCGTCGTCGGTCACTGGGAGCTCTACGACGATTGGGCACCGCTCCGGTTCGCCGCCGCCGCTGCGTTGACGTTGATCCCGTTCACCTTCGCCGCCATCGCAGAGGAGTTCGGATGGCGGGGCTACCTCACCCCCCGTCTCCAAGCGGCCGGAGTTGGCCGGCTTGCGAACCACACCATCGTCGGTGTGGTCTGGGGGACCTGGCACCTCCCCTACCTGGCCGACGCCTGGGACTACAGCACCGAATCACTGTGGACCCTCGCTCCCCGGGTCATCGTTGGCACCACCGTCATCGCCATCGTGTACGGCGAGATCCGACTCCGCACCGGCTCGGTCTGGCCGGCGGTGATCATGCACGCCTCAGGCAACGCCGTTGCCGCCGCCCTCATCAGCACCGACAACGTCCTCATCCAGAACGAGCCCGCCCCCTGGCTCTTCACACCAGGCGTCGACGGACTCGCCGTCATCACGATCTCCGCCACCCTCGCCGCCATCCTCATGACCCGGCCCGCCAACCGCCCACACCAAGACCACCAACCAAGCAGAGCGTGATGTCACAACCGACCACCTCAGCCGGCTACCTCGAGGTGTGACCTCAGGGGCTGTCGCCGAGATCCCATCGGGGCCTACTGGTTCTCGAATGCGATGATGACGGGGCTCCGCTCGAAACGCCAGTCGATCTCGGCCAGCGCGTCGATCCCCGAGCCGCCGTTCAGCTTGGAGATCCCGTCGGTGAACCCGTTGCCGACCAATCGGAGGTCGTCGTTGCCCCCGTCGAGGCGGACGTCGATGTTGCCACCGAAGAAGACGCTATCGAGCTCGACCTCATCGTCACCGCTGCCGGCCTGGAGAAGCAGGTCGTCGTTGTTGCCATTGGCCAGGCTCACCAGATCATCGCCGGAGCCGGCCCGGATGGTCAGCCTGCCATCGACCACCTCTCCCCGACCGAGTAGTTCGTCGTTGCCGCTTCCCAGGTCGGCGATCAGCCCCGCCGAGCGGATCTGGCCGAGCTGGACCTCGTCGTCACCGTTGCCGGTCCGCAGGGCGACGCCGCTCTCAAACCGGGCCTGACCAAGGTAGAAGAAGTCGCGATGCCGGCCGCCCCGGAGGTTGGCCGCCCGGTGAAACAGCGGGCTGCCCTCCACGATGAAGCCGTTCACGCCGGTCCCTCCCGGGGTGACCGTGAACGGACCGAACTCGCCTCCTCGCACGACTACGGTGTCATCGCCGTTGCGAAGCCGCAGGTTGGTTCGACCGTCGACGATGGTCCGTTGGATACGCACGACCTCGACCTGATTGCTGCCGTTGACGGTCAGGTTCCGCCGGAACTCGGAGTTGTCGACGAGGAACTCATCGTTGCCGGTGCCGAGATCGACCACCAGATCGCCGGGGAGACCGGCGTCGAAGATCCTGACCCGGTCGTTGTCGCCGCGGAGCCGGATGGTCATGGCGTCCACGCCCTCCACCACCACGGTGGGTTCAAGGTTGACCTCGACCAGGTAGCTGCCGGTCGCGAGGGACACGGTCGAGATGGTGACGTCCTGGCGGGAGTTGTCTCCCGTGATCAGCAGTCGGCCGTTTACCACCCGGACGGTGGTGGCGGCGTCGCCGGCCGAGGTGTTGGCCACCACGGTTGCGGCCAGGATGGCCAGCACAAAGGCCAACCGAAGGGCCAGGTGGTCGACCGACCGGGCCGGCGGGGCGTGGGTGTTCGCTCGTTGTCGCATGTTGTTCTCGCTGTTCTCTGCGTGACAGGGGGACAGCGACAACAGTGAGGGAACGGTCTTCCCAGAACCTTCCCAGGCTCGGATTCAGTCTCTTTTGCGCAACGATCGGCTCGAGCCGGTCGGCTCGGCTATTTGCGGACAGACCCTTCAGCGGTCGACGACTCGGTCACGGCCCGTGGTCTCTGATGTTGGATCAGCGGTAGTTGTCGACGAGGTCCCGGAGGCCGGTCGAGAGGTCAGCCAGGCTGGTGGCTCGGCCTCGGGCGTCAGTTGTCGATTGCCGGGTTTGGCTGGCCGCCTCGGCCACGGTGGAGACCGCCCCGGCGATGGACTGGGTTCCAGCCGCTGCCTGTTCGACACTGCTGCCGATCTCGGCGGTCGTGACGGACTGTTCCTCAACCGCGGCGGCGATCGAGCTGGAGATTTCGCTGATCTGCTCGATCGTCTCGCCGATCTTCACGTTCGCATCAACGGCGTCCTGGGTCTCGGCCTGGATGGCGTGGATCCGGGTGGTGATCTCCTCGGTCGCCTTGGCCGTTTGGGTGGCCAGTTCCTTGACCTCGTTGGCCACGACGGCGAACCCCTTCCCGGCCTCGCCGGCCCGTGCCGCCTCGATGGTTGCGTTGAGAGCGAGGAGGTTGGTCTGTTCGGCGATCGAGTTGATGACCTTGATGACCTCGCCGATCTTCTCCGAGCTCTCGCCCAGCCTCTCGATCTTCACCGAGGACGACTTCGACAACTCCACGGCGTCGGTCGCTGCGCCCGAGGCGGTGGTGGCGCTGATGGCGATCTCTGAGATCGTGGCGTTCATCTCCTCGATGGCCGCGGCCACGCTGGCCACACTGGCCGACACCTCGTCGCTGACATTGGCGGCGCCGGCGGCCTCAGCCGACGTCCGGTCAGCATTGTCATCCATCGAGGTGGAGAGCTGCTGCAACTCCTCGGCCGACGACCCCAGCGAAAGCGCAGATTCCTTGAGCCGACTTACCATGGCCCGCAGCGAGTCGACCATCGTTGCGAAGGCGTCGCCCAACTCGCCGGGGAGCTTGTCGTCGAGCGCATCGCTCGATACATCACCATCTGCGATCGATCGGGCCTGCCGTCCGGCTCGGGCCAACATCCCGCTCATATCGTTGAACGAATCGGCCAGCTCGCCGAGCTCGTCGGGACGGTCGATGTCGAGCCGATCGACCGAGGTCGAACCGCCGGCGATGACCCGGGCCTGCTCGGCGACCTGACTTACCGGGCGCGACACACCACGGGCCACGCGGTAGCCGAACCCGGCGATCAGAGCTGCGGCCACGATGCCTGACAGGATGACGCTGCGCTGGAGGGCGGATGACACCTCGGTGGCCTCGGCCACCTCCTGCTCAAAGATGACACCCCAGCCATAGCCTTCGAACTCGTGGGCGCCATCGGCGTTGCCGTAGCCGTAAATCAAATCACCGTCACCGTGGATGTCGCGCTCGATCGTGTAACCGAGCGAGGACGGCTCGAGCGACTCGGAAGCGGCCTCGATTCCGTCTGCGACCAGATTCTCGTGCAGGATGTCCTCCTCGTAGGCGGAGTAGAGCATCAAGCCGTCCTGGCGGATGAGTGCGCCGACGGCGGTCTCCGCCCCCTCCCGGTGCAACTCGTGCTCGATCTCGCGCATGGCGTCGATCACCGTTCGTTCGAACGAGACCACTGAGTGCCAGACGCCGCCGAAGCGACCGTTGTCGTTGAGGCCTGTGGTGAATGTCAGCCCAATCCGACCGGGCTCGTAGACCTGGTCGAGAAGCTCGTTGTAGTCGGCGTCCGTGTAGTGGACGTCAGCCAGCTCCCGACCGTTGGCGAACGCTTGAAACCAGGCTTCGTCGGACACGTTGGTCCCCAGCAGCATGGAGGTGTCGAGCGGTTCGCCCTTGTGGTCGACCGTGTTCACGGCGATGATGTCGCCATTTGCGTCGGCCAGGAACATCAGGTCGTAATCCTGGTAGCTCTCGGTCAGGATGTTGATGAGTCCGGTTGCCTGTTCGGTCATCCGCATGACCGGGATGTGGGCGAAGGCGACACCGTCGCGGTAACGCTGCTCCATCATCCGATCGATGAGTTCACCGCCCTCAACGGCCACGCCTTCGATACGAAGCCCCGCCGCGTCGATCAGGCCCGCCTTTGCTCGACTCACCGAGTACCCGCCGACCGCAGCCAGCGGCACGATCCCGATCAGCAAGAACGCAACGACGAGGCGTGCGTTGAGAGTCCGGAACTTGAGACCTCCGGTGAGAGCAGCGCGGAACCTCGCGCTTCCAGGGATCGACATGTCAAACTCCTACTCATACACCACGGCGAGTCCGCGGCAACTACTTGGCTCAGTGATCTATCGACTCGCTCCGATCTCACTTGAGCTGCAAACTTCACCCTGAGCTTGATCGGACGTAGCTGGACCGCGCCGACCCGCTGCGTACGGTGAGAAACCGGGTCGGTCGACTCATGCCTGCCCGCACCCTGCTCTGCGTCGGAAGGTTGAAGGTTCAACTCCTTCCGAGCGTGCAGGGTACAAGCGGGATTCGGCTCGCTCGAGCGTGTCCGTCGGGCAGGTGAGCGGTCCGTGAGGAGCTGACCAACTCCCGGTGTCGAAACGATGCCCGACGTAGCAGGGGCTGGAGTCGAGGTCAGATCACCTTGCGGAGATACACCTGCGCCTCCCAGGGGGCCAAGCGGAGCTGTTCGGACGGCGTCGTCCTGCTCTCGGCCTCATCGCACAGGATCCGGACCGAGGTGGACCAGGCGGCCGCTCGGTCGAGCGACGCCGCCGCCGGCCTGCTGCTCATGTTGGCGATCACCAGCAGCTCTCGATCATCGTGTCGGCGGGCGAAGGCCATGATCTGGTCGTGAGCCGGGAGAAGCATGGTGAAGTCACCGTGGGCGACGACCGGCAGTTCGCGCCGGAGGGCGATTAACCGCCGGTAGTGGGAGAAGACGGAGTCCGGGTCGTCGATCTGGCTCTCGGCGTTGATGGTGCGGTGATTCGGGTTGACCGGCATCCATGGCGTCGCCGTGGAGAACCCGGCTTGGGGTCCGTCGGTCCATTGCATTGGCGTGCGGGCGTTGTCGCGGCTTCGTTGCCGGAGGGACTCGAGGATCTCGGCCTCGCCCTGACCGGATTCCACCGCGAACCGCCGGTGGTTGACGGATTCGACGTCCCGGAACTGCTCCACCGAATCGAACGGGAAGTTCGTCATCCCCAGCTCCTCGCCCTGGAAAATGAACGGCGTGCCGCGCTGGAGGTGGAGCACAGTGGCGAGCAGCTTGGCCGAGGCCACCCGATGCTCCGCGTCGTCCGATCCGAATCGGGATACGGCGCGAGGCTGATCATGGTTGCACCAATACAGGCTGTTCCATCCCCGTTCCGCCAGGGCCCGCTGCCATCGGTCGAACGACTCCTTGAGCTCGACCACCCGCAGCGTGCCGAGATCGAAGACCCCGCCCGGACCATGATCGAGACCGACGTGCTCGAACTGGAAGACCATGTCGAGCTCGGCCCGCTCGGGATCGCTGAACCGCACCGCCTCGTCGAGCGTGACCGCCGGGGTTTCGCCGACCGTGATCAGCACCTGATCCCGACCGGCGATGACCTGCTGATGGAGCTCCCGGAGGTACTCGTGGATCCTCGGCCCGGAGATAAAGCCTGCGGTGCCGTCCCCGAGCGACGTCCCCGGCCGGAGCGGGCCGTCCTCGAGCGGCAGCCGCTTGGAGATCATGTTGATGACGTCCATTCGTAAACCGTCGACCCCGCGATCGAGCCAGAAGCGCAACATCTCGTAGATCTCGTGACGGACGTCGGGATTCTCCCAGTTCAGGTCCGGCTGATGGCGGGAGAAGAGGTGGAGGTAGTACTCGCCCGTCGCCTCGTCCAGGGTCCAGCTCGGCTCGACGAAGTAGGACATCCAGTTGGTCGGCTCCGCCCCTGACTGGCCGGCGATCGCTCCGAGCCGCGGTGGGCGCCACCAGTACCATTCCCGTCGCGGATCGTCGCGGGACCGGCGCGACGCCTGGAACCAGGGGTGCTGGTCGGAGGTGTGGTTGACGACGACGTCCATCATGAACCTCATGCCCCGGGCGTGCAGGCCGGCGATGAGCTCATCGACGTCTCCGAGCGTTCCGAACAGCGGGTCGACGTCTCGATAGTCGCTGATGTCGTAGCCGTTGTCGTGTTGCGGCGAGCGCAGGAACGGCGAGACCCAGACCACGTCGACGCCAAGTCGTTCGAGGTAGTCCAGCCGCGAGATCAGGCCGGGAAGATCGCCGATCCCGTCACCGTCGGAGTCGGCGAAACTCCGGGGGTACACCTGATAAACCGTCGCACGCTTCCACCACGGCTCGGTCATGCGGGACTCCTCTGTGTCACCGGGCGCAACGCCCAGTCTGGCGGCAAGGTCGTCTGAGCGGAAGGGTTTGCAGATCTGACGTTTGGATGCTGGGCGGAGAGGGTGACCAGGAAGACGTTCAAGCCCCAGAACGACTAGAGCGGCGTCGGGGGGACGAAGTCAACGGATGCGAGGAAGGCGTCCACGGCGCTCTCGATGTGACGCATCTCGATACGTTCTGGTACGAGCAGACGGCGGTAGGCGAGCGGACCGATCAGTTGGGCCGCGACCTGCTCCTCGTCGAGTCCGGGACGAAGTTCCTGTCGCTCGGTCGCGTCACAAACGACCCTCCAGATACCGCGGCGGGCGATGCTTGACATACGCGAGTTGAGGGATCTGAGGACGTCGTTCGTCTGTGACTGTTGGATCAGGGTGACCACGATGTAGTAAGTCAGACCGTCGTTCATGGCCGCGGCCAGCGCATCCAACTCGGCTACCAGGTCGCTTCGAGTGTCTCCGATGTGGGTGACTGCATACGCCTCCGCAGCAAGTGCGTGCTCGAGTACATCCGCCAGAAGTGCTGATTGTTGCGGCCAGTGCCGGTAGGCGGTCGCTCGGCCGACGCCGGCGACTTCGGCAACGCGCTGCTGCGTAATTTGGCTCCAGCCGACCGTCGTCAACAGGTGGATCCCGGCTTCCAGCATTGCCGCCTGGCTCCGAGCAGCCCGGGCGTCCTCCGGCTTGGGCAACGACCGGCCCTCTCGTTCGCTCATCAGCCTCAATTCTGCCACTTCAAATCAAGTCTTGCTGTGAGACGAGTTGTCTCATAGCATGTGAGTATGAATTCGCCCTCAGACAACTCCCGCTATCGAACCGTGTCGCTTTCTCCGGTACCGGTCGAGCACACACACGCCGATCTCCAGGTGGAGGGAACGATCCCCGGAGAGCTCAACGGCCTCTATGTGCGCAACGGCCCGAACCAGATGGGCGAGGTGAGCCCGACACTTCACTACTTCAGCGGTCACGGGATGCTCCACGGCGTTCGACTGCGTGACGGGAAGGCGCACTGGTATCGGAATCGAGTGGTGCGAGCCGGTGACGCAACGGAGGTACTCGGTGAGACCGATCGTGGGGGGCCGATCCTGAACGGAATCGACTTCTCACCCAACACCAACGTCCTCCGGTTCGACGGCCAGGTCTACGCAACCGTTGAAGGCGGTGCGGCCCCGGTGGAGATCAACCCAGAGCTCGAGACGATCGCACGGAGCGACCTCAACGGTGCGCTCACCGACGGGTTCTCCGGACACCACAAGATCGACCCGACAGCGGGCGATGTCCACGCGGTGATCTACAGCATGGTGCTCGGCCAGACCGCGGTCTATCTGCGGCTGGACCCGAGCGGTCAGATCATCAACCGAGTCGAGGTTCCGCTCAGCGGATTCACGCAGATCCACGACATGTCGATCACCGAGAATTACGCAATCATCTATGACCTCAACGTCGTCTTCGACCCCGCAATGCTTGACCGGACGACGCTGCCGATCACTTGGGCTCCGGACAAGCCCGCCCGGATCGGCGTGCTCCCCAAGGACGGCGGGGCCGACGATGTGCGGTGGTTCGAGGTCGAACCTTGCTACGTCTACCACCCGCTCAATGCATACGAGACCAGCGACGATCGTCTGGTGCTCGACGTCAGCCGCTATGAGCGTGCCGCTCGCGACGACGTCTTCGGTCCGCTCGGCGACACGCTCCCCACCATCGATCGCTGGACTCTCGACCTCAACGGCTCGACCTCCGTCGCTTCCGCTGTTCGGATCACCGATGAGCCGCTCGACTTTCCGATGGTCAATCCGGCCCGCCAAGGCCGGCCCTACCGGTACGGCTACACCGCACGAGCCAGCCTCACCCCCGCATTCGAGGGCGCGGTGAAGATCGACCAAAAGACAGGCACAACCACCCGCCAAGACTTTGGCGGCGGCAACTGCGGCGAGCTCACGTTCGTCCCCCGCTCCAACCCGACGGCGGAAGACGACGGCTGGCTCATGGGATTCGTGTACCAACCCGACCGAGACCGCTCACGCCTTGTGATCCTCGACGCCCAAGACTTCGACGGTGACCCCATCGCAAGCGTTTGGATACCGGATCAGCGCGTTCCGATCGGCACCCACGGTGACTTCCTGCCCGACACCAGCGGGTAGCCCATCAACGGAGAACTTCCATGACGAACTCACAGCCAACGACGGCGTTCCCGCCCGGCACCTGGGCCATCACGCCAGACACCTCGATCACCCTCACCGTCAAGCTACTCAAGATGATCGACGTCACGGCCACGCTCGGATTGATCGACGGCACGGTGGCCATCGCGCCCGATGGGACCCCAACCGACGTTACCGCCAACGTCGACGCAACCTCGTTCGCCAGCGGCATCGCCAGACGGGACGAACACATAGCGAGCGACGATTTCCTTGACAGCACGACGTACCCCCTCATCACTTTCAGCGCCACGCAGATCACCATGTCACAGCCGGAGGTGCAGGTGGGCGGCACCGTCACCGTGAGAGGCGTCGATGCGCCGCTCGTGCTCACGGTCACCGACATCACGATCGAGGACACCACCGCCGAGTTGAACGCGACGGCGATGGTCGACCGGAGTCTCCTCGGTGTCTCAAAGTTCCCGAGCTTTGTCATCGGGCACAACGTCGCCGTCAGCCTCGGCGTTCATCTCTCCGTCAGCTGAGGCGCCGTAGCCCGACGACCATGAGATCCGCCCTCAGCGACGGGTGACGGTGACCGGCAGCTTTGCGTAGCCGTGGACAAATGAGGAGAAGACCCGTTCGGGTTCGGCCTGCACCTCGACCCGCTCGAACCGCTGCAGCAGTTCCTCCCACAGCACCCGGAGCTGAAGCTCGGCCACCCGGCTGCCCATGCAGTAGTGAATGCCATAGCCGAAGGCCAGCTGACGGTCGGCGTTGTGCCGTTCCAGGTCGATCACAGCGGCGTCCTCGAACACCGACTCGTCCTGGTTGGCCGAGATGTACCACATGAGGACCTGGTCGTCCTTGCGGATTTCCTTCCCGCCGAGTTCCGTGTCCCTGGTTGCGGTCCGCCGCATGTAGGACAGCGGGGTTTGCCACCGGATGATTTCGTGGACGAAGTTCCCCATCAGGTCCGGGTTGGCCACCAGCTTGTCGTACTGATCGGAGAACTTGTTGAGGCCGTACACGCTGCCGGTCATCGTGTTCCGGGTGGTGTCGTTCCCACCCACGATAAGCAGAATGATGTTGCCGAGGTTCTCAAAGGCCGTCATGTCCTTGGTGGCCTCGCCGTTGGCCAGCATGGTCACCAGGTCATACCCGTCACCACCACGGCGCTCCTCCCAGAGCCGCTCGAAGTAGGCAACACACTCGAACAGCTCATCGATCTTCTGCTGCTGGGTTTCCACCACCCCGCCGGGACCGGGAATGGCAAACACGATGTCCGACCATCGGGTCAGCTTGCGCCGGTCCTCCATCGGAAAGTCGAAGAGCGTGGCCAACATGAGGGTGGTGAGTTCGATCGAGACGGTGTCGACCCAGTCGAAGGTCTCACCCTCGGGCAGCGAGTCCAGCAGCTCGGCGGTCCGCTCCCGGATCATCGGCTCGATGTTGCGAAGGTTCTTCGGGGCCGAAACACCGCGAACGGTCTTGCGCTGCTGTGTGTGGTCCGGCGGGTCCATGGCGATGAACGGTGTCAGCTGCGGCGGCTGCTCGATCTCGGCCAGCCTCTCCGCCGAGAGCCCGAGCGTGATCCCGCCAGCCGACGAGTAGGTCTCCCAGTCGCCGTCGACCGCTCGCACGTCGTCGTAGCGGGTCACCGACCAGTACCGGCCGGCACTGTCCAGCTCATTGAAGTGGACCGGATCCTCCGCCCGCAGCCGGGCGAAATGATCCTGCCACCGGTCCTCCTTGAACAGGTGGGCGTTGAGCGGGTTGATGGCCTCGATCGCCAGCTCTGCTGCGTCCGGGGTCCCCTTGCCCTTTTCCGCCATCTCCATCTCCGGGTTGACGACGTCCGGATTGAAGATCTGTCGTGTCTCTTCGGCCATGTCGGTCATGCCGCTCCTCCCTTTCGAGGTGTTTGCGATCTTGGTGGCGACCCGGCATCGCCGGACCCGGCGCCGCGGCTAGGTGGGGTCGGCGGCGTCCCAGGGCACCGAGCCGGAGAGCCAGTGGGTCAGCTGCTCGTCCTGGTCATTGTTGTGGAGGTGGCGGGGTGGCGTGGCGAAGGTGGCGTATGGCCGGCATCGGAGGAGAACCCGGTCTTCCTCCTCGGCCATCGCCTCGACGAACGGTCGGGCCGAGGCATCGAGTTCCTCGCCCGACATCCGGCCACCGACCGCCAGCATCACGTCGACCGTCAGCGACCGGTCACGGTCCACCGCCGCATCGCAGTAGACCTGGAGGTACCCGACGGGCCGCTGCTCGTTGAGGACGCAGAGGCTTACCTTGCCGGCCCGCTCGACGGCCTTTGCCTTGGCCCGACCCGCCATCGTTGCGATAAGAAGCTCGTCGTCTTCGGTTGGGATGTAGTACACCACCGACATCGCCGGACCGTCCGATTGGCGGGGGTAGCCGAAGACGCAGGTGCGGTGCGTCCGCACGTACTCCCGCCGCTCGGAGGGGAGCATGTCCCGGTCCTCCGGTATGACAAAGGAATTCGTGGACAGTGGCAGCAGCGTGGTCATGGATTCTCCCCGTCGTTTTCGAGCCCGGCACCGTTTGTTTCGGTTGCTCCACCAGGCCGGTTCGGCACCAGTCCGTCGGGTGGCCAGGGGACCACACCGTCCTCGAGTGGCACCATCAGGGTCCGGAGGACCTCCGACATCATCTTCCAGCTTCCGATGGCCAGAACCAATTCGAGTCGTTCCGCCGCCGTCGGGAATGCAGCAATGCAGTGGTCCCAGGTGTCCGGTGAGATGACCCCGTCGGACAGGGTCTCGTCGGTGGCCAAGAGGGCGGCTCGGTCGGCCGACGACCAGTGGTTGTGGTCCTCCCAATCACGAACGGCCAGCAGGTGCTCCTCCTCCACGCCGAAGATCGGGGCGATCCGCCAGTGTTGTGTCCAGGTGTAGACACAGCCCTTCGACCATGCAAGACGCATGACGATCAGCTCACGGAGGCGGGGATCGAGGACGGTGTCCATCATGAGCGTGTCGATCAGGTCACTCACCCGTTTCGCCAGGTGCGGTTGGTTGAGCAGCGCGCGGTAGAGAGAGGTTTGCGCCTTGCGGTCGTCGATGTCGGCCGAGGCTGCGGCGTGCGCCGCCTCTTCGGCCGGCAGAAGCGCAGGGCGGGACGTGGTCACCGAACTAGACCAGGAAGCTCTGGATCGGCTGGTCGAGGAGGGTTCGGCCGTAGTCGGCGTATCGGGTCTCGCGGTCGAAGATGATGTGGTTCGACCCGGTGGTGATATCGCGGAGGGCTCGTTGGATCGGACTCTCCAGGCGGAGCCCGCCGGCCCCGGTGACCGACACGATGTCCTGGACGGCGTTCCGACACATAAAGACTGCATGGGCCATACGGGTCACCCAACTGCTGCGAACGTCGGGTGTTGCGGTGTCCCGCTGTTCCATGACCTCTCGCAGGACATCCCGAAGCACCAGTTCGGCCGCGTTGATCGTCAACGCCGCCTCGGCAACAACCGACGGCTTACCCTCGTTTGTCATGAGCCCGCCGGCTCGACCTTCGTTGGCCTCCATCTTGGCCTTGGTCTGTTCGCAGTAGGCGTCCAGTGCACCCTGGGCTGCACCAAGCGCCGACAGTGCGGACGCAAAGCCGAGAATCGGAACGAGTGGTGTCCGGTAGAGCGGCGCTTCGTGGAACTCGCTGGCCGCAGTGCCGTTGATCAGCCCGAGCAGATCGACCGTACGGCCCTCGGGGACAAAGACATCGTCGATCTTCAGGTCATAGGACCCGGTTGCGCACATGCCGGCCACGAACCAGGTGTCGATCGCCTCGACCTCATCCCGGGGTACGGCGAAGAACACCGGCGCCAGGTTGCCGTCTTCGTCGGTCTTCATCGCACCGACCATCACCCAGTCGGCGTGCACGATTCCGGTGCCCCACTGCCACATCCCACTGAGCCGATAGCCGCCGTCGACCGTTTCGGCGGATCCGCCGGCGAGGCTCAGCGATCCAGGAGCGAGCACGAAGGGCTGCTCGGCAAACAGTTCCTTTTGGAAGTCTTCGGGGAACCCGCAGAACCAGAAGCAATGCTCCATGTAGAACGCGGCGAGCCAGCCCATCGCCGCGTCCGCTCGGGAAATGATGAGCGAGATCTCAAAGAAGGTGTCGATGTCCGCTTCGTGACCACCGTGGGCCCGGGGCACGAGGGTGGCGAAGATGCCGCTCTCCCGAAGGGCGTCGATGACCTCGTCAAGGGGGCGGCGAGCGATCTCCGCCTCTCTCGCCTTCTCCTTCAGGAGCGGCGTGAGCTCTTCGGCCGCAGCGATCAGTTGGGCGGGTTCAAGCCGGGCGTTCGACATGGGCGAATCCTTTGCGGTTGAAGAGGAGCTGTCATCTTCAACCTACGCGACCTCACCTCAGCGGTCCGCGCCATAGACGACAACGATGGCGCAATTAACGCCAACCGCCGAACCGCCCAGGACGCCGCTATTGAGCGAGGCCGGTTGGCGGGTTCGTCGGCGACCAGAATCCATCCATCGTGCTACCGCCGGTGAAGTTGGCGTTTGTGAAGTCGGCGCCGGAGACGTCCGCGCCACCGAACTCGACCCGGTTCATGTTGGCGTTGACGAAGGTCGTGTTGGTCAGATCGGAACCGGCGAACTCGGTCCCGTTTATCAACACGCCGGTCAGGTTGACACCACGAAGATCGGCGCCGCTCAGATCGACGTCGTTCAACACGGCACCGGAGAAGTCGGCGCCTTGCAGGTCGGCCGAGGTGAACCGGACACCGGTGAGCATGGCACCGGAGAAGTCGGCCCCGCGGAGGTCTTCACCTTCGAACCCGATGCCGGCGAGCGATTGGCGAGCGTAGTCGACCGGCGGTCCGATGGTGGCAGGCGCCGCTGTGGTGTCGGCCGATTCCGGTGGCTGAGACGTCGCCGTCGGCTCGGTGGTGGTCGACGGTGAGGTGAGATCCGGCGTCTCGTCGGCGGCGGGGTCATCGGTGTTGTCGGCCGCGTCATCTCGTCCGGGGATGTCCAGCACCGCGGAAGGTGTTGTGCCGTCGGTTCGGTCGACCGACTCGGCGATCGGTGGAGCTGCATCGTCTGCGGAGCCGGCTTCGTCGCGGATCAAATACCAGGCCGTCACCGAGGCGACCACAACAAGGGAGGCCATACCGGCGAGGAGCACCAGCGCCGTACCCTGCGACGGCCGTTGGAGAAACGCCTGGCTCAGCGTCCTATCTGGACCGGCGGACGCCACCTGGTCGATCGAACCGGGGCCAGGGAGTGACGCCTCCGCTTCGAGCACGCCGTGAGCAGGGTCCTCCGGTGACGGCCGGGCCGTGCGTGCGACGACCTCTCGTATGAGCCGACCCTCAACGCCAAGATCGGGAGACGGCACTCGGCCTCCGAAGTGAAGCAAGGCGGCGGTCATCGCCTCCTCGGCCACCAGCTGTGGATCGTCGGCTCCCCGGTCGGACGCCAACTGGACGAGCGGCTCCCAGTACCGGACCACCAGGGCGTCAATCCCGTCCTGGTCGGCCTCCACGGCTTCCGTTGCGCCACCGGCTGCTGCATCACCGCCGGCCGTTTTTAACGCGCCATCGGAGGTGTCCCCGGTGGGTTCCTCTGCGCCGCTTCCTTCGTCAAGTGATACGACCATCGACCCGCCAGTCTCCTGCCCGCTGTACTCGGCTGTTCGACAACCTTCGGACATGTCGCCAGAACCAGCAGCAATGGTAACCCGATGAGATCAGCAGCAGCGTCGGTTCTTTCTGGATCTTCAGCGGTAGGTGGAGTTTCTTCGGTGTCAAATAGACGGTTGTGGACCTCAGGACTTAGGAATGATTCTAGAGTAGTATTCCAGTAGTTTGTCATCAATCCTTATCAGGGAAGGTTGTTTGTTTGAGTTCGAGATCGAGAT